>CASGED010000039.1 GCA_949300425.1 uncultured Bacteroides sp.
ATCGACTTGGGCGCGTCCTTCTTCTGCGCCGTAGGGTCGGCGTAGTAGGAGATGCTTTGGTAGTCTATCTCCGGGATGCGGAGGTGTGCCCACGCGGGCATCTCCATCGTCAGCCAGTGGCGGTAGGCCTTGAGGCGGAACTCCAGGAGCCAGGCGGGCTCACCCTTCTTCTCGGAGATGAGGCGCACGGTGTCCTCCGTCAGGCCGCGGTCGATGATGTCGGTATGCACGTCGGTGGTGAAGCCGTATTTGTACTTCTCCTCCGCCAGGCGTCGCACCAGTTCGTTGTTATCTTTGTTCTTGTCAGATTCGTTCGGTTGCATCGTTAATCTCTTTATAGATTTGTTCGGTAATATCCTTGGCGGCGGGGAAGAAGAGTCCGGCCAACGGCTCCATGCGGTAGTAGAGTATCGATTCCAACTTCTGTCCTTTGCTGAAGACATCATTTTTCGTGTCCACAGCCTCCAGCACACAGATTAGCAGGCTGACCAGCAACGCATGTACCGCCCCGCCCAGCACGCCGCCCAACAGGCGGTTCACCCAGCCTAAGCAGACGGTGTCCAAAGCCTTGGTCAGCACGCAGGCCACGCCCCAAAAGAGCAGCGGCACAATCACCCAAATGGCCAGGAAAGCCAGTGCCTGCGCCACGGTCAGGTTGTCCGTCACATGGCTGAAGACCTCCTGCGCCACAGTGGCATACAAGGCTTTGGCGGCCAGCAGGCCCACAATCAGTCCCAGCAGCCCCGCCAGTTGCTTCAACGCTCCTTTGACGATTCCCAACAGAATGCCGACGCTGATGATGACGAGGATTGTAATGTCAATGATAGTCATAGGTTTGTGTATCAGAATAAGTCGCTGTCAAGGCATGATCACGATTGGAGACCGGCAGTTCCTCACCTTTTATTAATTGCAAGATGATTTTATTAAGCTTCTCTTCCTCCAACCCACGTTTACGCGCCCGCTTCAAATCTTTTAGATATTGACGGGTGAACTCTAACTGATAATTCATTGCACTTTCTTTAGATAGTCTTCAAAGTCCGTACACTTCACGGTACGTCCCTCTTCTACATCATGTATGGCCCGCAAGGTCGTATCTGCGGATTTCTCTTTTTTCACAGCAATGGAAGTTACTCCCCGCAGCAGCTTGATGGCCCGTTTCAAGTCGGGCAACAAGCTGGTGTCTTCTACTTTCACTATCAGTTCCGTCATGACTTATCCTCTTTTATTTATATGATTATTACAGCGTCTGCTTCACCTCTACTTCCTCGTAGGTCTCGATGACGTCGCCCACCTTGATGTCGTTGCAGTTCGTCAGGCTGATGCCGCACTCGAAGTTGGTGCCTACCTCCTTCACGTCGTCCTTGAAGCGCTTCAAGGCGTTGATGCCGCCGGTGTAGACCACAATGCCGTCGCGGATGAGGCGCGCTTTGTCGCTGCGTTTCACCTTGCCTGTCTTCACCATGGCACCGGCCACTTGGCCCACCTTGCTGATGTTGAACACCTCGCGCACCTCGATGGTGGCGGTCACTTGTTCCTTCACCGTCGGGGCAAGCATACCCTCCATGGCGGCCTTCACTTCCTCGATGGCGTCGTAGATGATGGAATACTTGCGGATGTCCACACCTTCCTGCTCGGCCAGCTTGGCGGCACTGCCCGACGGACGTACCTGGAAGCCCACGATGATGGCGTCGGAAGCGGCGGCCAACGATACGTCGGACTCCGAAATCTGCCCCACGCCCTTGTGGATGACGTTCACCTGTATCTGTTCCGTGGACAACTTGATGAGCGAGTCGCTCAACGCCTCCACCGAACCGTCCACGTCGCCCTTGACGATGATGTTCAACTCATGGAAGTCGCCCAAAGCCAGGCGGCGTCCCACTTCGTCGAGGGTCAGCATCTTCTGCGTGCGCAGGCCCTGTTCGCGCTGCAGTTGTTCGCGTTTGTTGGCTATCTCGCGTGCTTCCTGCTCCGTCTCGATGACATGGAAAGTATCACCGGCGGCAGGCGCTCCGTTCAAGCCCAGGATGAGGGCGGGTTCGGACGGGCCGGCCTCCTTCATGCGTTGGTTACGCTCGTTGAACATAGCTTTCACCTTGCCGTAGTGCGTGCCTGCCAACACGATGTCGCCCACACGAAGCGTGCCGTTAGAAACGAGTACCGTGGCCACATAACCGCGTCCCTTGTCCAAGGACGACTCGATAATGGATCCGGTGGCGCGGCGGTTGGGATTGGCCTTCAGGTCGAGCATTTCAGCCTCCAGCAATACCTTCTCCAACAGTTCGCTGACACCGATACCCTTCTTGGCGGAGATGTCCTGCGACTGATATTTGCCACCCCATTCCTCTACGAGGTAGTTCATATTGGCCAGTTCCTCCTTTATCTTGTCCGGATTGGCGGACGGCTTGTCTATCTTGTTAATGGCGAATACGATGGGCACGCCGGCAGCCATAGCGTGGTTGATAGCCTCCTTGGTCTGCGGCATGACGTTGTCGTCGGCTGCCACAATGACGATAACCACGTCCGTCACCTTGGCACCACGGGCACGCATGGCGGTGAAGGCCTCATGACCCGGCGTGTCGAGGAAGGTAATCTTGCGACCGTCTTCCAACGTCACGTGGTAAGCGCCGATGTGCTGCGTGATGCCGCCTGCCTCGCCCGCAATGACGTTGGACTTACGGATGTAGTCCAACAACGATGTCTTACCGTGGTCTACGTGTCCCATCACCGTGACGATAGGCGCACGCGGCAGAAGGTCTTCTTCGGCATCGGCTTCCTCGACGATGGCCTGTGCTACCTCAGCACTGATATATTCGGTCTTGAAGCCGAACTCTTCGGCCACCAGGTTGATGGTCTCCGCATCCAGGCGTTGGTTGATGGACACCATGATGCCCACGCTCATGCAAGTGCCGATGACCTGCGTAACGGGCACGTTCATCATGCTGGCCAGCTCGTTAGCCGTCACGAATTCCGTCAGCTTCAACACCTTGCTGTCAGCCTGTTCCTGGTTCTCCAGCTCCTGACGGCGTTCGGCATCCTGCTCACGTTTCTCCTTACGGTACTTCGCAGCTTTGTTCTTACCTTTAGCGGTGAGGCGTGCTAAGGTTTCCTTTACCTGCTTGGCTACGTCTTCCTCGCTCACTTCCTGCTTGATGGCGGGTTTCTTGAAGCGGTCTTTATTCTTCTTGCCGGAGCCTTGAACATTTCCGCCTTTCCCGTGGTCTCCTCCACCACCTTTCTTAAAGCTGTCGGCAGCACTGTTTATATCAATCTTTTCCTTATTGATACGTACACGCTTTTTCTTGCTATTGGTTTCCCCGTCCCGTTCGTCCTTTAATTTGCTGTCCTCACGCCGTATTTCCTTCATGATGGCTTCCTTCATTTGGCGTTTTTGGTCTTGGCGTTGTTTTTCTTTCTCTTCACGTTCACGCCGTTTTTCTTCTTTCGACTTCTTCCGCGGACGGGTCGATTGATTGAGCGCGGCCAAATCTATCTGTCCGATGACATTAATCTTTGACACAAATTCAGGCTTGCGCAACTGGAAAACCTCTTCTTGCTTGTCTCCCTCTTTCATAGGTTCTTGACTTTGTTCTTCTATGTTTTCTTCTTCAAATTCTGTGTCTGACTTACCTTCCTCAATAGAGGTTCCGTCCATCATTGTTTTGTCGGTTTCCGATTTCTGCACATTTTCATCAGCCTCAACAGGAGCCTCTACCATAGGCTGTTCAGCCTGTGCCTCCTCCGGTTCTTGAACCGGTTCCGGCTCAGACTCAACAGGCTCCACAGGTCTACTCTCCACCTCTTCTACAGGTTCTACTATAGGTTTGAATTTTCCCGGATGGTTCAAGTCGATTTTTCCAAGCGGCGTAAATTTCTGACGCAAGTCACCTGAGACGACCGCCTTCTGTTCAGTAGTTTTAGCTTTCGTCTCTTTCGGTCCATACCCTTCGATGGCAACCGAACCTTTGTTGCGCTCTTTCGTCTGACGTTCCTGCAAGAAACGCTCCGATTTCTCTTTCAGAACCTTATCCGTACTGAACTCCTTCTTCAACAAGTCAAATTGCTCATCCGTTATTTTGGTATTAGGATTTGCCTCCACGACAAATCCTTTCTTTTGCAGGAATTCGACAGCCGTCGTAATGCCTACATTCAAATCTCTCGTTACTTTATTTAACCTTATCGTCATCTATGATAGTTTACAACTTACAACTTAAATTGCCTTTTTACTCTTCAAATTCCTTACGGAGAATACGCAGCACGTCATCTACTGTTTCTTCCTCCAAGTCCGCTTTTTCTATCAGCATCTCGCGCGGGGCGTTCAGGACGGCCTTTGCCGTATCAATGCCGATGCCCTTGATGGCGTCGACAACCCATCCTTCAATCTCATCGCGGAACTCGTCCAAATAGATATCCTCGTCTTCGGGAGCTCCTTCGGGCAATTCGCGGAAGACATCAATGGTATATTCCGTCAACATGCTGGCCAACTTGATATTCTGTCCGTTCTTACCGATGGCCAATGACACTTCTTCCGGCTTCAAGAACACTTCCGCCTTATGCTCTTCTTCATTCAGGCGGATAGACGAAATCTTTGCAGGACTCAACGCGCGCTGGATGAAGAGCTGCGTGTTGGCCGTATAATTGATTACGTCTATATTTTCATTGCGTAACTCGCGCACGATGCCATGTATGCGACTCCCCTTCACGCCTACGCAGGCTCCTACCGGGTCAATGCGGTCATCATAACTTTCCACCGCAATCTTGGCACGCTCACCAGGGATGCGGGCAATCTTCTTGACGGTAATAAGGCCATCGTTGATTTCCGGCACTTCCTGCTCCAGCAAGCATTGCAGGAAGATGGGAGATGTCCGGCTCAGAATAATCTTAGGATTATTGTTTTTGTTGTCCACACGGGCCACTACGGCACGAGCCGTTTCGCCTTTGCGATAGAAGTCCGAGGGTATCTGTTCCGTCTTAGGCAACAACAATTCATTGCCGTCATCATCCAACAACAGGATTTCTTTTTTCCATATTTGGTAAACCTCGGCACTGATAATGGTCCCTACTTTATCTATATATTTATTGTATAGACTATCTTTTTCCAATTCAAGAATCTTCGAGGCCAATGTCTGACGCAGGTTCAAGATGGCACGGCGTCCGAACTTGGCAAAGTCTACTTCGTCCGTCACTTCCTCACCCACCTCGTAGGAAGCGTCAATCTTTTGCGCCTCGCTCAGAGAGATTTGCTTGTTAGGGTCCGTCAAGTCCTCATCAGCCACCACTTCCCGGTTACGCCATATCTCAAAATCACCCTTATCAGGATTTACAATCACGTCATAATTCTCGTCCGACCCAAACATTTTCGCTATCACGCTTCGGAACGATTCTTCCAACACGCTCACCATTGTAGTGCGGTCAATGTTCTTCAGTTCCTTAAACTCCGTAAACGTGTCCACCATGCTGATGGCATCTTCTTTCTTGGCCATATTCGTCTGTCTCTTTATTTAAAGCTGATTAAATATTTCGTATAGTTAATGTCTTCATATCCCAAAGTAATGTCCTCCGGTTCCATGTGCGGGCGTTTGGCACCTTCCGGCTTTACCTTCTTTTGCACCGTCACCGTAAAGTTCTCCTCCGCAGCGTCCTTCAGCACGCCGCAGAGCTTGCGTCCGTCACGCGTCAGCACTTCCACTTCATTGCCTATATGATTGATGTATTGTTGCAACACCTTGAAGGGCTGGCCTATGCCTGCCGAGCCCACTTCCAGCTCATAGTCTTCCTTGTTACGGTCCAGCCGGCTTTCAATGTAGCGGCTCAAATCCACGCAATCTTCTATCCATACTCCGTCTTTATGGTCGATTTCCACCACAATACGCTCGTCTGGACTAACGGTCACTTCCACTAAAAAATAATCTTTTCCTTGCAGCCATTCGTCTACTATTTGGCAAACGGTAGTTTTTTCTATCATAGCTTTACTTTAACAGGAACAAAAAAGAGGAGCCTCGACTGCCCCTCCACCTAATCATCATTTCGCGTGCAAAGATATAAATAATCTCTTCGACTGCAAAATATTAGGAAAGATTTTCTTCTGCAGACGGAGAATCTTTCTTTTCCTGATGCATATTTTCCTTATGAATAATGAAACGCTGGTAGTAGGACAGCATCAACGAAGTGAGCGGCAAGGCGATAATCATCCCTATCATGCCCATCAACGACCCCCAAATGGAGAGGGAAAGCAAGATGATAGCAGGATTGAGCCCGGTTATCTTGCCCATGACACGGGGCACGATAAAGCCGTCCTCAATGGCTTGCACCACCGCAAACACCGCCAAGGCCGCAAGCAGGATAAGCCAAAAATTACCGCCCGTGTCCACTGCCTTCAAGATGGCCAGGATGATGGTAGGGACGAATCCGATAATTTGCAGGTAAGGCACCAGGTTGAGCACGCCGATGAACAACCCAAGGGCGATGGCCAACGGAAAATCTATAATCAGAAAGCCGATGCAGAACAGGATGCCGACACACAACGCCACGAAAGCCTGCCCGCGAAAATAGCGGTTCATGCTATCTTTGACATCGTTCATGATGCCAACCACCAGAGAACGATAACGTTTGGGCACCAGATAGGACCATCCTCCGGCTATGCTCTCATAATCCAGCAAGATAAAAACGATGTAGAGCAGGATTATGAAAAGGGTAAACACACCATAGAGCACGTTAAGCGAGCCGGATAGCAACGACCAAAGAGGCGGAACAGCTTCCTTGAGCGCATCCAGCAGATTCTTTTGTTGGAAAAGATCCTTCAACACCTGCGGGTCAATATTCTCACGAAGGAAATCGGACAAACGATGTGGGATATTGCTGGCAGAACTATTGGTAGTGAAATATTCAATCAGCAAATCTTTCACTCTCCCGAATTCTTGAATCATGGGCGGTATCAACAGATAAAAGAAGGCCACGCCTATCCCCGCCAGCGTAAGGAGCGTGCAGAAGATGGCCACAATGCGGCTTTTCAACTTCAGGCGGCATTGGAAAAAGGTCACCATCGGATATATCATGTATGCGATGAGCCACGCGATGAAAAAGGGCAGTAACACGTCACTCAGGCGTTTGACCAACATCAGAAGGATGATGAGCGTAGCAACGAGGAGGATGCCACGTATAAAAAGGTCGAAAGTAATCTTTTTGCGCTCCATAACATTCAATAGGTAGGATGAAGTATCATCCTGGTTTTCTTGTTAATTTGGCACAAAAATAATCATTTTGTCCGCACGTGGAGTTTTTTTCATTATTTATTTCTACATTTGCGTTCATAACACTGATAGGACAGATTATTTAGATGTATGAAAGAATGCCTGAATGACATACGGACGGAAGTACAGACGTTGCGGAATTGCGTCGAACGGCTGAGCATGCAGATAGAGAAACTGGAACGACAGTTCGAAGAAGCCGAAAGGTTGCTTGAACCGGCATCCGCCCCTGAAAACCCCGAAGCGGCACTGGAAACTCCCGCTCCATCTCCGCGATGGATTGACCGCGTCAATGCGAAGACGAGCCTGCGCCACAGCCTCAGTTTGAACGACTCATTCCGTTTCACGCGCGAGCTGTTCGAAGGAAACGCCGCACGGATGAACCGCATGATGGACACACTGAACGAGGCCGACACTTTAGAAGCAGCCATCAAGTTATTAAAAGAGGAAGTGCCGTTGCCCGACGAGAACGAGGCGATGGCCGAATTTATGGAGATTTTACGCAAACACTTCAATTAAATAATTCGAAATGGGAAAACTGTATATTGTACCAACGCCAGTAGGGAACTTGAACGACATGACCTTCAGGGCCATTCAAGTCTTGAAAGAAGCCGACTTGATTTTGGCCGAAGATACCCGCACGTCCGGCATCTTGCTGAAGCACTTCGAGATAAAAAACGCCATGCAATCTCACCATAAGTTCAACGAACACCAAACGGTAGAAAACGTGGTGAAGCGCATCCTGGACGGTGAGACAATCGCCCTTATATCCGATGCTGGCACTCCGGGGATTTCCGACCCCGGTTTCCTCCTGGCGCGCGAATGTGCCCGGGCGGGGATTGAAGTGCAATGTTTGCCCGGCCCCACAGCTTTCGTGCCCGCCTTGGTTGCGTCTGGCTTGCCGTGCGACCGTTTTTGCTTCGAAGGTTTTCTGCCCCAAAAGAAAGGACGCGCCACACGCCTGAAAGCCCTGAGCGAAGAAGAGCGGACCCTCGTCTTCTACGAGTCGCCCTACCGCCTACTGAAGACGCTCACTCAATTCACGGAGAGCTTCGGACCGGGCAGGCAGGCAGCTGTAGCACGGGAAATATCCAAAGCGCATGAAGAAACCGTCCGCGGCACACTGGCCGAGCTTGTCGAACATTTTACGACAAACGAACCGCGGGGCGAGATAGTTATTGTTGTAGCAGGAATAGACAAATGAAATAAAAACCAAAACAAAAAAAACGAAAACGTATGAAAAAATTAGCGATTTTAGCCTTGTGCGCAGCCGTAATGGCTTCGTGCGATAATTTCTCTGGCGGAGGGAAAAGCCAATTGCAAGCCGAGAATGATTCCTTAAAACTGGAGTTGAATCAACGGAATGCCGAATTGGATGAGATGCTGGGAACTTTCAACGAAATTTCAGAAGGCTTCCGCCAAATCAATGCTGCCGAAAACCGAGTGGATCTGCAACGAGGCGCCGTGGCCGAAGGCTCATTGACAGCCCGCGAGCAAATTGCCTCGGACATCGAGTTCATCCGTAACCAAATGGAAGAAAACAAGCAACAGATAGCCAAACTCCAGCAGATGTTAAAGAACAGCAAGAACACCTCCGCTCAGCTGAAACGGGCTGTTGAGCAGCTGACCCAAGAACTGGAAGCCAAAGCGCAACGCATCGAAGAGCTGCAGGCTGAATTGGCCTCAAAGAACATTCGCATCCAAGAGCTGGACGCAGCCGTAACCGATTTATCTTCCCAAAAAGAGCAGTTGACTCTCGAAAACGAAGCCAAAGCACAGACCGTAGCCCGGCAGGATAAAGCCTTGCATACTGCGTGGTTCGTATTCGGCACGAAGAAGGAGTTGAAAGACCAAAACATCCTAACAGGAAGCGGCCTCTTCAAAAAAGGCGAGGTCATGACAGACGCAAACATAAACAAGGATTATTTCACAGAAATCGACATTCGCACGACCAAGGAAATCAAGCTTTATTCCAAGTCGGCTGATGTATTGACCAACCATCCCACCGGCTCTTACGTCATGGAGGAAGACGACAAAGACCAGTTGACACTGAAGATTACTGACCCTGAACAATTTTGGAGCACATCCAAATATTTGGTTATTCAGGTGAAATGACAGGCGGGGAAACAAGTGAAGGGCGTGTCGTAATAAACGATGCGCCTTTTTTTCGTCAAACACCATCACCGACGGCTACACATTGCGCCCCACCAGCTGCCTCTGGCACTCCCCCGCCCCGGGCACTGGATATTAAAACAATGAATGAAACAGCACGGCATCTCGCCGTAATCAAATGTTTCTTCCATAAATCCGCGTTTTTTTGCAGGCAAATATACGCAATCAGTTACGGATTCCTTGCATTTCTAAGCAGAAAGACATACCTTTGCCGCATAACCCCAAACAAAAGACACGTATGAAGATAGCAATCATCGGCGCAGGCAACATGGGAGGCGCCATCGCACGGGGACTGGCCTTGGGTCAGACCATTGATACAAAGGACATTTACGTATCCAACCCTTCGCAGCCCAAGCTGGACAAACTGAAAGAGGAATTTCCCGACATCAACGTCACGAACGACAACCAGGAAGCCGTGACGGGCGCCGAATATATCTACCTGGCCGTAAAGCCCTGGCTGGTGAAACCCGTGCTCCATGCCTTGAAACTCCGCAAAAGCCAAGTGCTGGTGTCCGTGGCCGCCGCCGTTTCCTTCGAGGAACTGGCCCACTACGTGCCGGACAAGGACATGGCGATGTTCCGCATCGTGCCGAACACAGCCATCCGCATCCGCCAAAGCATGACGCTCATCGCCGAGCGCAACACTTCGGGCGAACAACACCGGACGCTGACCGACATGCTGGACGAGATGGGCAAGACAATATATATAGAGGAGAAAAACATAGCCGCCGCCACTGCCCTGTGCTCGTGCGGCATCGCCTATGTAATGAAATACGTACAGGCCTGCGTGCAGGCGGGCATCGAGTTGGGCATCCGGCCCTCCGACGGCAAGGACTTAGTGGCTCAGACCTTAAAGGGCGCCGCCCTGATGCTGGAAGCCCCCGACGCCAATCCGGCCAAGGAGATAGAAGCCGTATGCACGCCCGGCGGATACACCATCCGGGGCATCAATCAGTTGGACCACGACGGCTTCCCGTCGGCCATTATCAATGCGATGAAGGCGTGCATGTACTAAATGAAAACTGTAAACTTAAATATTATAGAACCGTGGACGAACAGATAAAACAAATAGCCGAGCGCCTGCGCGGATTGCGCGACGCCATGGAACTGACGCCGGCCGACATCGCCATTGATTGCGGCATCGACCAGGCGGAATATGAACGGGCCGAGAGCGGCGAGTATGACATCAGCGTGAGTATGCTCCAGCAGATAGCCCGCCACTACAACATCGCGCTGGACGCCTTGATGTTTGGCGAAGAGCCCAAAATGAGTACTTACTTCCTGACCCGTGCAGGCAAGGGAGTGAGCGTGGAGCGTACAAAAGTGTACAAGTATCAATCACTGGCCGCAGGATTCAAGGACCGCAAGGCCGACCCTTTCATCGTGACCGTAGAACCGGGCGAACGCCCCATGCACTACAACACGCACGAAGGACAGGAGTTCAACCTCGTCATCACCGGACGTCTGCTGCTGAGCATCGGTGGGAAAGAGCTTATTCTCAATCCCGGAGACAGCATCTATTTCAACTCTAATCTGCCCCACGGCATGAAGGCACTGGACGGTAAGACCGTACAATTCCTGGCAATCATATTATAATAATGAAGGACGAAGAATTAAGAATGACAAACAATGACTCATTCACACCTAATTCTTCATTCTTAATTCTTCATTAAAATAACGGTTATGATAGAAAGATTTCTAAAACAAACGACATTTACATCTCAACAAGACTTCATAGACAACCTGAAGATTATCGTGCCGGAGAACTTCAACTTCGGCTATGACGTAGTAGACGCCTGGGCCGCCGAGCAACCCGACAAACCTGCCCTGCTTTGGACAAACGACAAGGGCGAGCACCGCCAATATACCTTTGCCGACATGAAGCACTATACAGACATGACGGCCTCCTACTTCCAATCATTGGGCATCGGGCATGGTGATATGGTAATGCTTATCCTGAAACGCCGCGTGGAGTTCTGGTTCAGCATCATCGCCCTGCACAAGTTGGGAGCCGTGGTTATCCCCGCCACCCATCTGTTGACAAAGAAAGACATCGTGTATCGGTGCAACGCCGCGGACATCAAAATGATAGTCTGCGCAGGCGAGTCGGTCATCACCGACCACATCACCGCCGCCATGCCGGAATCGCCCAGCGTACATACCCTGATTAGCGTGGGGCCGGAAGTGCCCGAAGGCTATCAGGATTTCCACAAAGGCATCGAGGAAGCGCCCGCCTTCGTCCGTCCCGAACATCCCAACACGAACGATGACATCTCCCTGATGTACTTCACCAGCGGCACCACGGGCGAGCCCAAGATGGTAGCACACGACTTTACCTATCCCTTGGGACACATCGTGACAGGCAGCTTCTGGCACAACCTAACGGAGCAAAGCCTGCACCTGACCATCGCTGACACGGGCTGGGGCAAAGCCGTATGGGGAAAGCTCTACGGCCAGTGGATAGCCGGAGCCAACATCTTCGTCTACGACCACGAGAAGTTCACCCCCGCCAACATCCTGCAAATGATACAAGACTATCATGTCACCTCGCTTTGCGCGCCGCCCACCATCTTCCGTTTCCTCATCCACGAGGATTTGACGAAATACGACCTCTCGCATTTGAAGTATTGCACCATCGCCGGCGAAGCGTTGAACCCCGCCGTATTCGAGACCTTCAAGAAGCTGACGGGCATCAAGCTGATGGAAGGATTCGGACAAACGGAAACCACCCTCACCGTAGCCACCATGCCCTGGATGGAGCCAAAGCCGGGCAGCATGGGATTGCCCAACCCACAATATGACGTAGACTTGGTCGACCACGAAGGCCGTTCGGTGGAAGCCGGCGAACAGGGGCAAATCGTCATCCGTACCGACAAGGGCAAACCTATCGGCCTGTTCAAGGAATACTACCGCGATGCCGAGCGTACCCGCGAGGCATGGCACGACGGCATCTACTATACGGGCGACGTGGCCTGGAAAGATGAGGACGGCTACCTATGGTTCGTAGGCCGAGCCGATGACGTCATCAAGAGTTCGGGCTATCGCATCGGACCTTTCGAAGTGGAAAGTGCGCTGATGACACATCCCGCCGTAGTGGAGTGCGCCATCACCGGCGTGCCCGACGAGATACGCGGACAGGTGGTGAAAGCTACCATCGTCCTCTCCAAGGGATACAAGGACAAGGCGGGCGACGACCTCATCAAGGAGCTTCAGAACCACGTGAAGCGCGTCACGGCTCCCTATAAGTATCCGCGCGTCATCGAGTTTGTGGACGAATTGCCCAAGACCATCAGCGGGAAGATACGCCGCGTGGAAATCCGTCAAAACGACGAAAAGTAAAGTAACAGCCTTATAGCTACTTGTTTCTCTGTCAGCCCCTCTTCCTGAATGTTTCGTCATTCATCCAAGAGGGACTGATTTTCTCAGTTTTGTCCCTAAAACCGGTCCTTTCATCGGATAATGGCGTTATTTTATCTATAATTTTGTATAAATCTTCTATGTAAAGCGGATTATAGAAAAAAATGTTCCTATTTTTGCAACTTGTAAATAACACTATGTGGTAAATGAGAACAAAATTTCTACTGATAATCGCTTGTTTTGTCTTTGTGTCTGTAGCCATCAGTTCGTGCCTCGATTCTGATACCGAGTACGCATATAGTTCAGACGCTACCGTACACGCTTTTGCATTGGACACCATTCATGGCAAGAAATACAAATTTGAGATAGACCAGATTCAGCGCCTGATATTCAACCGGGATTCGTTGCCGATGGATGCGGACACCCTCATAGACAGCATCCTGATAGACACATTCTCGGTATATGGATACATCACATCGGGTACCCCGGATACGATGCTCAACATTGAAAATGCACAGAATCTGCTTCCTGCCGCATCAGGCAACGGCATGACTTTCCGCGTTTATGCGCCTGACAACCTCACCAGCCGCACTTACACCTTGCGCATCAATGTCCATAAGGAAGACCCGGATTCTCTTTCATGGGTAAAAATGGCTTCGGCTCCCATTATCGAATCAGCCCCCCAAGGCTTGAAGGCCGTAACGTTGAACGATGACATATTGGTATACTCGTCCAACAAGAATGTCTATACAACCAACACGATTCCTTCCGCCACCAACACTTGGGATAGTCACAACGAAGTCAACCTGCCGGAAGACGTTATCCTAAACTCTATCCTCAATGTTGAAGAAACATTGATGGCCAACACCGCGCAAGGGGATGTATATACCTCGAACGACGGCATCCAATGGGAACGGTCGGAGACACTGAGCGGAAACATTACTCGCCTGCTTGCTTACCTCCCCGCCAATGAAATCAGCGCTATGCCTGCCACGCTAAGTGCCATTCAGAAGGACGAAACCGACGGGAAACTCTACTTCTGTAGCACTAACACCACTACTACAGGATGGACGCGAGGCGAAGAAGTTCCGGAAGACTTCCCTACGCGAAACTTTTCTACGGCTTTGCAGGCAACAAGTAACGGGCTTTGCCAAGTATTTCTGATAGGAACTTCCGACATAGAAAGTGAACATACCATGCCCTGGGCATCCATGGACGGCCTCATGTGGGTAGATTTATATACAGAAACTGGATATTGTCCGGCAATGACCACTCCTTATCTAATAGGCTACAATGAAGCCTTATACATATTTGGAGGCGACCTGACGAGTACGTACCTGTCGGATACAGGTGGTATCGTTTGGAAAGAAACCGATAAGAAATTTTGGCTTCCCGAAGCATTTGTATCCAACGGTTCCTCTTACACCATTGTTCGTGACCGGAATGACTACCTTTGGTTCATTTGGGGAGGTGAAGGTACCAACGAAGTCTGGCGTGGATGCCTGAACAAATTGAAGAAGTTTTAATAAAGGACTTTACAAAATGTCATATAAAGAGCGACTTGATACAAACCGGATACCGGAGCACATAGCCATCATAATGGATGGTAACGGACGCTGGGCCAAACAACGCGGGCACGAACGCAGTTTTGGCCATCAGGCAGGTGCGGAAACCGTACACGTCATTGCCGAAGAATGCGCCAGGCTGGGTGTCAAATACTTGACTCTATATACATTCTCTACTGAAAATTGGAGTCGGCCGACAGATGAGGTAAATGCGTTGATGGCACTCTTGTTCGATTCTATCGAAGAAGAAACTTTCATGAAGAACAACATCAGTTTTCGTGTGATTGGTGACATTAACAAATTGCCCGAGAAAGTGCGAAATCGTTTGGAGGCTTGCATCAATCGTACGGCCACTAATACGGGCATGTGCCTGGTGCTTGCTATTAGTTATTCGTCCCGTTGGGAACTGACCGAAGCTGCCAAGGCCATTGCAGCATGGGTACAAGAGGGCAAGATAACTTCCGATGAAATAACTGAATCTTTTATAAACCAACATTTGGCCACTAATTTCATGCCAGATCCCGATTTGCTGATACGTACCGGAGGTGAAATACGCCTGAGCAATTACTTGCTTTGGCAATGCGCTTATTCCGAATTGTATTTTTGCGATACCTATTGGCCCGACTTCAGGGAAGAAGAATTGTGTCGTGCCATTTACGATTATCAGCAACGTGAACGAAGATTTGGGAAAACCAGTGAACAGATAAAGTAGAAACGCCAATACCATTATTAATTAGACAATGTTGAAAATCAAACATACCACCATGCATCGTCGTATTTTCTATATATTCGTATCCATTATCTGCCTTATGGGCTATGCCCGTCCGGCATGTGCCCAAACCAGCGAAGAAGAAAAACCTGTAGTTCTCTATTCGAACACCCCAAAAAAGTATGAGATAGCAGACATCAAAGTGGTAGGCGCTGATAATTATGAAGACTATGTCATCATTAACATTTCAGGACTGAGCAAAGGACAAATAATCTCAATACCGGGCAAAGAAATTACACAGGCTATTAAAAATTATTGGCGTCATGGCTTGTTCTCCGACGTATCTATCACGCTGGACAAGGTGGAAGATGACAAAGCTTGGATTACCATCCATGCAGTAATGCGCCCGCGTGTGTCCGAACTGAATTTCCACGGTGTGAAGAAATCTGAACGGGAAGATTTGGAAGCCAAAATATCCATGATTAAAGGCAACCAAATTACCCCCAATCAGATAGACCGCGCCAAAACTCTAATAGAACGTTATTTTGATGACAAAGGATTTAAGAATGCCGAAGTCATCATTAACCAACGTGACGACAAGACTAAAGAGAATCAAGTCATTATTGACATTGAGGTGGACAAGAAGGAAAAAGTGAAAGTCCATCAAATCACCATTGTCGGCAACAAGGCCATTAAGACCAAGAAGCTGAAACGTGTGATGAAAAAGACAAACGAAAAAGGCAAATTGATTAACCTTTTCCGTACCAAGAAGTTCGTGGAAGAAAACTATGAGGCGGATAAGCAGCTTATTATCGACAAATATAACGAGTTGGGTTATCGTGACGCTATGATTGTGGTGGATAGTGTAACTCCTTATGACGAGAAAACCGTGAATGTGTTCATGCAGATAGAGGAAGGACAGAAATACTACCTGCGTAACATCACCTGGGTAGGTAACACGCTTTATCCCTCGGAACAACTCAACTATCTGCTCCGCATGAAGAAAGGTGACGTCTACAACCAGAAGTTATTGGAAGAACGTACCACTACCGATGAAGACGCTATCGGTAACCTCTACTACAACAACGGCTACCTGTTCTATAGTCTCGACCCTGTGGAAGTGAACATCGTGGGTGACTCCATCGATTTGGAAATGCGTATCTTCGAAGGACGCCAAGCCACCATCAACAAGATTATCATCAGCGGTAACGACCGCGTGTATGAGAATGTAGTGCGCCGTGAACTCCGTACGCGTCCGGGTGACCTCTTCAGCCGTGAGCAGTTGATGCGTTCATTGCGTGAAATTCAGCAGATGGGACACTTCGACCCCGAACAACTCCAGCCGGACATCAAGCCGCGCCCCGAAGACGGAACCGTAGACATAGGCTATCCATTGGTATCTAAGGCAAACGACCAGGTGGAATTCTCTGCCGGTTGGGGACAGACGGGTATCATTGGTAAGTTGAGTCTGAAGTTTACCAATTTCTCTTTGGCAAACCTTTTGCATCCGGGCGAGAATTATCGTGGTATTCTTCCGCAAGGAGACGGGCAGACTTTAACCGTCAGTGCTCAGACAAATGCCCGCTATTACCAGCAATACAGCCTTTCATTCTATGACCCTTGGTTCGGAGGGAAGCGCCCGAATGCCTTCTCTGTATCGGCATTCTATTCACGCCAGACAGACATCAGCAGCCAGTACTACAACGATGCTTTCTATAACAACTACTACAACAGTTTCTATAGCGGCATGTACGGATATGGCCTTTATAATTACGGTAACTATATCAACTATGAGAACTATTACGACCCCGATAAGTCGGTACAGATGTATGGTGTAGCCCTCATGTTCGGTAAACGCCTGAAATGGCCGGATGACTTTTTCCAGATTAGTGCCGAACTTTCTTTCCAACGCTACGTATTGAGCGACTGGCAATATTTCCCCGTTACTAACGGTAAGTGTAACGACTTGAGCATCAACTTGACGTTGGCACGTAGTTCTATAGACAACCCCATCTACCCACGTACCGGTTCAGAGTTCTCGCTCTCTGTACAATTCACTCCGCCTTACTCTTTGTTTGATGGAATAGACTATAGCAAATACAACCTGAACAACCAGGATGACATCAATCGGATGCACAAATGGGTGGAATACCACAAGTGGAAATTCAAATCGAAAGTGTATATTCCTTTGTTAGACCCCTATGCCGTAAAGCGTACGCCGGTGTTGATGGGACGTGTGGAGTTTGGTCTGTTAGGACATTACAACAAGTATAAGAAGTCGCCTTTCGGTACTTTCGAAGTGGGAGGTGACGGTATGACCGGATATTCTTATTATGCTACGGAAACCATCGCTCTCCGCGGATACGAGAACGGTTCATTGGCCTCTTACGGTAACGAAGGCTATGCCTACACTCGTTTAGCTCTTGAGTTACGTTATCCGCTGATGCTTGAAACGAGTACCAGTATCTATGCCCTTGCTTTCGTTGAGGCCGGTAACGCTTGGCAGGAAGTAGGCGATTTCAATCCGTTCGATTTGAAACGTTCGGCCGGTGTGGGTGTTCGTATCTTCCTCCCGATGGTGGGCATGATGGGTATTGACTGGGCTTATGGTTTCGACAAAGTTCATGGCTCTTCCCAATATGGCGGAAGCCAGTTCCACTTCATTTTGGGCCAAGAGTTCTAACACATAATTGTTTCACTTAATAAAAACAAAGCGCTATGAGAAAGCCCTTTTTACTAATGCTTCTGTTATCTGTCATGAGCCTAACGGCACATGCGCAGAAGTTCGCTCTGATTGATATGGAATACATTTTGAAGAATATTCCTGCTTACGAGTCGGCCAACCAGCAAATGGAGCAGTCATCCGAACAATGGCAAGCTGAAGTGGAAAAACTGGCTGAGGAAGCTAAAGCTATGTATGAAGACTATCAGTCTACTGCCCAGGAACTCACCGCAGAGCAACGTACGCAAAAAGAAGATGCTATCGTGGCGAAGGAAAAAGAAGTGGCAGACCTGCGGCGGAAATATTTCGGACCGGAAGGAGAAATGGCTAAAATGCAAGCCCGACTAATGGGGCCTATTCAAGATGATATCTACAATGCCGTGAAAGCCATCGCTACTGAGCAAGGCTATGCCGTTGTGACCGACCGGGCATCTGCTACAAGTATTATTTTTGCCTCACCTAACATTGACATAAGCAATGAAGTTCTTGCAAGGTTAGGATATTCCAATTAAAAACATTACATTTGTGCCCTATAGAAGAAAACAATTAATCAAAAAACAATATTATGCTAAAAAAATTCGCACTACTCGCAGTTATGTTCATTCTCCCGTTGGGAGTAATGGCACAAGCCAAGTTCGCCCACATGAACTCACAAGATGTTATCACCGTTATGCCTGAGTTCACCAAGGCACAAGCCGACTTGGAAGCCCTTTCCAAACAGTACACAGAAGAGATGCAACGTTCAGAACAGGAGTTCAACCGGAAGTATCAGGAACTGATTCAACAGCAAGACTCTCTGCCTAAAAACATTCTGGAAAGACGTCAGAAAGAAGTTCAAGACATGGCACAGCGCCAGCAACAATTCCAGCAAGAAGCCTATCAAGCCATGGAAAAAGCACAGCAAGAAGCCATGGTACCCATCTATAACAAGCTGAACGAAGCTGTTCAAGCAGTAGGCAAAGCTGAGGGTGTCATCTACATCTTTGACGTTGCACGTACTCCAGTGGCTTACATTGGCACTGAAAGCATTGACGTAACGGCTAAAGTAAAAGCCCAGCTCGGCATTAAATAGTTTGAAAATAATCTACCGATAAGGCACGGATTACACGGAACGCGGATTTGTGAGAACACCATCCGTGAAATCCGTGCAATCCGTGCCTTTTTATTATAACCACCCCATGTCCCTCGCGCTACCTACACAACCCGGTCCCATTGGCATATTTGATTCCGGTTACGGAGGTTTGACTATCCTCAACGAAATCCAGAAAGCCCTCCCCGGATATGACTATATCTATTTAGGCGACAATGCCCGTACACCCTATGGCACCCGTTCGTTCGATATCGTTTACGAATTTACCTTGCAAGCCGTCCGACGCCTCTTCGAATTAGGGTGCCACTTGGTCATCTTGGCATGCAACACGGCTTCCGCCAAAGCTCTGCGAAGCATCCAGACACGAGACCTGCCACAGCTCGACCCCGCCAGACGCGTATTGGGTGTTATCCGCCCCACCATAGAGTACGTCGGGCATCTCACCCAAAGCCGCCACATTGGTGTATTGGGAACAACCGGCACTATCAAATCCGAATCCTACGTATTGGAACTCCACAAACTATTCCCCGACATTCAAGTCATCGGTCAAGCCTGCCCCATGTGGGTACCCTTGGTAGAATACAACGAAGCGCACGGTGACGGTGCCGATTATTTCGTGCAAAAATATATCCATACCTTGTTGAAACAAGACGACCGGATAGATACGGTTATCTTAGGATGTACCCACTATCCTCTCCTGCTACCTAAAATTAAGCAGTACATGCCCGCAGACATCGCCATTGTGGCTCAAGGAGAACTGGTGGCACAAAGTCTGAAAGATTACCTTCGGCGTCATCCGGAAATGGACACACGTTGCACACGAGGAGCGCATTGTACTTATTACACCACTGAATCCGAAGAAAAATTCGCAGAATCCGCCTCTACTTTCCTTAAGCAAAACATCGAAGTGCACCACATTGACCTAAATGAATATTGAGAATTTTTCTTATCCACATGAGGAGCATAAATGGGAATTTAGCGGGCTGATTAGGAGAACGCAGACTACGCAGACGGGCGCAGAGGCTCGCAGAAAATAAAGGGCTTCGCCTATTTGCACTGAAAAAATATAAGTCTGCGTTCATCTGTGTATTCTGCGTCTTCTGCGTTCCCTGAGACAGATAAATTATCATTTAATGCCCCGTCCCATCTGATTTAATCTCCCACCTCGTCCCATTAAATGGGAGCGACCTTCTGATTAAACGTAATTTGGCAGCTTGAGAACAAACCGTGTCCGAGCAGGCAAAACATGATGTTTCACCCTCTACACAAATCTTTCTGATGTAAGTTTCACGCCTTCACGGCGTTCTAATAATCTGATTTTGAATGAGATGTTGTGAAAGATGTATCTTTCACAGCATGTTTCACCTGTATAATTTGTGGTTTCCTTGTGGAGTGTGTACGGTGAGAGTCCGGAAGCTAGGTGAGCGGAAAGTAGAGACAGAACCGGATGACGCTGAAAATAGAGCAATCTTATTTATATAGTATTATAATGATTATCAGCGTTTTAAAATTCTGCTGAGAAACTGGTGATGTAGTGTAAATAGCGGGCATGTAGAATTTTTGAGCAATAAGATTGTAATATGTATGCTTGGAAGTCCTTATATTTGTCTAACGAAAATTAACGCGGGATGATGTGCGAATGTCTATTCCCGCTATTTACTAACTTTAAAATTTCATATCATGAGAAAAAAGATTCATTCATGGAAGTGGATGCAGTTCTGTTTATGCTGCTGCATGCTTCTTTTCTCAGTGACGCAGGTTGCAGCCCAACAGCAATCTGTAAAAGGAAAAGTGATTGACGCGGCCAACGGCGAACCGCTGATTGGCGTGTCCATCCAAGAAAAAGGAACCACCACAGGTGTCATTACCGACATTGATGGTAACTTTATTATTAATGTGCCCGGCAACGCGACGCTGGTCTTTTCCTACATCGGTTACAAAACGTTGGAACTGAGCGCACAGGAAGCCAAGGGAACCGTTAAGATGTCGGAAGACAGCCAGAATCTGCAAGAAGTCGTAGTGGTAGGTTACGGTGTGCAGAAGAAAGTCAATTTGTCCGGTTCTGTATCGGCTTTGGATGGTGAAGCCATCGCCTCCAAACCCGCATCGGATGTATTGACAGCCATGCAGGGCGAAATGCCGGGTGTGACGATATTGCGTTCTGGCGGCGAACCGGGCTCGGAGACTTCGGGCATGCGCATCCGTGGTTTCTCCTCCGTGAACGATGCCAGTGCCTTGGTGCTGATTGACGGTGTGGAAGGCGACTTGACCTTGCTTAACCCCAATGACATCGCTTCCGTCTCCGTATTGAAGGATGCCGCCTCGTGCGCCATCTACGGTGCACGTGCCGCAGCAGGTGTCGTATTGGTTACGACCAAGAACGGTACGGAAGGCAAACCGCGCGTCAGCTACAACGGCTATTATTCTTTCAACACACCGGGCAATATGCCGGAACGTCTGCCGGCTTGGGAAGAGCAGGACTGGATTAACCAAAGCCGTCTTGCCGCCAACGGTGCCGCAGAATGGAATGCCGAAAAAAGCTCGTGGGTAGGCAACCCGAACTTCAATACTCGTCCCTTGTCCAACGGGCGTTGGGACTTCTTTCAATCAACCAACTGGATGGAGGAAGGTTTAAAAGACGTGATGGGTCAACAAAGCCACTCTGTATCCGTCAGTGGCGGTACGCAGAAGATGAACTATATGGTGTCCGGTAACTTTTATACCAAACAAGGTATCTTGAAGTATGGTCCGGACAACAACGACCGTTACAACTTGTTGGCGAAGTTCAATGCAGAAATCAACAAGTATGTGACTTTGGGCATCAACGTGCAATACCAGTCGCGCGAACGGGAGACCACTTCGTACGGAGCAGGTAGCGTTCTGAGTCTGCTGTACACGTCTCGTGGACGCCAGCCTATTTACAATCCGGAGGAAGACGACCAACTTTACAACGGCGACTTGCAGAGCAATGCCATTGATATTATGAAGAACGGTGG
Organism: uncultured Bacteroides sp.; assembly: GCA_949300425.1. Taxonomy (GTDB): domain Bacteria; phylum Bacteroidota; class Bacteroidia; order Bacteroidales; family Bacteroidaceae; genus Bacteroides. The sequence goes on from CASGED010000039.1 coordinate 21,856, forward strand.
TAGTAACACGACCAAATGGGAGAACTTCATCGGTAAGGCCAACTTGACCATCAAGGATATCGTGAAAGGACTGCGCATCAACCTGAGCGCGTCACGCCGTGCCGGGTATTATTCCCAGGCGCGCGAACGGCGGACATTAATATGGTATGACCGTTTGGGTAACAGCATACGCTCACAAGCGAACAATCCGAACTCCCTCTACAAACGGAAATACGGGGATTATCACGATGTATTGGAAGCCACGGTGAACTATGACTTCAACATCAAGGAAAAGAACCAATTCAATATCCTGTTGGGTACCAGCTACGAGAAGTACCGCCGGGATGAAATTAACGCCACGGCGCAGAATCTTAACTCCAACGACTTCTTCTCTTTCAATTATTACGATACTTCCGTGGCGACCAATACGGAACTGGCCGATGTGATACAGCCGTGGGCCATGATGTCTTACTTCGGACGTATCAACTACAGTTTTGCGGACAAGTACCTGCTGGAAGCCAACTTCCGTTATGACGGCAGTTCCCGTCTGGCACCTGGAAGGCGTTGGCGCGCTTTCCCTTCTGTGTCGGCCGCATGGCGCGTGAACCAAGAGGAATGGTTCAACGTGGATTGGATCAGCAACTTGAAGGTACGCGCTTCTTGGGGACAGTTGGGTAACGGTTCGGTATTGGGCCTGTACGACTACCTGCCTCTGATTAGCAAAGGCGATGACAGCTATTTGGGTGAAAGCACCTATTACCAAAAGAATTTGGCTTCTTCGGAAAAGACATGGGAGGTAATCAGCAGCACCAACTTGGGTGTGGACTTGGGCTTCTTCGACAACCGCCTGACCGCTACTTTTGAATATTATTGGAAATTCAACGACGATATGTTGGCTGCTTTGCAATTGCCGCACCTCATCGGCATCGGTGTACCCAACATGAACGTAGGCCGTCTGAAAACTTGGGGTTGGGATTTGGAAATCGGTTGGAGAGACCAAATAAAGGATTTCCACTACTCGGTAGCCTTTAACTTGTCGGACAGCCAAAATCGCCTGTTGGAATACGATGGAGCAAGCAGTATCAGTGCCGGGGCGGTCGAGCTGCTGGAAGGTTATGAATTGAATACCATTTGGGGATATAAGACGGACGGTTTCTGGAGCAGCCGCGAGGAGTACTTAGCTTACAAAGAGGCGCATCCGGGCTATCAGTCGTTCAACGACGGTAAGGTCAGCGGCGGCGATGTGAAGTACGTGGCACAAGGTAATCCGGATCATACCATCGGTACGGGAAGCGGTACGCCGGAAGATCCGGGCGATTTGGTTTACTTGGGTAACTCGAACGGACGCTATTTGTATGGATTGAACCTCTCTGCTCAATGGAAAGGCTTTGATGTATCGGTGATGTTCCAAGGCGTGGGCAAACGTAAAATGTTGATTGACGTAGCTGCGCTGGCTCCTTTCTATCAAACGAGCCAGATGCCGTGGACGATTCACCGCGACTATTGGACGGAAGACAACCAAGACGCTTACTGGCCTCGCCTTTACAACTATGCGGGTAATGACTTCAATTTCAAGTCTTCGGACAAGTGGGTACAGAATGCCGCTTACATACGACTGAAGAACTTGACGGTAGGTTATACGCTTCCGGTGCTGAAGCAATACATCGAGCGCTTGCGTATCTACGTCACCGGTTCGGACATTTGGGAACACTCCAAACTGTTGGAGGTATTCGACCCCGAAGCGGGCAACAAAGTGGGACGTTCGTATTATCCGTTCTTCCGCTCGTGGACGATTGGCGTGAACCTTACTTTCTAATCGATAAAAAGGAGAATAATTATGAAGAAAATATATACTTATCTATTCATGGCAGCCGCAATGGCTTTCACCGGCTGCAACCTTGACATGGATCCGGAAACCGACTTGACGGACGACTACTTCTGGAAATCGGAAGCCCACTTGCGCGGTGCCTGCAATTACCTGTACATCGACCTCCCCGGATTCTCGCACGACATGCGTTCCGAAGAATTGGTGGGACCCAACCAAAACAGCATTTCGAGTGGCAACCGTACAACGCCTAATACTTCAAGTGACTGGACAGACCCGTATGAGAAAATCGGGCGTTGCAACAAAATCATCATCCAAGGTGAAGCCATGACTTTGAACGCTGCCGAAAAGAACCGTTGGATTGCCGAGGCTCGTTTCTTCCGTGCGTACCATTATTTTGACCTGGTAAAGAAGTATGGCGATGTGCCTCTCATCCTGAAGGTGTTCAACTCGACGGTCGATCCAGAACTCAAGCGGAAACGTGATTCTCGCGAAACCGTCATCCAGCAATGTTACCAAGACTTGGCTTTCGCCGCACAGTGGTTGCCGGACATTGACGACACGGACAACGATACCGACTGGGGACGTGTCTCCCGCTCGGCGGCTTTGGCGATGACGATGCGCATCGGTTTATACGAAGGGACTTATATCAAGTACCACAATCTGACGGAAGGCGACGCCAATGCTCACTTGACGAAAGCCATTAACGCCGCTGATACCATTATCCATATCGAAAAGAAACACGATTTGTATCCCGACTTCCAATCGTTGTTCTACTTCGACGGCGAGGGACGCCAGAACCCGGAAAACGTGTTTGTGAAGATATACGGACCGGACCGGACGGGTATTGTCCACAACAATTCGCGCGGCTTGGAAAACGCTGCCGCCGTCAGCCGTCAAATGTTGGATAACTTCCTGTATGCCGACGGTCTGCCGCGTGAGAAGTCACCGTTACGTATTTCTCCGGAAGTAAAGTACAGCGACATTATGGACAACCGTGACCCGCGCCTGAAGATGACTATCTATTCAATAGGCGAGCAGGCTTACAAAGGTCCCTACACGCCGTTTAAGAACGATGACCAACAACACGGTTATGGTTATCCCATCAAGAAAGGCTTTATGGCCGACCAATGGGCAACGGGTAGTAAAGAAACCGTTGACAAGATGATTATCCGTTATGCGGAAGTATTGTTGTCGTATGCGGAAGCGCTGTATGAACGGGACGGAAGCATCAGTGACGAGGTGTTGGACGAGACGGTGAACTACGTCCGTAACCGAGTACATTTTGACGTGAAACTAACCAATGCCTTCGTGCAGCAGCACGGATTGGACATGCGGCAGGAAATCCGTCGCGAACGCATGGTTGAGTTCATAGACGAGAACCTGCACTACGACGACATTATTCGTTGGAAAACAGCGGAAGAAGTGTTACCCAAAGCCATGGTAGGGCTTCTTTTCAATGCGGATGAAACAATCCGTACGCGAGACGAGTTGGGTGGCGACGCTCGTTTTACGGACGAGAACGGAATGTGTAACGGCGATCAAGTGTACGACCAAGCCAACCTCTATGTGATAGAATCGGCTGACTCGCGTAGCTTTGATCCGGAGCGCGATTACCTCTATCCGATACCGGTTTATGAAATTTCCACTTCAAACGGTGCGGTTACTCAGAATCCTAATTGGTAATAATAAGACAAAAACACTGAATGATTATGAAAAAGACATTGATATTTTTAGCTCTGACCGTATGCGCGTTTCTCAGCAGCTGTGGTGACGACGCTTGGGATTACGATCACTCTTTAGAGCATGTCTACTACTACGGCTTGTGCAACGAGGCTTATCCCGGCGGTAACGAGAAAGTATATACCGTAGCCCAAGGCGGTACGGTGGAAGTGCCAACCCGGTTCTGGAGTGCCTTTACACGCTCCTATAGCCCGACGGTTTACTACTATACGTCTCCCGTACCCGATACGGATGATGAGGATGATTATGATGAACCGCAGTTGGTATGCGGAACAGACTATGTGGTGGTAGACGCGAACGGCAACACACTGACTCCCGATGCCAACGGGGCTTATGCCATGACTTGGCCCAACGCCGTGGCAGGCATCCAGAACGTTTACATCAAAGCATTGAAAGGACAGACCGGTTCCATCCGTGTCCTGACCTTCGACCCCACGAAGACGATGAACAACATGGACGTGGAGAGCACCGTCATTGTACGCACCGATGAATACGAAGTGCGTGCCTTTACGGAGAATTATTATGTGACTGTCAATATTGAATAATAGACGGCCATCATGATGTGACAGGGGATGCCTTCGCTTTTCTACAAAGAGGAGGGCATCCCTTTGTGTTTTTAGCATTGACAAATGTAATTAACCATTTATAAAATGAGAATCATGAAAAATAAAGTATGTATGTGGGTGGTCTCCCTCTGTCTGGGAGCGACCGTACAGGCTCAATCCATTTGGGATGCCGGGCACCTGGCTGAAGTAAAACAATCTTTGCAAGAACCGTTCTATGCAGACTCGTATCAGGCGCTTGTCAAACGGGCTGATTCGCTACTGGGCGTGGAGCCGCTTTCGGTCATGATGAAAGTCAGCGCACCCGTCAGCGGGGACAAACATGACTATATGAGCTTGGCGCGTTATTTCTGGCCGGATCCGTCCAAGCCCGACGGCCTTCCCTATATCACCCGGGACGGGGAGTCGAACCCGGAGCTCGACAAGTATGACCGCAACCGGTTGGGCGAAACCGCAGAACGCATCAAGACCTTGGCGTTGACATGGTATTTCAGCGGGGATGAGAAATATGCCCAAAAAGCCACCGAATTGATTCGTGCCTGGTTCTTGGACAAGTCCACCCGCATGAATCCGAATTTGGAGTATGCGCAAGTGGCAAAGGGGCACGACAATAACAAAGGTCGCAGTTATGGTGTGCTGGACACATACTCTTTCGTAGAAATGCTCGATGCGGTAGCGTTGTTGGAATCTTCGGATGCATTCACTTCCAAAGACAGCAAACAGTTGAAAGCTTGGTTCCGGAAACTGCTCGATTGGATTCTGACCAGTCCGCAGGGCATCGGTGAAAGCGAGGCAAAGAATAACCACGGAACGGCGTATGACGCGCAAGTCATTGCATTTGCGCTTTATACAGGGCAGACTGACGTGGCTAAACGGATATTGGAGAGCGTGCCACAGAAACGTATCTTCACGCAAATAGAGCCGGATGGGAGACAACCTCAGGAACTGCGGCGCACGTTGGCTTTCGGCTATTCGCAGTATAACCTGACACACTTGATTGATATTTTCCTGATGGGACAGAAGATAGGAGTCAATATAGACAAGGCGACTTCGGATGATGGGCGTAACTTTTACAAAGCTATGGACTTTTTGGCCCAATATGTGGGTAAAGACCGCAAAGAATGGCCTTATCAGCAAATCAGCGAATGGGATTACAAGCAGCAGGAGTTTTGCAAGGACCTGTACCGCACAGCTACCTTCTTGGATACGACCCGGAATGACTTTCGGCAACTCTACAAAGAGTACCGTATTTACCGGCCCGGTGATTTGTTCAACCTCCTGTATGTGAAAGCCACTGAGGCAGACCATACTTTTGCCTTTGCAAGCAATCAACTGAAGACTGCCATAAAATGCGCCATAAAGGTTAAGAATGAAAAGGCAAACGCAGAGAGACGTCGCGTCATTCCCTGCACGATTCGTAAGGACGGTTCCTTGTCTGTAGTACATGCCAACGACTGGCGTTCCGGATTCTTTGCCGGCACGTTGTGGTATCTTTACGATTATACCAATGATCCTTACTGGCGTCAAGAGGCTATCTCATGGACATGGCCTGTGGAAGAAGCCAAATGGAACAAAGGCACGCATGATCTGGGCTTTATGATAGGCGACAGCTTCGGCAAGGCATGGGAGCTGACAGACGAGCGGTCCTATAAAGATGTAGTGATACAAGCAGCCCGGAGCCTCATCACCCGTTTCAATCCGCAAGTGGGCTGCATCCGTTCGTGGGACCACAATCGGGACAAATGGAAATTCCCGGTTATCATTGACAATATGATGAACCTGGAAATGCTGTTCAACGCCACGCAATTGACGGGCGACTCTGTTTTCTGGAAAATAGCCGTGAAACATGCTAATACGACCATGAAGAACCATTTCCGGGCGGACTATTCTTCTTTCCATGTGGTAGACTATGACCCTGAGACCGGTGCGGTGCGTCAGCAGTGTACGCACCAAGGCTATTCGGATGATTCGTTTTGGAGCCGCGGGCAGGCTTGGGGCTTATATGGATATACCATGTGTTACCGTTTCACAAAGAATCCGGCTTATCTGGCGCAGGCTGAACATATTGCCGGGTTTTTCTTAGGTCTGCCTAACCAACCGGAGGATTTGGTTCCTTATTGGGACATGAAGGATCCGGGCATACCCAATGTCCCGCGCGATGCGTCGGCTGCCGCAATTATCGCTTCTGCGCTCTATGAATTGTGTACTTACGTTCCTTCTGAGCAAGGAACCCGATACAAAGCGATTGCCGATAAGATTACACATAGTCTCCGTGTTCATTATCAGGCGGAATTGGGTACGAACTATGGTTTTCTGTTGTTGCATTCTACCGGTAATCTTCCTTCCGGCAATGAGATAGATGTCCCGTTGAATTATGCGGATTATTACTATCTGGAAGCCATGTCGAGGAGGGCGGCTTTGCAAAGTATGGCTCGTTAAGAGGGCAAATGCCATCTATTAGCTATATTTTTTAAACAATGATGCAACAATATACAGTTGAATTTCCTATTTTTGCATTCGTAGTTATCAAAGTACATAAAAATAGAACATCATGAAGAACTTATTTGACATTAAAGGCAAGGTAATCGTCATCACCGGCGGTTGCGGTATTTTGGGTAAGAACATCGCCAACTATCTGGCTGAACAAGGAGCTAAAATCGTTATCCTGGACCGTGTGGAAGACTTAGGCAAGCAACTGGAAGCTGAGTTGAACCAGAAGACAGAAGCCCTGTTCCTCACGACCGACGTACTGAACAAGGAAGTATTGGAAGAGAACAAGAAAGCCATCGTAGAACGTTTCGGCACCATCGACATCCTGCTGAACGCCGCAGGCGGCAACATGGCCGGAGCCACCATCGCGCCGGACAAAACGTTCCTCGACCTGGACATCGACGCCTTCCGCAAGGTGGTAGACCTCAACCTCTTCGGCACCATCCTGCCTACAACGGTATTCGTGCCCGTCATGGCGCAGAACAAGAAAGGCGCCATCGTTAACTTCTGCTCGGAGTCGGCATTGCGCCCATTGACCCGTGTCGTAGGCTATGGCGCGGCCAAGTCTGCCATCGCCAGCTACACACGCTACATGGCTACGGAACTCGCTACCAAGTTCAGCCCCGAACTGCGTGTCAACGCCATTGTGCCGGGCTTCCTGCTGACCAACCAGAACCGTGCCCTGCTGACCAATCCCGACGGCTCGTACACCGACCGTGCCAAGGCCATCATCGCCCACACGCCTGCCGGACGCTTTGCCGAGCCGGAAGAGCTCTTCGGCACCATCCACTACCTCATCAGCGATGCTTCGAGCTTCGTGACGGGTGCCCTGTCGGTGGTAGACGGTGGATTTGACGTATTCTCCATCTAATTCCTCATTCTTAATTTTATTATAATATGATACTCTGTGAACAAACCTGGCGCTGGTACGGGCCGAACGACCCCGTCAGCCTGTGGGACATCAAGCAAGCCGGAGCCACCGGCATCGTCAATGCCCTGCACCACATCCCCAACGGCGAGGTGTGGACCGTGGAAGAAATAATGAAACGTAAGGAAATGATAGAAGCCGTCGGCCTGAAGTGGTCGGTCGTAGAGAGCGTACCCGTACACGAGCACATCAAGACGCAGACGGGCGACTATCAGAAGTACATCGACAACTATAAGGAAAGCATCCGTAACCTGGCCAAGTGCGGCGTGATGATTGTCACCTACAACTTCATGCCCGTGCTCGACTGGACGCGCACCGACCTGGCCTACGAGTTGCCCGACGGCAGCCGTGCCCTGCGCTTCGAACGCGCCGCCTTCATAGCCTTCGACCTCTTCCTGCTGAAGCGCCCCGGCGCCGAAGCCGAATACACCGACGAAGAGAAGGCCAAGGCCAAAGCCCGCTTCGAGCAAATGACCGATGAGGACAAGCAACGCCTCATCCGCAACATGATAGCCGGACTGCCCGGCTCGGAAGAGAGCTTCACGCTGGAGCAGTTCCAGCACGAACTGGACCGCTACAAGGACATCACGCCCGAACGCCTCCGCCAGAACCTCATCTACTTCCTGAGCGAAATCTGCCCCGTGGCCGATGAAGTAGGCGTCAAGCTCGTCATCCATCCGGACGACCCGCCCATGTCCATCCTCGGCCTGCCGCGCATCATGAGTTGCGGCGACGACTTCCAGGCGCTGATAGACGCCGTGCCCAACGAGAGCAACGGCCTCTGCCTCTGCACCGGCTCCCTCGGCGTAAGCAGCGCCAACGACTGCGCCGCCCTGATGACGCGCTTTGCCGACCGCATCAACTTCGTCCACCTGCGCAGCACCAAGCGCGACGCCGAAGGCAACTTCTACGAGGCCAATCACCTGGAGGGCGACGTAGACATGTACCACGTCATGAAAGCCTTCCTCGAGATGCAGCAACGCCGCGGCGTGTCCATCGCCATGCGTCCCGACCACGGACATCAGATGGTGGACGACCTCCGCAAGAAGACCAATCCCGGCTACTCCTGCATCGGCCGCCTGCGCGGACTGGCCGAGCTTCGCGGACTGGAGATGGGTATTGCGAAGACGCTGTACGAGTAAATGAAGAACTAATAATGAAGAATGAAGAATTTCTTTGCATCCCTGAGAATTCTTCATTCTTCGTTTTATTTTATCTTTTCCCTTTTTTAATCGTTAAAATCAAGCGAAGGCAAGCTATTGTTATTCAGCTTGTCAAAGTCGGACTGAAACAGGCGGTCTTGGATAACACGGTACTTTTCAAATTCAGTTTCGGCATACTCTTTCGCATATTCAGCCGACACTTTACCGTTGTCGGACAATACAGGACGGTCTGTCACATCAAGAAACTTATCTATACGCTTCGCCCAATCCTCCATGGTCATAGGAATGTGACGTTTCGCCATATCTTCGGCCACGTCAAGAAAAGCGTTGACAATCCGGCCCATTGCTTCCAGTTCGTTGCCTTTCAAGTAGTTCTTGGCAACAGAAACATCAGTTTTCACGATTTTTCCATTAGGTGCTTTTTCCCATGTGGTCAGCCCCATGTGTTCACGCTCCGCATCGGCTCTATTCACAATCAATTCCGCGGCGGTATGCCCGTGTACAGCATAGTGCATCTTATTCTGCACTTTTTTGAAGAACATGCGAGTTGTGGGCGCATTAAGATTATAATCTATACTCGTGGCATATATGTCTGTAAGTTTCTGATAGAATCTGCGCTCACTCAGTCTTATTTCTCTGATTTCGGCAAGCAAATGCTCGAAATAATCTTCACCAATAAACGAACCGTTTTCCATCCGCTTCTTGTCTATGACGTATCCACGGATGGCAAACTGGCGAAGCACGTATGTACACCATTGGCGAAATTGGGTTGCCCGGATGGAATTGACACGATACCCTACAGAAATAATGGCATCAAGATTGTAGAACTCGACTTCTTCTTGAGACTCCCCACGGAATCCTCTGTTCACGACTGTTTCCATTTTGGAAATAGTCGCAGCCTTATCAAGCTCTCCGCTCTCAAAGATGTTCTTCAAATGCTTGCTGATGGCAGGAACTCCGACATCAAACAATGTCGCCATCGCCTTTTGTGTCGTCCAGACGGTATCATCCTTATATACCACTTGCACACCGTCCTCTTTACCTTCAATGACGAAAGTCAGGAACTCCGCTGTACTGTTTCTTATCTCAAATTGCTTTGTCATATCTTTATTTCACTTTATCCCCCATCTCAATCCACTCCACGTCCTGCGGCACGATGGTGCGCCGCACTACTTCCCCGCTTTGCGCCCGGCTGTATTCGGGGATGAAGCCCACGGTCAGTTTGGTGAATTGCTCCCCGCTTACTTCTTCCGGTGTGTCTACGCCCTGACCTTTTGCCTGACCCACTAAGTAGAACGTCCCCAGCCCTTCGAGCTTGACGGACTGCCCTAACTCCAGCAGATCGCCCATCACTTCGCCCAGCCCCAAAAGCACGGCATACGTGTCGCCCATGCTCACGGTAGACATTGCAGAAAGCCTTTCGGCTACATATTTCGTGGTGCATGTCCCTACGGTAATAGAGCGTGGATACCACTTCCCATTTAGTTTTTGCTTCTTGTAGAACATAACCTCATTATTATATAAACATAACCTATTCATCTTGTACACATGAAGTAGAATCATTGCCGATGATTGTGCCAATCATTGCCAATGATTGCAGGAATCATCGGCAATGATTCCCTTCCGAGTCCCAAAGGTAACGCTTTCGAGTGACACTGCCAAGCGTGTCGGGTGTCTATCTTTAAAAAGTCATTCCTAAGTTCCTAAATAGGAAACAAATGATTATCTTTGCACCGATATAAGCAGTAAAAGTATGGCTAAGCCGAAATTTAAAATAGTTTATCTGGAGGAGGCTATCCGCTTTTTGGCCTCTTTGGAGGGAAAAGCTAAGGCTAAGATCGTGTATAATATCGGGAAAAGCATGTATGTCCTCGATAAGGAGTTGTTTAAGAAACTTGATAATACGGATATATGGGAATTCAGAACTTTATACAATGGCATCTCTTACCGTTTGCTCGCCTTTTGGGATACGGAACAGGAGACACTGATTGTAGCAACTCATGGTTTTGCCAAGAAAACTCAAAAGACTCCGGTGAAAGAAATCAAGAAAGCCCAAAAATTAAGGGAACAATACTTTAACGATAAACAAAGATAATATGAAAGTCTATTCGCACGAAGAAATGTTAGATAAGGTGCTGGGTGTTAAGGGAACTGCACCTCGAGACAAGTATGAAGCCGATATGGATAACTTTCTTATAGGAGAGGCCATCAAGAAGGCGAGGGAAGCTAAGAACCTGACTCAAGAGCAGTTGGGTGAGTTGATGGGAGTAAAGCGCGCACAAGTCTCTAAGATTGAAAGCGGGAAGAGTATTACATTCTCTACGATTGTAAAAGCTTTCAAGGCTATGGGTGTGAAGTCCGCTAAGTTAGAACTTGATTCATTGGGCAAAGTAGCCCTTTGGTAATACTCTATCATTATGCTGAAACTCACCCCTCCCGACAGCTCCGGCCGCGTGCTGCTCCACTCATGCTGCGCCCCGTGCTCCAGCGCCATCATCGAATGTATGCTGGAGAACGGCCTGCGGCCTACCGTGTTCTACTTCAACCCGAACATCTTCCCGCGGGAGGAGTATGAGATACGGAAGCAGGAGGCCGTCCGCTTCGTCACCGCCCAGGGGCTGGACTTCGTGGATGCCGACTATGACTACGACCATTGGAAGGCCTGTATGGCGGGGCTGGAAGGGGAGCCGGAGCGGGGGGCGCGATGCCTGCGCTGCTTCACCCTGCGCCTGACGGAGACGGCCCGCTATGCCTCCGAGCACGGCTTCACGCTGTTTACCACCACGCTGGCCTCTTCGCGCTGGAAGAGCCTGGAGCAGATTAACGAGGCGGGACGCCTGGCCGCTTCGCGCTATCCGGGCACGGTGTTCTGGGAGCAGAACTGGCGCAAGGGGGGCTTGCAGGACCGGCGCAACCAGTTGCTGAAGGAGTATGGCTTCTACAACCAGCTGTATTGCGGGTGCGAGTTCAGCAGGAGGAGGCTGGAGCCTGCGGATACGGAGATTTCGGCTACAAAATGAGTTGATCAGATATATAGGCTCAGTATTTCACTTTTTTGTATTATCTTTGTGGTTCACTAAAGATTATAGGCTTATGAAAAGATTCTTTGTCGGCGGTTTATTGGCTTCAAGCGCACTTCTATCAGCACAAGAGAAGCCGAATATCATTGTTTTCTTGGTGGATGACATGGGAGTGATGGACACGTCTTGCCCTTTCCTGACAGATGCGGCGGGAAATCCGCAAAAACAGGCGCTGAATGAATGGTATCGTACTCCCAACATGGAGCGGTTGGCCAGCCAAGGAATTCGCTTTTCTACGTTTTATGCCAATAGCGTAAGTTCGCCTTCGCGCGCCTCCATTATGACCGGACAGAACTCGGCACGCCATCATACGACCAACTGGATTAATTCGGAGAGCAATAATCGGGACAGCTACGGACCTTACGATTGGAACTGGGAAGGATTGAAGAAAAGCGACAAGACCTTGCCCCGGCTTCTTGCCTCGCAAGGCTATAAGACCATCCATGTAGGGAAAGCACACTTCGGATGTCAAGGAAGCGAAGGAGAATTTCCACAAAACATCGGCTTCGAGGTTAACATTGCAGGCTCTTCCATCGGCCAGCCGGGAAGTTATTATGGCGAAAACGGCTATGGATGGATTAAAGGATATAAACCGCGCGCGGTGCCCGGATTGGAAAAATATCATGGCACGCATACCTTCCTGACGGAAGCCTTGACCATAGAAGCCAATGCGCAGATAGACACGGCGGTAGCTCAGAAACGTCCTTTCTTCCTATACATGGCCCACTATGCGGTGCATCATCCTTTTGAGAAAGACGACCGTTTTTGGGGCCATTATGCCAACTCCAACAAGCCGGATGCAGCGAAAGCTTTCGCCACATTGATAGAAGGTATGGACAAGTCACTGGGTGACATCATGGACCACTTGCAGGAGTTGGGCATCGCGGAGAATACGTTGATCTTCTTCTTGGGCGACAATGGTTCGGACGCTCCCTTGGGTCCTGCGCGAAGTTACAGTTCTTCCGCTCCTTTGCGGGGAAAGAAGGGGTCGGAGTTTGAAGGCGGGATGCGCGTGCCGTTCATAGCGGCATGGGCCAAACCTAATGCGGAAAATAAGTTTCAGAAGAGTTTCCCGATAGCCGAGAATGCCGTCCAGACGCAGTTCGGCACGGTCATGGACATTTATCCCACCCTGGCCAAGTTGGCCGGAGCAAGAATCCCGGTCACTTATTCGTTGGATGGACAGGATTTGAGCACATTGCTTTCGGGAAAAGAAGATTGGTTCCACACCAGTACGTTCCTGATGCATTTCCCCCACACACACCGGGGCAGTTATTTTACGGTGTACCGCAAAGGGGATTGGAAACTTATCTATTATTATAATCCCGAACACCCCGAACGTCCGGATTGCATTCTGTATAATTTGAAAGAAGACCCGGAAGAACGACACGAAGTATCGGAAGAATATCCTCAAAAGACATTGGAGCTGTTGGACGAAATGATTCTTGCCCTTAAAGCGCAAGGTGCACAATATCCGGTTGATTTTGAGGGGAATCCGGTGCTGCCCGACAGCCGGCGTTGGAAAGTGAAACAATAAATAAATATCTGTGTCTATAAAAACTGTATAAATATTATGACCGTCATTTATCCCTCGCCCATTTTCGGCCCCGTACACTCCCGCCGGTTGGGTGTGTCGCTGGGTATCAACTTGATGCCTGCCGATGGCAAGCTCTGCTCCTTTAATTGCATCTATTGCGAATGCGGCTTTAACGAAGATTTCCGCCCTAAGTTGCCTCGTCCCACGAGGGAGGAAGTTTACAATGCACTGAAAGCTCGCTTGCAGGACATGCAAGCCAACGGCCCTGCCCCTGATGTGCTGACCTTTGCGGGCAATGGCGAGCCTACGGCGCATCCGCATTTTCCGGAAATCATTGCGGATACATTGTCTTTGCGAGACAAATACTTCCCCAATGCGAAAGTCAGTGTGCTGAGCAACTCTACTTTCATCCATAAGCCTGCGGTGTTTGAGGCTTTGAAGCGGGTGGATAACAACATCTTGAAGTTGGACACCGTGGATGAGGCTTATATCCATGCCTTGGACCGCCCCACAGGCAAATATTCGGTAGAGGACATCATTGCAGGCATGAAAGCGTTTGAAGGCAAGTGTATCATCCAGACCATGTTCCTCAAAGGCGGCTATAAGGGGCAGGACATGGATAACACTTCGGATAAGTACGTTTTACCTTGGTTAGAGCGGGTGAAAGAGATTGCCCCACAAAAGGTGATGATTTACACCATCGACCGCGAGACGCCCGATCATGACTTGCGGAAGGCCACGCATGAAGAACTGGACCGCATCGGGGCGTTGGTGAAAGAAGCGGGACTGGAAGTCAGTGTATCGTACTAAATTTTTGTTTTATTGAAGATTATCGCTATCTTTGTAACGGAGGTAAGAAGTATGGAAGATATTCAATCTAAGGAATATAAAGAAGAACGGCGAAAAAAACGGAATGATAAGTTCGCCTCACATTTGTTTAATCTGTCGCAATTAACTTATACGGCACTTGTGGTTAGGTAGTATTCTTATATTCTTTCAAAACATGAGACTTACGTTGTCTATAGGATTAATGTTAGTCTTAGGAGGTTTAATTGCAATTGGTTTTTCATCTTGGGCTTACTTAATTTTAAAGAAATAGTTGTATGAATGCAGGATTATTCGGTTTCGGCATGATTGCCGTTTTTGTTTTTGTGATGTTGGTTTATACCTATTGGAATTCTCGCAAAAAAAATGCTTGATATTTTGTGAGGGTACATTTATCTCCAAAGTTTCAAATCATAACTCGCTTCAACTTTCTTCTCGATATCATCGGGCAGGGCGGGAAAGAAATCAATGCCCGTGATGCGCTCCACCTGGTCTACGGAGTTTACATAGTGGTCTAACGGATGATTGCCCGCTGTATTCTTATAGATAAAGCCGATGGCACGGGGCGGACGGCTATCGGCGCAGAGGATTACTTTGAAGAAAGCATCAGGCACCGCTACTTTGTGCTCATGCCCGATGGTACGGTGTTTACCTTTATAGAAGATAGGGCCGCAGGCGATGTAGATACGTCCCTCCTTTTCAGCCCACTCCCGGCAATCGTCCTCCAGTTCCTTCCAATCGCCCCGGTTTAAGTTATGATGTTGCGGACAGATATTGGTCATGTAGAAACTTTCCTGCATGGCACGCCAATGCCAACGGTTATCCGCAGCCGGGCACATGTGTCCCCTATCCCATCCCGAACGCTTATAGTCATCGGTCGTAACGGCCTCACTCTCAGGCAGGTCCGGGTCGGGCAAAAACTTGTCCGTACGGCTTTCCCGTTCCACCAGCCTTTCGCGATTCAATTCCCATGCCACCCAGTTAGGCACCTTTAACTCCCGATTATAGGAAACGGTATAAGTGCGGCGTTTCAATAGCTTCTCCGGACGGTCTTTTAAAGGGGCAGGAAGCTCAAGGCCACTTGTCGCCTCAACGGTGGACGCCTGTAGCTTTTCCGTGACGGGCAAAGAAAGGTGGATTCCTTTTGATTTCAAGGCGTTGCTTACCGGTTCATAACCTAAGCAAACAGCAATGATTATCAGAAAAAGACCCAACCATCCGTTGGTGGTGCTTTGTCGTTTCTTATTTCTTCGGGCAGATGTCCTTCTTTTTCGGGTCATGGTTTTCTATCGTTGGTTTGAACCCCAAAGGTAAGAAAAATTCGGCTTAGTTCATTGCCTCTACGGTATATCCTTGCTTTTCCAGCAACTTCAATACGCCGTGCTCACCGGGCAGATGGCCTGCACCCACCACAAAAAGCGTAGACGCTTGCTTCATGATGCCGGGCATTTGTTTCGCCCAGTTGGCGTTGCGGCCATAGATTAACGCCTCTTCCTCTTCGGAAGTGCTGTCACAAGCGTTGCCCATCTTCTCTTCCGTGATTTCGAGGAGCTTATCAAGGTCTTGGTTGAGATAGGCCTCCGCTAATCGGCGTGTCATGTCTATGCCATAATCAATGTGTGTGGCCGAGCAGTAGAGCTGTTGTGCCTGGCGTTTCAAGCTTTGCGAGTTATAGAGTATATTGATTTGCGACTCCATGGTTTCCAGTCCTCCCACCTTCTTGCCGGCTTGCTTGGCTTGCGTCTGGAACCAAGTGTCAAGCTGCTCTTGCGGGTTATATCCTTTCAGGGCTTTCACGGAGAGTACTACGGCCAGTTGGGCATTGAGGGCGGCGGGCTTCAACTTGTCGAACATCGCAAGCTCCATGCCGATGTTTTCTTTAACCACCGAAGCAATGCTGTCATACTGGGCTTGGGTGAAGAGGCTTTTCAATGTGGTGTCGGTGGGTAACATCATGGCCTGTTGCATCTTCATCAGCATTTCGGGCTTCATCATGTCCTCCATCACAAGTTCGCCATATACCTGTGAAGTCCCGTTCATGGCTTCCGTCATCCCGGCTATACTGTCCTTCATGCTGAGCGGAGCCACGTGGTGCGTGCCGAAAATGTACGAAGGCTTGTCCAGTCCGTTGCCCGATACTTTCCATAACAATTGCGCATTGACGCCCAAGGTGATGCAGAAGAACATCAATAATGCAAAAATCTTTTTCATTGCGGTAAGAGAGTTTTTAGTCATACATTCGTTTATTGTTTTCTGATGCCGCAAAGATAGGGCACAAAAACGGATAGTTAGGTTATCGGTACGTTAACAGTAGGTTAAGAAAAGGAATTATATAAAACCTTGACGAATATCCGAACCTAACAGATTTCCGTTATCTGATGTCTCCGTAATAGAAATCCGAGTTCTTGGCATATTCCTGCGGGGCGGGATAAACAATGTCCTTTGTCCTGTCCGTAACCTGCACCACGTCTCCCGCTTGCATGTTAATTTCTATTACGCCGTTGTCTCCGGTTACTTGTGTAAACGGTATCTGCTTTCCTTGGGCATTGCGTACCTGTATATCCCCGGGCGACATGCCGGTTTGCAGGCGGCACAATCCCCCTTTTTCGCTTTCCACCTGTATGAACACGTTCCGTCCGTCCCTCCTGGAAGCGCTCACGAGGAAAGCCCCCTTGGCGCGCAGGTTGATGAACGACGCGTCCCGCCAGGCCGACGGCGTGCCATAGAACACTCGGATTTTGTCTCCCCAGTCCTGCATGTAGAGTTCGTGCAGGGTAGAGACTGCCGCCATCGGAGTCTCGATAACCGGCCCCGATTCCGCATAGAGCGTATTGGGCTTGACAAACCGTTGCAGGAATATTTCCATTTGTTCCAAAGCGCCGTCTCCATCCCCTTTGCTGGCCAGCATGGCGGCTTTTCCGGTCCGCGAATAGCCTTGATTTCCCTTCCAACGGTTTACGCTCAGTTCCATTTTCGGACGGTCTTCCATGTTTTCCCAATCCAGCATGTGATACGGATAAATCATGAACAGGTGGGAGTAATGGCGGTGTGAGGTGTCGGTGAATTCATACTTGTCGCTGACTTTAAATCCCGTCTCCTCGCTGTAGGGAAAATCCGCCAGGTTGGCCAGGAAGTCTTTCCATTGGGGCAACATGGGGTCGTTCAGGCGATAGGCCGTGTCAATGTCTATCAGCGTCTGCAATCCCCAGCGCAGGTTGGCCAGGTCATAGGTAGCGTTGGGACCGATGTTGGCGTTCGTGTACTCCGGCGAAGCTGTCGGCGGAAGCCCGTATTTCCCATTGTGCTCCGTGCGGATGTGGAAGAACAGGTTGACCGCCGACTTCAGCAGCGGGAACAACCTTTCCGTCAGCTGGCGCATGTCCCCGTACGCCAGGCAATGTTGCCAATAGTAGAACAACGTCCAAGTCAAGTTTCCCGCTTCATATTGGTTTCTGTCCACGGTTGTGGCGGGGTCAAGAGGCGCATGGAAATCGTAGGTCGCCGAACGGGGCAGGCAGGCCGCGTCCGTCCAGGTCTCTTGTCCGGCGATGTCGGTCACGTTGCGGCGCAAGTTGTCGCGGTTGTTCCACAACGCGTCCCACAAAGGCTGCGCCAGTTCGCCCAAGTTGGCTTTCACCTGCCAGGAGTAAGTCAACTGGATGTTCAGGTTCATCCAGATGGCCGTCCAGGGCGTGTCCCATGTCGGCCATACGCCTTGCAGGTCAACCACGGGTTTACCGGGGCGTGCGGTGGAAGCGAATTTATAGTACTGCGCCCAATAGAAACTTTCAAACTTCTTGTCGGGGAAGGTGACGAAAGCCGCTTTCCGATAGAAATCGTGCCACCAGGCCCTATGCCCCTCCTCCAGCTCCTCGGAAGATTGTTTGAGTCCCTCTTGCACAATGCGTATGGCAGAAGTCACGGCATCCTGTTCATGGTTTTCTTGCGACACCGTAGCCACTATGCGCCGTTTGTTTCCTTCCCGTACTTCTTTCCATCCCACGACGTACACCCTTGCCACGGTCCGGAATGTCGTGTCGGTCACCAATTCCTGTACAGACAGGTTGACTCCGTCTCGGGTGTACCTTTTCGGATCCGGGTTCGCCTTTCCATTTCGTTTTAAGTAACTTTCGGGAGCCGTTCCGTTAAAACAATAGCGGGGGCTTATGGCTTCTTGGGGAACAAAGTCCCACACATAATCCACCTCTCCGCCATCCGTTTCCGATTCAAACACGATGTAATCCTCATTAGCATGTACATACGTTTTAAAATCTATCTGTCCCTTCTCCGTTTGAAACGTTCCCCGCGTGATGGCGTCATAAAGGGAAAGCGTCATGCTTTCCGCCGCCACTTCACCTTTCGTTTGCAAAGTGAAATACCCGATGGGCAGACGTGCCGAGTTGAAGAGATCGTAAGGAGACCGGGCTTCGGTCACGTCACTCCGGCCCACGTTCAGACGGTAAACGTTGTCCGCCAACTTATAGAGATTGGTACCCAACAGCCCGTTGCCCATAATGGCACCGGCATAGTAGCCCGTGCGCAAACGTCCGTCCGCCGAACGTTCCACCGGGTCAGCAGTCAGTTGGTTCCAACGCATGTCGTGCCGACTCATAAAAGCCGCCCAATCCATCTGTTCCGTCGTTACTTTACCGGTATTGTCACCCCGGGCCGTGGCCGGCCCTCCCCAAGTAGCCGCCATCATCAGCAGACAGCCCGCTACGTTTTTGACATTCAAGAGTTTCATCAGCATTTGAGTATAATTTAGCATAAAGGTAATCATAAAATCAGTACTTAAAGTCATGCAGTGCCAACTGACGTGCAATATTCGCAAAACTTCTCGACATTTGCAAACATCTCCCGCCAAGATACCCTAAAAAACGAACTACAACCTACAAAGAAGCATCCTTGCAGATTGTAGTCCTTAACACATCATGGCGCTTTAATAAGAGGAAGAAGCCAATTGCTTGTGGGCAGATTCTTGTCCGGCTTTATAACGGAGCAAGGCTTCCAAATAGTAATAATCGGCATAAACAAGCGGCACGTCTATCTCGTTGCCATGCGGAATGCTGCCTACGCAGTGCTTTAATATAAAATGGCAATTGGTGCCCGGCTGTGCCAAATATTCCGCCGAGGTAAGGCTGTTCAGGATATGCCCGGCCGCCATCCAATATCTGCCGCCATCCTCCACATAACCGCTTAATTCCAAAAATGCGGAAGCGGCAATGGCGGCGGCGGAGGCGTCGCGGGGAACCGCGGGGAAACGCTGCGGCGCATAGTTCCAATCGGGCGCATAGCCTTCCTGACCGGCATTGAAATCCCAATAGGGAATGCCGTCCGCCGGCAAACGGGGATGGTTCAGCCAGAAATCGGCGGCACGCACCGCCACGCTGAGGAACTGCGGAATACCCGTCTCGCGATAGGCCATGGTATAGCCATAAATGGCCCACGCCTGTCCGCGGGCCCAAGTGGAATTGTCGGCGTAGCCCTGACAAGTGCCCCGATGAAGCACGCTGCCGGTGCGCTCGTCATAGTCCACTACGTGGTAGCTGCTGTAGTCGGGACGGAAATGATGGCGCGCCGTGGTCAGAGCGTGCGTGGTGGCCACACGGGCGTAGAGGCTGTCGCCGGTAACACGCGTGGCGAAGTAGAGCAACTCGAGGTTCATCAGGTTGTCGATAATGACGGGATAGAACCACTCATCGCGCCCGTTCCACGACCGGCGGTAATTCCACGACTCGATGCAGCCGGTACGCTCGTTGAAGCGCGTACACAACGAGCGGGCGGACTCTACGAGGATGGCCTTGTAACGCGCGTCACCCGTCAGGCGGTAGGCGTTGCCGAAGCTGCAATACATCAGGAAGCCAAGGGCGTGGTGATGAGTCAGTTTCTTCAGCGGTTCCAGGGCTTCCGTCCAGCGGATGGCGGCTTGTTTCCACTCCTCGCCACCGGTGTATTCATACACGTACCACAGACAGCCGGGGAAGAAACCCTCCGTCCAGTCATTCAGGGTGGTGACGTACAGGCGATTGTCCTTCACCGTACGCGGATAGGCGCCGGGGACCGGATTGGTCCGCAGCTGCGCCGACAGCTGGGCTTCGGCCGTGCGGAAGCCTATGGCCACCGGGTCGGCACACGCCACCTCGCGCCTGTCCCCGCAGGAGAGCAGGAACAAGCACAAAAGCGGCGTTAATGCGTATCTGATTGCATTCATAGTTCTTTACCAGCCTTCGTTTTGCCGCAGGTTGCCGTTCTTGAACAACTCGGAGTTAGAGATAGGGTAGAAGTACATGCGAGGTTCCACGACACGGGTCTCGTACAGCTGTCTGTCGTAGGACACCCGATCGCCGATCTTAGTGACCTGCACCTTAAAGATGTCGGCCGTCTGCTCCAGTTCGTTCCAGCGACGCACGTCCCAGAAGCGATGCCCCTCGAAAGCCAATTCTACCCTGCGCTCGTTCTTCAAACGCTTGATAAAGTCTTCTTTAGACAAATTGCTTGGGTAGGGAGGCATCTGTACGTCACTCCGATTGCGCAACATATTGACAGCCTCCAAGGCAGACATAGGGAGTTCCGCATCCTTGTAAGTAGGCGAGTCGAAAGCGTTCACCATAGCTTCGGCATAGTTCAGCAGGATTTCGCCGTATCGGAACAGAATCCAGCTGTGGAAGCGGCGGGTTACCGTACTGCCGGGTTCGAAGCTGATGTCGTTATTAACATATTTCTTCAGGTAATAACCGGTCACAGTGGCGTTGTTCAGTGGCAGGGCATTGGCACCGCCTTCCCAGATCTCCAAGGTGTTGTCACCCGGCCATTGCATTCCGTTATAAGCAATGGTCATTGCCAAACGAGGATCTCTGTCCTGATAAGGATTGGCGCGCATATCCGCGTTATTCCAATCGAAAGGTGTTCCATTCTTCATTTCATAAGCGCTGACCAAGTTCTCCGTCGGACAGGTAGATGTCTTGCCGCCTTCCACGCCCATGGGGAAATTGTTTTGTTCAAAAGTCCCGCTTTCTGCCACGGTACGAACCAATATGTTTTCTATCGCCGTGTTATTTCTTTCATCAAACAAAGCGGAATAGCTGCTCAATCCATAACCCAGTGCAGAAGCCTGTCCTATGATTTCATAAGCCGACCGGGCCGCTTCTTTCCACTTTTCTTTATCATCGGCCGAATAAAGCGGACTTGCCAGATACAGTCTCAAGCGCGACGCCAAAGCCATGGCGGCTCCCCGCGTAATGCGTCCGGTTTCCTTATCCATCAAGCCGTCCTCAAAATTCACGGGCAACAAAGTCTTCAGTTCATCACATTCCCGCAGAATAAAGTCTGCCACCTCTTCGAAGGATGAGGGCTGCACGGCATTCGCCTGTTCAGCCGTCAGTACCTCGGTGACCAAAGGCACGTTCCGGTAGCGCCGGATCAACTCGAAGTAGTAGTAGGCGCGCAGGAAGCGGACCTCGTATTCGTAGTATTGGAACATTTTCATCCAATTCTCATAATTGTCATTGTACTGCCAGTCCTCAAAGGTCAGCCCGCGGGCTTCCTTCAGGAACACGTTGGCGGCGCGGATACCCTGGTAGTAGTGCGACCAACGGTCGTCGACCACGGCGTTGGCTCCCCAAGTGCCGTTCACAAACCGCTGCACGTCGGAGGTCTGGTAGACGTGTACGGCATCATCGGTGCCCGCATCCTGCATGGCCCCGTCAACGTTGCAGAAGCCATCGGGCAGGAAGCTGTAGACGTGGGTGGCCAGATTCTTGGTACGGTCGTAGCTGGAGGTGATGTCTTCTATCGTGTAGACGGACGTCTCGTCACAATCCAAGAAATCGCATCCCGCGAGGGTGGACAGGCACAGCGTGCCCAACAAGCAATAGTGTAATAAGGTCTTTTTCATTGTCTTCTTCGCTTAAAATGATAAGTTCACACCAAAAGTATATTGTGTCATCAGCGGATGGGATGCTTTTACAGCTTCCGGCTCCATTACATCCATTTTATTCCACGAGAACAGGTCGTGGGCGCGGGCAAACAAACGGACTTTCTTCAGAAAATCCACCCGTCGCAACGCCCGGGAAGAGAACTGGTAGTACAGCTCCAGCGTCCTCAACTTCAGGAAAGAGGCGTCGGCCACCCACAGGCTGTTGGTGTTGTAGTTGTTGTCGGAGCCGGCATAGGTCAGGCGCGGATAGCGCGCCCCGGGGTTCTCCGGCGTCCAGCGGTTCTCGTAGTAATGGGTCGAGATCGTGTTATTGTTGATCAACGGCCAATACACGCTGTTCACGTTCATGATCTTGCTATAACGGCCGGCTCCTTGGAACAGGGCGTACACGCCCAATCCCTTGTACTCGGCGCCCAAATGGAACGAATAATAAATCTCCGGGCAAGAGGTGTTGTAGCCTAACGGCACCTGATCGTAGCTGTCGATGCGGTTGTCGCCGTTCTGGTCCTTGAACATCAGGTCGCCGGGTCTTACCGTCGACAGGTACTGTTTCACTTCCCGGTTGTCAATCTCTTCCTGGCTCTGATAGATGCCGACCACTTCGTAACCGAAGATTTGACCGATGGGACGCCCGGTACGTTTCAAATAGTCGTACGGACGGTACTCTTCGTTCATTTCCTTGATTTCGTTGCCGGCATAGGAGAACATGGCGCCGAGGTTATAACTGAAGTCGCCGATCTTGTCGCTCCAGTTGGCGGCAATCTCCACGCCGTAACTGTCTACAACGCCGTTATTCTGTTTGGGGGCCGTGATGCCCAGCACAGTGGACACCGCCCCGCCGGCGTCCGTCAGGATATCCGTACGGTGGTCGTAGAATCCGTCGATGCTCACCGACAAACGGTTCCAGCCCATGAAGTCTAAGCCGATGTTAGCCTTGTGGGACTTCTCATAGGTAAATCCGGCCACTCCCAGTTGAGCCTCTTTCATACCGCCAACCGATGTCGGGTTGTCCTTAAAATAATAACTGTTACCCGTTCCATAATAAGTCATGTACAAACCAGTCGCGTCATAATCCGCGCGTCCGGCTATACCATACGATGCTCTTAATTTCAGCAGGTCCAACCAATCAGCCTTCATAAATCGCTCTTCGGAAAGAATCCACCCCAATCCTACCGAAGGGAAGATTCCCCAACGGTTTCCGGGTTCCAACACGCTGGATGCCGAACCGGAAAGAGAAGCATCCAACAAATAACGGTTCTTGTACACGTAATGCACTTGTCCCACTACGTCCATGAAAGCGGTGGTCTTGTAGCGGTCCTTCTGAGTGTTCTTGTCCATCGCGTACAGCAAGGTGGCGTTCAGCTTATGGTCCGCACCCCAGGCACGGGCATAGTCGGTACGCGCTTCAAAATTGAAGTGATTGGAGTTGGAGCCCACGCTGCTGCCGAAGCTGAGGTTCCCCTCATTGCGCAACGTGTTATAACGCCTTTCGCCCGTAGCCCAGTCCAAAGTGACCGATTCGTAGCCGAAGCTCTTGGTGTTGTTGTCCCAATAGGTGGCGTAGTTGTCGATGCCGAATTTCACGCTTGCCGACAGCCCCTTGACAAGGGCTCCCAAGTCTTGCGTCATTGACAGGTCAGCGTACAAGACACGGCCTTGCGAACGGGCGTATCCGGTGCCGGCAATGTAGCCTATGGGGTTATTGGCGTATGAGGTTGTCCCGCCGAACACGTTGCCGCGCGTCTTGATGGGGAAAGCGCCGGAAGGTACCCGATACAACGCCCCGAAGATATCATCGGTCTGTGTCCCCGGGCGGTTGTGCTCGGAGAAGTTGCCGAACATGTTCAGCTTCAGCCGGGTGGTGGGAGTGACTTCGATGTCTAAATTGGTACGGACGTTCAGGCGCGTGTACTTGAATTGCGTGGAGTAACCGTCATTCCAGTCCGTAGGCTGCAGGATGCCCCTGTCATCCAAGAAATTCAGCTGGGAGAAATATTTCACGTACTTCCCGCCGCCACGGGCCGAGAAGGTGACGTTGTCCCCGTAACTGTGATCCCTCAACGCTTCGTCCATCCAGTTCACGTTGGGATAAACGTCCGGATAAGTGCCTTCTTGGAACGCGCGCAGTTCGTCCGCGTTATAGCGGGGAGCCAGGCCGTCGTTCGTCAGACCTTCATTCAGCGCTTGGGCATAGGTATAGCCGTCCACGAAATCGGGCAGGTTGCGGGGCGTTCCCATGTTGAACTGGTAAGAAAAGTCTATCTGCGGACCCGACTCTACTCCCCGCTTCGTCTTGACCAGGATGACGCCGTTCGCCCCTTTTACGCCGTACAGGCTGGTGGACACCGCGTCTTTCAGCACCGTGACGGACTCTATCTCCGTGGAGTTCAAGTAATCCAACGAGCGTTCGAACCCGTCCACGATGATGAGCGGTGCCCTGTTGTTGGTGGTACCCATGCCGCGAATCAGGAATGAGGCTCCGTCATTCCACGCGTTATTCGGATTTTGAAGTACCTGCAAGCCCGGCAGGAGGCCATACAGCAAGTTAGAGGCGTTAACGGCGGTCTTATGACTCAACTCCTCGGAAGTGGCCACAGCCATGGCGGCCGTAGACTCTTTCGCGTTATACGCGATACCGCGTCCGTAGGCTGCCGGTTCGTCCATCCGGTCCATGCCGCCCACAGTCAGGCTGTCCGATGCCTGACCCCATACGGCTGACGAATAAATCGTGCCGGCGATTAAAAGTTTTATGTAATTTTTCATTGCATTGTCTTTATAATGATTACTACTAAATTATTCCCAGCCCGGATTTTGAATCAGCCCGTAGCCTTTGTTTACTTCATCTGACGGGAAAGCACTCAGATAGTTTCTCGGAGAGAACTCTTTCTGCCAAGCACGTTCCGGCAGCAGGAAGGTTTCAAACTTGTACGCCCCGGTCGTCTTGTGCTTGTACACCCGCAAACCGTGCAGGCGTTTGGAGAAGATATCCGCACGTTTCCAACGGATCAAGTCAAAGAAACGCACCTCTTCGCTCCAGAACTCGCAAGCACGTTCGCGCAAGATGGCTTCACGCAGTTCTTCCTGGCTCATCGACTTATCCAAGTCCCCCAAGCCCACGCGGCGGCGCACCACATTGACGTAATCAAAAGCGTCCATGCCCAACTCGTCCGCCACACGGGCAAGTCCCGATTCGTTCATCGCCTCGGCCTGCGACAGATAGATCTCGGACAGGCGGAGCAAAGGCCATTGCATGACCCGGTTTTTAAACTCGCCGCCATCCCGGTCCAGACCGAACTTAAACGCCGTCAGGCCGCTGTTGATGCTTGCCGCGTCAATAGGGTATACCCCGAAGTTTTTCCCTTTCGGATAATTCGCCTTGTCGTTCGGGTCTTCCTGAAACAGCTCGATGGGATTACCCTTGAAGTCATCACCGTCGATATAGATGGTCTCATACAAACGGGGGTCGCGATTGGCGAACGGATTCGCGGCCTGCTCCGGATTGTCCCAGCTGAAGGCTGAACCGTCGGCCATCTGGTATTGGTCGAACAGCTCCTTGGTCGGGCCAAAACCGCCCCAGCGGATGCTCTGAATCAAAAGAGAGTTCTGGGTCGTGGTACGGATGTTGCGGAAGGTGGCAATCAGGCTTTCCGTGGTACCCCGCTTGTAATAGGCATCCCGGAAAGCACTCCTATAAGTTCCTTTTTCCGACTCACCGGCTTCCACCAATTTGTAATACCCGTTGGCGCGCACCGCTTTGAAAAATTCCAGGCCGGCTTTGGCGGCGTCTTCCCAACGGCTTTGCTGATAATCACCATACCAGGTCAGCAACTTGTCAGACGCTTCGCCCGGATAGAACGCCTCGTTACTGTTGAACAACGGACTGGCCGCAAACAGCAGCACCCGCACTTTCAAGGCCATGGCCGAAGCTTTGGTGACGCGTCCGTACCAGTTGTCCTGCTCGTTGGCAGGCAAGGTCCAGGGCAGGTCCGGGCAGGCGATAGCCTCGTCCAACAGCCCGATGATGAAATCCACCGTCTCTGCCACCGTGGAGCGTGCGGGGAAGTTTATCTCTTCGGCGGACAGACTGTGGTCTATCAGCGGAAGACCGCCGTAATGGCGGAACATGTTGGCGTAAAAGATGGCGACCAGAATCTTGGCTTCCGCCTTCATGCGCGACTTTTCCGCCTCCGTCATGTCCGGCACCCGGTCCACGTTCTCGCAGAACAGCCACGCGTGGCGGATACCCTTCCAGGAACCGAATTCGTTGAAACGGAACTTCGAGATGTTGTCCATCCCGATGGTGCCCGAACCGTTGGGGTTCTCAACATCGGCCGTGTACTTGCCGGGATAATAAATCTGCTGCTCCCCGCTGTCGTTCACAAACGTGTGCGCCAAGTCAGTCAGCCCCTCGATGCTGCCCTTCTTCATCGCGGTATAAAAGGTAGACGTGCCATAACCGTAAGGCAGGTAATCATAACTGTTCCACAACACGCGCTGGGCATATTCCGCCGTTGAAAAGATGGTGTCGATGGTGATGTCCGTGCTTGGCGGTTTCTGAAGGAAACTTTCGCCCAACGCGAAATCCTCACAAGAAGTCAACGTGGCAAACAGCCCGCTAAGCCATAACAGATATAGTCTTAACTTTTTCATTCTTTTCATCCTTTTAAAATTAGAAACCAAGTTTTAATCCGAAATTTACCACCCGGATCAGTGGATAGGAAGGGCTGAGCGTATTCGTCGTCTCCGGGTCCAGCACGTCCAAGCTGTCGAACGTCAGCAGGTTGTAGCCGGACACATAGACACGCAGCGAACCGATGTGCGCCTTGGACAACAACGACTTGGGGAACGAGTACCCCACTTCCAAGTTCTTCAGGCGCAGATAAGAGGCGTCGCGCAGCCACAAGTCCGAAGCCTGGTAGTTATGCTTCTTGTTCGCGAACGAGATGCGGGGTGCTTTGGCCGCGTCCCCTTTTTCCGGTGTCCAGGCTTCGTCCACCAAATATTTCAGCAACGACTTGTTATTCTGTTCGCCGAAGGGCTCTCTGTAAATCTGTTGCAACATACGTGACGTTTTTGTAGCTCCGGTCCAAGTCATGCTGACATCAAATCCCTTGTACGAGAAGCCGAGGTTCACGCCACCCGTCAACAACGGATAGATGGGGTAACCGATGGCACTTTGATCGCGATAGTCTATCAGCATGTCCCCGTTCAGGTCTTTGTACTTCACGTCGCCCGCGTTGGGCGTAAAGCCGGTGCCATAGTCGGGCACGCTGGTGCCCTTGGCCGAAGCGTAGGCCGCCGCCTCTTCCTCGGTGAAGTAGCCGTCGAATTGGTAACCGAAAGACTGCCCCACGGGCTTGCCCGTCCTCATCATGTAGTCGTAGGGCTGCGGGATCTCGTCCATGAACACGATTTCGTTCTTGGCGTAAGAGAGGTTCACGCCCACCGAGTAGGCGAAGTCCGATCCGACGCGGTCGTCCCAGTTCACGCTGATTTCATAGCCCCTGTTGTTCACCTTGCCGATGTTCGCCGTCGGCAGGGTCACCGCTAAGTAGCCGGGCATCACCTGGCGTGAGGTCAGGATGTCCCTGCGGTGTTCTATGAAATAGTCGAAGGTCGTTTTCAGACGGTCGTCAAAGAAATACAGGTCCACGCCGTAGTTCTGCTTGACGGCGGTTTCCCACGTCACGTCCGGATTACCTTTTTTCGACTCGGCGGCCAGGATGACGTTGGCCGAGTTATTGATACCGAAGTTGTAACCGTTTCCGTCCCCATCGGGGTCATAGACGTCCGGCAGGTAAAGGAAACGCGAGTTGTCGCTGGTGCGGTCGTTACCCACCATACCCCACGAAGCACGTACCTTGAAATAGCTGAGGTAGGGTTTCAGGCTTTTCATAAAGTTCTCCTCAGAAATAATCCAGCCCACCGATCCGGCGGGGAACAAGCCGAAGCGTTTGCCCGGGGCGAAGTTCTCCGAGCCGTTATAACCCACGCTGAAGTCCGCCATGTAGCGCGTGTTCCAGTCGTAGGTGGCACGCCCCACAAAGCCGATGTAGGCACGGGGAATGCCCGGATAACTGCCCGCCGGATAGTATCTCATGGACTGGTTGTACATGGCCAGTGCCGACACATGGTGCGCACCGAAATCGCGTTGGTAGTTCAGCGCCGCTTCCATGTACCAGTCTCTGGACTTGCCGGAGCCGGTGGAGAAGCCCAAGGGCGATTTCTGGTTGGTTTTCTTCAGCACGACCGATCCGTCTTCCTGGATCAGTGCCTCGTAATAGTCGCCGTTGGAGGCGGTACGGTTTTTGGTGGCGGTGGTCCCGCTGTTGTACGATGCCTTCAGCGACGCCCGCAAGCCCTTGGTGACGAAGTCCAACTGCTGCTCTAACGTAAAGTCGAAGTTCAGCGTGTTTCCCAGCGACGAGCGGTAGCCTTTCCCGTAGAAGTTCTGCATCGGGCTGGTCACGGATCCCATGGTCGTAGGCAGAATCGTCGGGTCGGTCCGTATCAGCTTTCCGTCCACCACGCCGACGCCTGCGAAAGGAGGAGCCTCATAGATCTCGCGGAACAGATAAGCGAGGCTTGTCGAAGTACCGTTGGTGTAGTTAGGAGTACGCTGGTTGTTCAGGCGTCCGCCCAAGTTGATTTTCATCGTTGTCGTCCGGGTCACGTCGATGTCCAAGTTGATGCGGTAGTTATATCGGTTGTATTTATAGTTTGCATCGTAATCCGTCTCATAGGTCTTCAGCAGACCGTCTTGCGTGAACACGCCCAACGAGGCGAAATAGCGCACCGACTTGGCACCGCCCGATATCGTGAAGTTGTGCTGGCTCTGCCAGGCGGATTTCTTAATCAGAAGGTCGGTCCAGTCCACGTCCGGATAAGCCAGCGGGTTGTTGTGCGTGCGGAATCCCTCCAATACTTCCGGCGTGAAGGACAACTCGTCCTCGGGCGTGCCACTGGCCAGTTCCGCCTGGTTGTACACGGAAGCATACTCATAGCTGTTGGCGAACTCGGGGATGCGGGTCGGCATCTGCAGGCCGAACGAGGTGGAGAAACTGATTTTCGCCTTGCCCTCCTGGCCGCGTTTGGTCGTCACCAAAATAACGCCGTTCGCGCCGCGCACACCGAACACCGCAGTGGCGGAAGCGTCCTTCAGCACCGTAATGTCTTCCACCTCATTGGGATCCAGCTGTCCGAACGAGCGTTCCACCCCGTCCACCAATACCAAGGGCGAGGAAAGGCCTTCGGACAGAGAGCCCACACCGCGCACATACAGCGTGGCGTCATCCGCACCGGGCTGGCCGGAACTCTGCACACTGGCCAATCCCGTCACTTTGCCGGTCAGGGCGTTAGTGATGCTACCCGTAGGACTTTTCAGGATTTCATCCGATTTCACCGAAGAAAGAGCGCCGGTGATAGTGACCTTTTTCGTCGTTCCGTACGCGATGATCTGTACTTCATCAAGGTTGGTCACATTCTCATTCAGCCGGATGTCCAGTTTGGCTTCCCCCTTGTAGACTATCTCCCGGTCTTTATAGCCGATAAAGGAGACTAAAATAGTGGAACCGACAGGAACCTTCAATGTAAATTCCCCGTCCATATTGGTCACCACACCGGTCGTGGTGCCTTTAATGCGCACTGTGGCTCCGGCCACAGGCCCCATGTCGTCCGAGACGACACCGGTCACAACTTTTTCTTTCGATTGCTGCACGGCAACCGTTGGCCGGAGGCGGGTGTCGCCCCCCGTGGCCTTACCCGAATGTAAGACCAGCAAAGCCAAAACAAACATACAAATCTTGTGCCTCATAAACTGAAGGTAGATTTTGTGATTAACATTAAAAAATTAAATAACTCTCATTTGCCACCCGTCACATCATCAAACGGGAGACACCGCAAATTAAGATACTTTTCGTTTTTTAAAGTTAACCATATTATGTAATAAAGGTGCAGGAACTGTACCCGGTACAAATTGGGCACCTATCCGTACAATTTGGGCACATTCCATCGCCATCTACCCCCGGCTTTACCGGATGGAATGCATGTCGTCCCCGCCATCTTTCTTACGATAGGCCTGGGGAGGCACCCCGTAGAAGCTTTTAAAGCTACGGCTGAAATAACGCGGCGATGAGAAGCCCAACCGGTAAGAAATCTCCGCAATGTTCAGCAGCGGTTCGTTCTGCAACAGATACAGTGCCTCCTCCAACTTCATCTTCAGGGCGAACTCGTTCGGCGTCAGCCCGGTTATCTCTTTGACGCGGACAAACATTTTGTTGCGGCCGATATGCAGTTCCTTGGCCAGCATGTCCATGTCAAAATCAGGATTGTCGAAGTTGTCTCGGATCACCTTTACCACGGCATCCAGCAATTTCCGGTCCGGTACGGAAAGCCCCTTCGCCTCTTCGCGCCCGCCGGCGTCGGCCTGCCCCGTGGCGGACAGCTTTCGCAGGAGCGCTTGCCGGACGGCCAGCAGATTGGCGCAACGCGCCAGCAGTAACTTCACGTTGAAAGGCTTGGCGATATAGGCGTCCGCACCCGACAAGTAGCCTTCAAGCATGTAATCCTCCGACACCCGGGCCGTCAGCAGCACGACGGGGATGTAGGCCAGCTCCACATTGTTCTTTATCTTGTGGCACATCTCCTCGCCGGACATTACGGGCATCATCACGTCGCTGACAATCAGGTCAGGCCGCAGGCGGCAGGCCTCTTCGTAACCTTCCTGTCCGTCCGACGCCCGACACACCCGGTAATAGGGTCCGAAGATTTCGGTCAGCATCCGCCGCATTTCCCCGTCATCTTCCACAATCAGGATAAGGGTGCGCCCGTCGTCCGCTTCCCTTGCCGTTTCCCCGTCCGGTTTGTCCTCCTTCTCTTCGGCCAGCCACCTTTCCGGATGCTCGTCAGCGGTCAACGGCGCCGGCTTGCGCGTCAGCTCTTCCTCGGAGAAGTGTCCGTTGCCCCAGGGCAGGCTGACCGTAAACACACTGCCCTGCCCCACCCCGCTCTCCACGCGGATGCTTCCATGATGGGCTTCCACAATGCCCTTGCTGAAGGCCAAGCCTATGCCGCTTCCACCCGCCCCGTCTTCCGCGGGGGTTTCTCCCTGATAGAACCGTTCGAAAATCCGCGCACGCTCTCCGGCCGGAATGCCGCAGCCCGTATCCGCCACAGTTATCTCCGCATGGGTCTGCAGACGACGGACGGTCACCGTCACGCTTCCCTCCGCAGGGGTATATTTGAAGGCGTTCGCCACGAGGTTATAAAAAACCTTCTGCAACTGCATCGGGTCGAACCACAACCGGATTTCAGCCTCCGGGCACACAACCGTGTAGCCGATGTTCCGCCGCTTGGCCAGCTCGTCAAACGAAGCGCAAACGTCCTTCACTAACGCGACGATATTTCCGCATTCCACTTTCAATGTCAGGAAGCCCTGCTCCTGCTTGCGGAAATCGAGCAGTTCCGTGATCAGGAAACGCAGCTGCAAAGCGTTTTTATAGATGTGGCGCATTTTCTTCAGTGCCGCCTGAGGCAGGTTCACCTCCTGCAGCAGCATTTCCGCCTGCCCCACAATCAGCGTCAGCGGCGTACGGAATTCGTGGGAGACGTTGGTAAAGAAACGCAGCTTCAGCCGGTTCACTTCCTCTATTCGCTCTTTCTCCATCCGCTCGTTCTCCAACGACACGGCCAGTTGCCGACGGGCACGGCGTATGCGCCACAAACCATAACAGACGCCCGTCACGACCAGCAGATACACTCCATAAGCCCATCCGTTAGCAAACCACGGAGAACAGATACGGATGCCCAAGGCAATTTCCTTATTATACGAAGCCCCTAACTTGTTACCCGTCTCGCGCACCCGCAGGCGGTATTTGCCGGGAGGCAGATTGGTATAACTCAGTTCATAATGATCGGTAGGGATCCATTCCTCGTCAAATCCTTCTAACTTATATTGATAAGCCGTGGTACGGTCCAAAGCGATATAATTGGAGTTGGCAAAAGTCAGCGAGATATTATTCCAGTCATAAGCCAGCTCCACTTCGCGGGTGAAAGGCAAAGCCTGTTTCAGAATGCCTTTCTCCCCTCCCGGCACGACTTTCTTATTATTGACGGACAAGTCGGCAAAATAGAAGTTAGCGTCCGCTTTGTACTGTTCATAAAGCGCCCTTTCATTGAAAGCCATCATCCCGTCCACTCCGCCAATGTAGATGCGGTCGTCGCCCGCAATGCAGATGCCGCCGCCATCCGTCACCGCGGAAATCATCCCCTTATTGGCAGACAACTCTATGGAACGTACCGTGCCGTTGAACGGAGAGTAAATCGAAATTCCCCGGTCGTTGGTTATCAGGATATGATTCATGGGTGTTTCGGCCAGGTTGTAGCAATAATCGCTCAGCAGGCCGTTCGCGCCCGAGGTATAATGCCGGACACTGTCAGTCATCTGATTATAGGAAAACACGCCGGAACCTAAGGTGGCAAAATAAACGGTTCCGTCTTTGGCTGTCATGACTTTGGTCACCCGCACTTTCTCATTCATGAAACGCTCCGGTTCCGTCTCAGCCTCTATCTCCCGAGTCTGTAGATTCATCTTGTACAAATCGCTGTCCGAAGCCATCCATAAATTGCCGTGGGAATCGATCTCCAACGTAAAATATTCAAGTCCGCTTATCAACTCAAACCTGTCCGCTTTCACATCCAACACCCACAGCCCGTTTTCCGCGGCCACGTATAAACGCCCTTCTTTATACAAACAATAATAAATGCTGTTACCGGGACCGTCCTTCCGACCCGAATAATGGTAAAATCTCCCGGTTTGTTTGTCATAACGACTTAAACCTCCGGTGTATGTACCGATATAAATGCAATCGTGCTCCCGGTCATAAGCCAATGTCTTAATATTATCATGAGGGATAGAGTTCGGTTCGGAGGCCGATGCCTCAAAGTAAGTAAACGTGGCGGTCTTGCGGTAATAGCGGTTGACGCCGCCACCGTCTGTCGCAATCCACAAATCGTGCTCGTTGTCCTCCACAATCTGACCGATAACCGGAAAATTCAGGCACTTCCCATTCTTCTCATGGTAAGGATGGTAATAAGTGAACAAGTCGTTCCCCATATTAAAATAGTTGACGCCACCATAATAAGAACCCACCCAGATTGTCCCTTGCTTGTCACGATATAAAGAAAATACGGACTCATGCTCCAACAAGCCCGGATAAGTTCCGGGCTTATACGTTTTAAACGTCTTCCTATAAGGATTATATACCTGCAGGCCTTCAAAAGTCCCGAACCAGATATTCTGCTTGTCATCCTCCACAAACTCCCGAATCTGGCCGCTGATAACTTTGGACGCTGCGGATTCCTCCTTTATCAATTCGCCTTTTTTGCTCAGGTGAAAAAGTCCATTCATGCGCGATCCAATCCACAATTCGCCTAAACTACTGACAAACAAACGATAAATCTCAATATCCGGCAATACAGTTTTTAGCTTTTCCCCGTTCCAGCAATACAGTCCGTCGACTGTACCGATATATAAATCGTTTCCATATTGCACCATGCAATTGACCGTAGACACTTCTATCCGTTTTTGCAGGGCTAACGTCCTCTCATCCAAGTTATACGCGCATAGAGAATCGCGCACGAAACACCAAAGCCGATCATTTATCACAGCCAAAGCCCTGACATGACGCGGATAAATCTCCGTAAAACGTTCCGTCAATACATCATATTCAACTAAAGCGCCATTATTATTGATATACACCCTTCCTGAACAGTCACCTACGATTTGATTTACCCGTCCGTTCATGAATTTCTTCACGACAGCCCCGTCAGGCGACGTCATTTCATAGCTCTTAATTTTCTCTATCTGAGTCCCGTCATAGACATTCACACCCTCATTTGTTCCAAACCACATGCGCCCCAATGTATCTTGATAAATGGATAGGACTGAAAGATTGGATAATCCTTCCTTAATTCCCAGTTTCTTAAAATATTGTCCATACGTGACAACACTAAAGGGCAAAAATAGAAACAGGAGAATAAGTCTATACTTCAATAATAAAGGCATCTAATGGTGTATTTAAAGTTAATGAAGCACAAAAGTATAAAAATCCATCTATATTTCCAAAATGATTCGTATACTTAATTTATAATGAACAAATTGTATTATATTTGCCAGGACAATCATTAGTGGTACAGAGCTATGGACGTCAAACTTTTGTTAGTGGAAGACGACCCAAACTTAGCATATATTATCCGTTCGGGGCTGCGCTTTCTTTTTAGAAGAAATAGTTTGGCGGGTAAAGTTTTCAATCGTAAATTTGCGAGAGAAAAATTATATCTCAGAAACATAATGTTCGAGAAACATAATAATCGGGTAAAGTATGGAATTTGTAGACAGGAAGGAAGAACAACATCGGTTGGCAAGGGCCTTTGCATCGAATAAAGCACAGTTTATCGTCATCTACGGTCGTCGGCGATTAGGAAAATCCACGCTGATTAAACGGATACTATCGGAAAACGATTTGTATTTCATGGCGGACAATTCCGAGCAAAGCCGTCAGCGGGAATTGTTAGCCCAGTTATTGGCGGACAAATATCCGGGCTTCGACAGCGTCTATTATCCCGATTGGGAATCCTTGTTCGGTCAACTCAATCTGAGATGTCCGAAAGGGACAACACTTTGTTTGGATGAGTTCCCCTATATGGTACGCGCCTGTCCCGAATTGCCTTCTATCCTTCAAAAAATAGTGGACCGCAAAGACCGTAACTATCATTTAATACTTTGCGGCTCGTCCCAACGGATGATGCAACGGTTGGTTATGGATGCCTCAGACCCCTTGTATGGACGTGCGGATGTAATTTTAAAATTAGGTCCCATACCTTGTTCCTACTTACAGGAAGTACTGCATGTCAACGAAATACAAGCCGTAGAGGAATACAGTGTATGGGGAGGAGTGCCTCGTTATTGGGAGCTACGGGAAACGGAAAGTAACCTGCAGGAAGCCATCCGTTATCATCTGCTCAGCACGAACGGGACACTTTACGAAGAGCCTATGCGGTTATTTCTGGACGATTTGACCCAGTCCTCACAATCCGAAACCATTCTTTCGGTTATAGGAAACGGTTGTAACCGTTTGTCTGAGATAGCCTCCCGATTGGGGAAGAAGGCGACAGACTTAGGAAACCCCTTAAATAAACTGATGCAATTGGGTTACGTAGAGCGGGAATTACCTTTTGGCGAAAATATCCGCAACTCGAAGAAAAGTCTTTACCGGATAGCTGACCCTTTCATGGATTTCTATTTCCGTTTTATTATTCCTAGCCGTTCCCTGATAGGATTGGGGCGTACTCAACGGGTAGAGCAACGGATCTCGTCAGAATTTTCCCGCTATGTATCGTTACATTGGGAAAGACTGTGCAGAAATGCGGTGAGCGGGAATGAACTGTTCGGACACGTTTGGGATGCGGCTTCGCGTTGGTGGGGAAATGTATCAGAAACAGAGCGAATAGAATTGGATGTAGTAGCACAATCAGAGGATAAAAAACATTTGTTGGTAGGAGAATGCAAATGGACTGAAAGTGAAAATGCCGTATCCTTGCAGAATCATTTAGTAGAGAAAGCGAAGAAATTGCCTTTCGCCAAAGACAAAGACATTATCCCGGTTCTGTTTTTGAAACACCCGCCCATAAATGAAGGAGAGAGCAACGTATTATTACCGGCGGATGTAATCCGATGGAATGAATAAATAGGATACCGGATATTCCATTTAGCACGAAATTTATGCTATATTTGCCGCACAAATAACAACTAATACAGCTATGGACATCAAACTTTTGTTAGTGGAAGACGACCCTAACTTGGCATATATTATCCGTTCGGGGCTGGAAGATATGGTGGGAGGCTATGAAGTGACCACCGCTTCCAACGGTGCCGAGGGCTTGAAAGCCTGGGAGGCAAATAAGCCGGACATTATCGTGAGCGACATCGACATGCCCGTTATGGACGGTTTTGAGATGGTGCGTCACATTCGTGAGACGGACGGCTATACGCCCATTCTTTTCACATCCGCCTTGACCTCGCCCAAAGATGTGAAGCGGGGCTATGAGCTGGGAATCAATAACTACATCAAGAAGCCTTTTGCTCCCGACGAACTGGACGCGCACATCCATGCCATCATGAAAATGAACACGGGAGGCAGGCTCCGTTCGGAAACGTTGCACAAGTTGGGCTGTTATACCTTTGACGCTGCACGCGCTACCCTGCGCGATGACCGTACGGAGAAAGAACGTCCGCTTACCGTCCGTGAAAATCAATTGCTGGAGTTGTTGGTCAAGAATAAGAATGAGGTGGTGCGCCGCGAGGCCATTCTCAGCCGCTTTTGGAATACGGAGGATGATTATTTTGCCTCGCGCAGCCTGGACGTGTTCATTTCCAAACTGCGCAAGATGTTGGAGGACGACCCTTCCATCTCGTTGAAGACCGTGCGGGGCGTAGGGGTTATGCTGGAGGTGAAGTAATCAAATCAACTGCTTCGCCCGCTCCAATGCGACATTAATATTGGGGCAAATGTTTTCCTCGCCCAAAAGTTCGTAAAAGCCCGACCTTTCCAGTACTTTGTGAACCTTCTCGTTGACACCGGAGAGCACGATGGTTATCTTCTCCTTTTGCGACATGCGGCAGAGGTTTTCCAGATTGTGTATGCCCGTAGAGTCAATGAACGGCACACGGCGCATACGGACGATACGCACCTTGGGACGGTCGCCCAACATAGCCATCACGTCTTCAAACTTAGTGGCGATACCGAAGAAGTAGGGACCGTTGATTTCATAGACTTCTACGCCCTTAGGAATAACCAGATGTTCTTCGTGCGAGTCGAAATCCGACTCTTTGCTGGGGTCTATCTCGTTCTTGATGACTGAAATCTCGGTGGTCTCCATCACACGGCGCATGAAGAGCACGCTGGCAATGACCAGTCCCCATTCAATGGCTACGGTCAGGTCGAAAATCACCGTCAGGAAGAACGTAATGAGCAACACAGTCACGTCCGACTTGGGATTCTTCATCAACGCCTTGAACGTGCGCCAACCGCTCATGTTGTAAGATACAATCACTAACACACCTGCCAAGCAAGCCATCGGGATGTATTGCGCCAAAGGCATAAGGAAAAGCAGGATAAGGAGCAACACACCCGCATGGACAATGCCCGCTACAGGTGATTTGCCACCATTATTAATATTAGTCATGGTGCGGGCTATGGCTCCCGTGGCGGGAATGCCGCCAAAGAGCGGGGTGATGATATTGGCCGCGCCTTGGGCTATCAGTTCCGTATTGGAATCATGCTTGTCGCCTATCACGCCATCGGCTACCGTGGCCGAAAGCAATGACTCGATAGCGCCCAACACAGCAATGGTAATAGCTACGGGAAAGAGGTTTTTCACGGCTTCCCAATCGAGGGCGGGAATGGCCGCGTCGGGCAATTCGGCACGGATGCTGAAGCGGTCGCCAATGGTGTCGATGCACGTGACGCCTCCATAAGTCTCCATCAAATAGACAGCTACGGTCACCAATACGATGGCTACTAACGAGCCGGGAATCTTTTTGGAGAAACGGGGCGTCAAAGCTATAATGGCAATGCTGACCAAAGCCGTGGCGGTATTCCACCAGTTTACGGTGTCGAAATGCCGGAAGTAAAGCATCCATTTGCCTACAAAGTCGCCCGGCACTTTCTCTCCTCCGAATTGCAGGCCGAACACATCGGCTATCTGGGTCGTGAAGATAGTGACCGCGATGCCACTTGTAAAACCTACGATAATAGGATAAGGGATAAACTTAATGACCGCCCCCAACTTGAATACGCCTAATAAAACCAAAATGACGCCCGCCAACAGCGTGGCCACAATCAGTCCCGCTTCCCCGTACTGCTGGATAATGCCGTAAATGATGACGATGAATGCTCCCGTAGGTCCGCCTATCTGCACCTTGCTTCCCCCCAGCAGAGAGATTAAGAAACCGGCGATAATAGCGGTGATGATGCCTTTCTCAGGCGATACGCCCGAAGCGATGCCGAAGGCAATAGCCAACGGAAGAGCTACGATACCCACAATGATACCGGCCATAAGGTCGGTCATAAACTGTTCCTTCGAATAGTTTTTTAAGCTCGAATACAACTTCGGCCTGAATTCAAACGCTTTCATTTTCTGTTAGTTACCTATTGATGTTTGTTATCCTATGAAAAAAGAAAGCGCAAAAGTACGTAAAATAAAGCAAACAGATGCTATCTTTCAGTGTTTTTAATGAAAGTACTGTCCATTCTTTGTCTATAGGTAATGGTTTGTTGGCGCGTAGAGTCATTAGGGATGCTTGTCACGTCTCCTTGTGTTGTAAAATAGACATAACTATGCGACCAGGCGTCATAGAAACGGTACACCCGGCAACCGTCATGCTCAAAAAGATAACTGACTGTATAGTCCGCATTGTTTTGCGCATTACTCACCGATATTGCACTTGGACCGAAACATGCGGAAAGAAGCGGCACGAATAAAATAGCCGGAAGAGAACGGAATATCTTTTTCATAATTATTTTGGTTTTTATAATCCAAATATAAGCTTTTTCTTTTCTTTATGAAAGTTATTTCATTATCTTTGTAGAATTAAAAAATCCGGTTACAGATTATTAACTCTAAAAAGCAATTGATTATGGCTAAGAGCATTAAAGGAACTCAGACTGAGAAGAATTTGCTGACCTCGTTTGCAGGCGAGTCACAAGCACGTATGCGCTACACTTACTTTGCCAGCGCAGCCAAGAAGGAAGGTTACGAACAGATTGCCGCCATCTTCACCGAGACGGCCGACCAGGAGAAGGAACACGCCAAACGCATGTTCAAGTGGCTCGAAGGCGGCATGGTAGAGATTACCGCCAGCTATCCCGCAGGAATCATCGGTACTACGCTGGAGAACCTGCAAGCCGCAGCCGCCGGTGAAAACGAGGAATGGACCAAGGACTATCCCCACTTTGCCGACGTGGCCGATGAAGAAGGTTTCCCCGAAATCGCCCTCATGTACCGCAACATCGCCGTGGCCGAGAAAGGGCATGAAGAGCGTTATCGCGCTTTCATCAGCAACATCGAGAACGCCAAGGTATTCGCCAAGGACGGTGAAGTGGTATGGCAATGCCGCAATTGCGGTTTCATCTATGTAGGCAAGGAAGCGCCGGAGACTTGCCCCGCTTGCCTCCATCCGCAGGCTTACTTCGAAGTGAAGAAGGAGAACTGGTAAACACGGTTCGTGCCGATATCTGTTAAAGAGAGTGCCAAGAGACTTGCAATAAAGTCCTTGGCACTCTCTTACTATTAGCTAAAACAGTTTCTGCTTGCAGCAAGGATTTCTGACAATTGGTTAAATGAGCAAATTTTGCGTCACGCGGCTCGTAATGTCCGGCGTGATTCCGATTCTTTTAGAATCCCGTAACCTGCCCCATGAACAGCACGCTATCCGTGCTCTTCTCCGTCAACAGGAAGAGGAACGGACGGGTTACGTGGAAGTCATAGATTTCATACGGATTGGGGTCAGGAGCGGCCAAATCGGATCCAATACTGGTTACCGCCGCCGCTTCCGTTCCTTCTTCATCCAGCTTAAAATAGACAGATTGGTCCACGGAGTTTATCATCAATTCCTTATTCGCCATTTTACTGAAATCGGCTGAACTACGGAACGCTTCTTGCACGCCCATAGCCATCAACACCCTAATCAAGCTGTTTTGGTAATCTTTAATAGTGAACTTGGGGAGTTTCACGTCCACTTCTTCCCACGTCATGCTTTCCTGCAAGACTTTCCAGCTTGCGCCGTTC
The DNA here is from genome assembly GCA_949300425.1 of uncultured Bacteroides sp. Lineage (GTDB taxonomy): Bacteria > Bacteroidota > Bacteroidia > Bacteroidales > Bacteroidaceae > Bacteroides. The sequence continues at coordinate 61,772 of CASGED010000039.1, forward strand.
AAGGCTTCGATGCATTGCGCCAATGTCACGCCTTCCTGCGGCAATATCACCTGCAAGGCGAACGCGCCATTGCCGTAAGGCAGGCGCACCGTGGCATACAAGTCGTTCTGTGCAAACTGGTGACGGGATTGCCCATTCATCATGGCTACTTCCGTTTGCGTGCCGTCTTCGTTGGTAAACAGTTCGTTCCGGGTCAGGTCTTTGTCAAAAGGTTCTTCCCACAGCCCTTTGAAGTAGAGCGCATTCAACAACAGGGCTTTCTCGTCCGGGTCATCTTTCAGAAATTCCAGGATGCAGCCGTTCGTCTTGTCGGCACACCACGCGTTGATGGCGTCCTTGGCCTTGGGCTTTTCTTCCTCCCGCACCTCGGCGTCATAGTTCTTTTTCAAGGCATCTTGGTAAGATTTTAATATTTGGAAATCATCGTCCGGCATTTCCGGGTCTTCCAATATCCACAACGAGTTGGCCATGCTGAGCAAGGTCGTATTGTCCTGTTGCACCAGTTCCTGCACCAACTTTTGGTTGTAAGCGTTGATTTCATCGATGCTGAAACTGGAAAAACCGAGCGCCTCAGTCAGTTCGGTCAGTGCCGCTCCATCGGCTCCGTTAGCTGCCATGGAGAGCGCATACGATGCACTGACGGGCGAAAGTATCAGTTTATTCTTGTTCTGTTCCTCTTTTCCTATTACCTCACAGGCTGTTTGGAAAAAGCGGAAAGCAAAGTCCGTGCTCTCGGAAGCCATACGGGTTTGCGCTTCCGTCAGTTCAATGGGCTTGTACTCTTTCGGCACGTTGTTGTTTACCCCTTCGTCATTCTGACAGGCCACTACCATACTCAGCGCAGCGGCGCATGCGAACATTAATTTTTTCATAATTCAACTATCTATTGGTTAGTTACGCCCGCAATCTATAAAAAATAAATCAAATAACAAAACTTTATTCTTAATTCTTTGTCGCATTCTAATTTTATGTGATAAATGAGTAGGACAGCCCCCTTGGGGGGACTGAAATCATCCCGCTGAATTATCATTTAATGTGCCGCCCCTTTACATTTAATGGGACGGGACGGCACATTAAATGGGAGCGGCCTTCTGATTAAACGTAATTTGGCCGCTTGAGAACATGCCATGTCTGTATTGGCAAGGCTGTGTATGTTTCACCCTTTACACCAATCTCTCCAATGTAAGTTTCACGCCTTCACGACATCCCCAACTGCTTGATTTTAAATCGAATGTTGTGAAAGATACATCCTTCACGGATGTTTCACATCTCCTTTTTGTGGAGGATGCGGAATGTTCTCTTAGGAACCGATTCTGTACGATTTATGCACATAGATGTACGATTTTACCATACAGCGTGAAACATGTCCGAGCGTGAAAGGAAGGTATGTTTCACAACATATACCTGAGAATCAGGAAGATGAAAGATGGTGAAAGCGTGAAACTTTCAGCAGATAAAAGCTAAGTTTCGCAAAAGGAAAAACCATGGTTTGAGGCATCATTTACAGCGGAGCATCTTGCCGTGTCTTTTATGAAAAAAAGAAGAGGGCGTGCCAGACAGGAGAAAGACACGTCCTCTTCAAATATGAAAAGTAAAAAACTTACTTTGCGATAATCAGGTAATAGTTCTTCTTACCGCGCTGAACGAGCAAATACTTGTCGTCCAATAAATCCTCAGTCGTAATGACGCGGTCGAAGGCTGCCAACTTCTCCTTATTCAACGATACGCCGCCGCCTTGTACCAACTTGCGCATCTCGCCTTTCGAGGGGAACACGGCTGCTTGCTCTACCAGCAAATCGACGGCTTTGACGCCTGCGCCCAAAGCATCGCGCGATACTTCAAATTGGGGTACGCCTTCGAATACGGAAAGCAACGTGGCTTCGTCCAACTTCTTCAACGCTTCCGACGTACCGCCGCCAAAGAGAATGTTGGAGGCTTCGAGGGCGGCGTTGTAGTCGTCTTCGGAGTGTACCATGACGGTGACTTCCTTGGCCAGACGCTTCTGAAGGACGCGCAGGTGCGGAGCGGCTTCGTGCTCGGCGGTCAGGGCTTCTATTTCTTCCTTGCTCAAGGCAGTGAATATCTTAATGTAACGCTTGGCATCCTCGTCGCTCACGTTGAGCCAGAATTGGTAGAACTTATAAGGTGACGTATAGCGCGGGTCGAGCCAGACGTTTCCGCTTTCGGTCTTGCCGAACTTGCCGCCGTCGGCTTTTGTTATCAACGGGCAAGTCAATGCGTAAACTTCACCGCCGTTGGTGCGGCGAATCAGTTCGGCGCCGGTGGTGATGTTGCCCCACTGGTCGCTACCGCCCATCTGAAGCTTGCATCCCTTGGTCTCGTACAAGTGGAGGAAGTCGTAGCCTTGCAACAGTTGGTAAGTGAACTCGGTGAACGAAAGTCCGTCACGCGCCTCGCCGTTCAGGCGTTTCTTCACGCTGTCCTTTGCCATCATGTAGTTCACGGTGATGTGCTTGCCCACTTCGCGGGCGAAGTCCAGGAAACTGTAGTCTTTCATCCAGTCGTAGTTGTTCACCAGTTCCGCATGGTTGGGGGCGTCCGAGTCGAAGTCCAAGAACTTGCTCAGTTGTTTCTTCATACCTTCCATGTTGTGGCGCAAGGTTTCCTCCGTCAGCAGGTTACGTTCGGCTGACTTGCCCGAGGGGTCGCCAATCATACCCGTGGCGCCGCCGATAAGCGCTATCGGCTTGTGTCCGCAACGTTGGAAGTGGCGCAGAATCATCACACTGCACAGGTGTCCGATGTGTAACGAATCGGCCGTGGGGTCAAACCCGATGTAAGCAGTCACTTGTTCCTTTGCCAGCAACTCCTCGGTGCCGGGCATCATATCGTGGAGCATGCCACGCCATCTTAATTCTTCTACAAAATTCATCGAATGATTTATCGTTTAATGATTTAAGTGTTACTTTTGCCGCAAAAGTACGACCTTTCTTTGAAGTAACAAAACTTAATGGCTAAAAAAGACTTTACGAATATTCCGCGCGACGCTTTCACGCAACGTTTGAACAGATATTCCGCGTTCGTCGGCCGCACGCTCATAAAGTTTCATGATGTTTTCCTTGCTTTCGTCCGTCTCAAGGAACAATCTGTCGACAGGCACTTGCCGTAAAGTCTCGGTGTTGTATTTTTCTCCAAACGACAGATAGAAGCCATGACGCAGGTAGGATGCGGCTTGGGCGTTTTTCCCGCGGAAGCCATGGATAATCCAAGGTACGGCAGGCTTCAACTCTTTTTGCAAGGCCAACAATTCATCAACAGCTTTCACTACGTGGATAATGAGCGGCTTGCTTGTTGTCTCGGCCAACGTCGCTTGGTATCGGAACACTTCCAGCTGAAAGGAAAGGGGGACGGAGGCCAGCTTGTCAAGCCCCGCTTCTCCGACAGCCAATACTTGCGGATGACGGAGAATGGTTTCAAAAGAAGAACGGAAGGCGTCATCGTTCCATACGTACTTGTCCACGTACCAGGGATGAAGTCCTACCGAATACCAGCCTTCAGGTTGTGCTTGGAAAGCATCGGGCAAGCAGTTTACAATAGCTTGTCCCGGCGCGTTCGGCAAACGGTGCGTATGGATGTCAACAGGATAGGTCATATATATATAATAAGTATAGGATTCAGGGAACCGGGTCATATCCTGAACCTCCCCACGGATGACAACGGAGGATGCGGCGAATGGCTAAATAAAGTCCTTTGACGGGCCCGTGTTTCTTCAATGCCTCCACTGCATATTGAGAGCACGTGGGCGTAAAGCGGCAAGAAGGTCCCAACATGGGGGAAATGCACTTCTGGTAAAAATAAATGGGAAGTAGCAATAGATATGTCAACCCTCGTCGAATCATCCTTGTGCCGAGACTTTTTCGGCGATGCGCGCCAAGGCAGTTTTCATTTTGCTTTCGATAACGGACGAGTCCATCAGCTCGTCGGCCAAGTAGATGAAGACTATCGCCACACGGCACCGGGCCTCGAATAGCGTGTCGAGTAAGGGCTGCTTGTTCAGCCGATAGGCTTCGCGGATTTGACGTTTTGCCCGGTTACGTTTTACCGCCCGTTTGAAACGCCGTTTCGATACGCTCACCAAGACCGAGGCCTGCGCGTCCAATTCCTCTACCGGCATCCAGACCACCCGCAAAGGAAAAATAGAGAAGGAACGCGAGCCTCCCGCGAATACCTTCTCTATTATTTTCTTTTTATTCAGCCTTTCAGGCTTGCACAAATTCCTCACTTATGCTTCTACTTCGTTATTTTCCTTGATAAACATATCGAGCGCGGCCGTCATTGAAGGAGCTTTGACGGTAGGAGCCTCCAAGTCAAGACGAAGACCGGCGTCACGAACCGCCTGAGCCGTTGTAGAGCCAAATGTCCCAATCTTTATCTCCTTCTGTTCGAAGTTGGGGAAATTCTTCTGCAATGAAGCCACTCCGGCCGGACTGAAGAACACCAACATGTCATAATCAAACGACTCACCCGGTTGGAAATCGTTGCTTACCGTACGATACATGACAGCCTCGGTATGCTGTATTTTGTATTTATCCAACGTATTCTTGATTTCGTCCGTATGCACATCCGACATGGGGACCAGATACTTCTCCGTCTTATGCTTTTGAATGGCAGGCAACAAATCTTCGAACTTACCGGTCTGTCCAAAGAAGATTTTACGCTTGCGATATTGCACATACTTCTGAATGTACAACGCAATGGATTCCGTCACACAGAAGTATTTCATCGTTTCGGGAATCGTCACGCGCAACTCCGTACACAAGTGAAAAAAGTGGTCGATGGCATGACGAGAGGTAAAGATGACAGCCGTGTGGTCCAGGATAGAGACCTTTTGCTGTCTGAACTCTTTTGCCGACACGCTTTCCACTTTGATAAACGGGCGGAAATCTATCTTCACGCCATACTTCGCGGCTATATCGTAATACGGAGACTTTTCTGACGCAGGCTTCGGCTGCGATACTAGCACTTTCTTAATTTTCACGTCCTAAAATTTTATTATCAGATAATCGTTTAGTTGTGTCATCCCCTTGTAAAACATAAGACAGGGTATGATTTCAAGGGCGCAAAAGTACAAAATCAAAAGCAAACCACCGAATAAACTGTTACAAAAAAGTTTTATCCACTTATAAAGTATCAATATTTTAACCAAACCAAGCAAAAAGAGCCCGATTATAACAGATATTTGCAGACTGAAATGGAGGTAGATGGCCAAAAGCAGAAACGGGAAAACCAAAAATCCGGAGTAATAGATGAGGGTAGCGTACGATTCCGCCCAAAAAGAGGAAACCGACTTATCAAAAAATATCCATCCCAACAATGCGTACGCCAGCCACTTTAAGCTCAGATAAACGAGGCTGCCTGCCACGCATACGCCCAATAATCCCATCGAGTTTATCTCACTGACCTGCTCCGGACGGGCCGCGCTGAAGCAGATAAAGATGTAAAGCCCGGTCAATATGCAAGTCTGTAGGACGAGAAGAAGCAGATAGCGCATGTCCGACCCGACCGAGGTGCCGAATATGCTGGCTCTGTCCCGATGCAGCAGGAAGCAACTCCCCAATTGCAGCAAGAACTTGTAACTGTGGGCCAATACGTAGGATGACAAGAAAAAGCATGCCAACAGCACTAAAGAGATGCCGTCGTCACGTCCGGGAGAATAGGGAAGCGGTAAAGCCTCTAATCCAACCGTACATACGGACAGGACACTCTGCACGGCATTCATCATATTTCGGCGAATTTACGTATCGCCACATCCCATATCGGAGTGGCGCGTATCAGTTCTACGGCCTCGGCGGGTGTGCGTGCCACACGCCATAACTCACTATGCCGACTTCCCATAAAACGCTCCTCTACCGCCCGGCTGAAGAAGGCGAACAGCGGGTCGTAGTAGCCGTTGGTGTTCAGAATGACGATGGGGTTCAAGTAAAGCCCCAGTTGCTTCCAGGTGATGATTTCCATCAACTCCTCCAGCGTGCCGCATCCGCCGGGCAGGGCTATCACCGCATCGCTCAACCGTGCCATCGTCTCTTTCCGCTGGTGCATGTCTTCTACCTCTATCAGCTCCGTCAGCCCCGTATGATGCCAGCCTTGTTCTACCATGAAGCGGGGAATGACGCCTGTCACCTCTCCGCCTGCGGCCAGTGCGGCATCGGATATGGCGGCCATCAGGCCACGGTTTCCGGCTCCGTTTATCACACGGATGCCAGCTTGGCCTAACAAAGTCCCCAATTCATGGGCGGCGTTTACATACAAAGCGTCAATCTTGGTGCTCGAAGCGCAATAGACGCACACGGAATTTATTTTGTTCATCATTAGCTTTCTCACCTCTATATTATTATTGCGGGCAAAGGTAGAAATTTTTCCGCAAAAAAACGGCATGTCCACACCGCACAAAACAAAGTTTGGCGAAGGATAATGCTTTGCGAGGCATAAGCACGACTTTCGCCAAACTTTGTGTAAGGGAAGGCTTATAAGCCGAAAGCGGTTTTCACCTTATCTACATAGTCCAGTTTCTCCCATGTGAAAAGTTCCACTTCGATGTCCTTGTTGCCTTCATAACGGCTACGGAAATGCTTGGTCACCACTTGCGGTTCGCGTCCCATGTGTCCGTAGGCGGCAGTTTCCTGATAAATGGGATTGCGCAATTTCAGGCGGTCTTCGATGGCCTTCGGACGAAGGTCGAACAATTCGTCTATCTTGCGGGCAATCTCGCCATCGCTCATGGCTACATGGCTTCGTCCGTAGGTGTTGACATAGATGTTGATGGGGCGCGCCACACCGATGGCATAGCTGACCTGCACCAATATCTCGTCGGCCACCCCGGCGGCCACCAAATTCTTTGCGATGTGGCGTGCGGCATAGGCGGCGGAACGGTCTACCTTCGAGGGGTCTTTACCGGAGAAAGCACCGCCTCCGTGGGCACCTTTGCCTCCATAGGTATCTACGATAATCTTACGCCCCGTCAGTCCCGTGTCTCCATGAGGTCCTCCGATGACAAACTTGCCGGTAGGGTTGACGTGATATTTGATGTCGTCGTTGAACAGAGCCAATACCTTGGGCGCGTGGATGGAGGCGATGACACGCGGCATCAACGTGTTGATGACGTCATAGCGGATGATGGCCAGCATTTCCTCGTCGGCTTTCAGTTGGGCCGCTTCGCTATCATCGGCAGGCCGGATAAATTCGTCGTGCTGAGTAGAGACAACGATGGTGTCGATGCGGACGGGCGTCCCGTTATCGTCATATTCGATGGTCACCTGACTCTTGGCATCGGGGCGCAGGTACGTCATTTGCTTGCCCTCGCGACGGATGTCGGCCAGTACCTGCAGGATGCGGTGCGCCAGGTCGAGCGACAGGGGCATGTAGTTTTCCGTTTCGTTCGTGGCATAGCCGAACATCATGCCCTGGTCTCCGGCTCCTTGCTCCATGGGGTCTTCACGCTCCACGCCCCGGTTGATGTCGGGGCTTTGCTCGTGGATGGCGCTCAGCACGCCGCATGAGTTGCTTTCGAACATGTATTCGCCTTTCGTGTAACCGATTTTCTTGATGACTTCGCGCGCAATGAGCGGCATGTCCACGTAGGCTTTCGTTTTTACCTCACCGGCCAAGATTACCTGCCCCGTGGTGACCAGTGTTTCGCATGCTACTTTCGACTGGGGGTCGTAAGCCAAAAGTTTGTCCAATACAGCGTCCGATATTTGGTCGGCCACTTTGTCGGGGTGTCCTTCCGACACCGATTCGGATGTAAACAAGTATCCCATATACTTCTACACTAATTAATAAATTGAATAATTAAGTAAAACAAACGGGAAATACGGTGAGTAGGGCAGGCCGGCCGCGGTCCGGCTTCTGTTTCAGAAAAGTATGTGTTTTAGCATTTTTTTCTGTGGTTGCAAGCTACTCAAATCTTTCCACATTTCGATTTTCGGGCGCAAAGATAGCATAAAAAGGCATTGCTCGCTTCTATATTATATTATTTAACGATTCAGAACTTCGCTTTGACCTTTCCCGTCTTTCAGACGGTCTCACGCCCCTTACTGCCTTACGTGTGATATATATTAAAAAATTAGAAGTTCTATGGAAAAAAGGAAATTTTATGTTCACACTGACAAGCAGGAAATGAGGGAAGCGGGTGTAGCGAAAAAACAGTTGGAAAAGTTACTATCCACGGATAAAATCTTTAGTGAACGGCTTTGCGTCCAGTTACGTTCTATTCAAAAGTTGATAGGAACCCGGTTGAAAGCGAACGAAAGGATGTTGAAGGCTGAGAAACGAGAGAAGCGGCGTATTGCCGAAGAAGTTCGTAAGCGGAAAGAGGCGGAAATGAATCGTGCCAAGAAGAATGCGGCGTATTAAATTGCGGCGTTCAGAATGAAAACAAAAAAACAATCCATGAATCAGATTGCTCTGAAACAAGGATTGCTTCGTTTTATTGAAAAGATTTCAGGATTCGAATGGATTAAAATAGATGAGTAACATACGTATACACATAAAAATCATATCCTTCGACCTTTTTTGTCCACATACCATTTGTCCCTTTGAAAATATCAACGAACATATTCTTGAATCTTTCTTGGTCACGCCCGAATGGCGGATATAGTTGTCTGACTTCTAAGACATTTAAATATGTATCAAATAAGATAGAAAAGATTACTCTTTGATTCAATTCCGTATCATCATAATTTTGTGGAGCATAATATCTCCTTTTGATGTAGCAATCTAAAGAATCTTTTCCTTCTTTGAAAGCCACTCCCATAAACCTTGCAGTTAAATGCCGTCCATTTAGCATGATATATTCCATATCGTCAGACATAGAACCATCAGATAAATGTATAAATTTACACAAAGGTATGGTATCAACATCACATAAATAGCCATTTTTTACTTGTGAGTTGCAGTGGCATCCACAAAACATAAAGATACTTAATAAAAATACTCTAATAATCATATCCTAATCGTTTTGACATCATAGTCGCTCTTCCATATACAAAATTATCAACTCTGGGTTGCCTATGGCTAAACGGTTGGTTGTTCAAATACAATAAGACATGGCCAAATTCATGCGCAAGGCCGACTGTACGATGATTTACCAGACTTTTTCCATTAATGATAACTTGGATATTACTATTTAGAGAAGCCGGTCCAGTCCGTCATAAGCGAACTTATAGCCTCTCGTCGCGCTCTCGTTGCCGGATTTCCACGTCATGCCGCTGACGTTCCCGTTGTAACAGGGATTGGTCCCGTCCGTATACTGCAAAGCCTGCGAGAACTTGTTCCCGCTGATGCCCGTCACCCAGTCACGGATGTTGTAGCTGTACGTCCACTTGTTCGAGGCTGTGCCGTGCGGGGTCTTGCTTTGCAGCCTGCCCAGTTCGTCATACGTGTACGAGCATAGGGTCACTTTGCTCCCGTCCAGTGTATGTTCCACCTTCGTCAGGCGTGCGGCGTGGTCGTAGGTATAGTCATATACTTCAGTCCGGGTCGTCTTCCCGCTTGCCGTGTGCGTGCGGGTCACCTGCTGCTGCCTTCCGTCGAAGGTGTACACGGTCTCTTCCTTGTCGTAACCGCCCAACAGGTTGGTCTGTACCGTCCTGGTCACACGGCCCTGGATGTCGTAGTAATAAGCCGTGTAAAGCTGGGCCGTGGTGCCGGGCACCGTTACCTCGCTGCCGGTCAGGTAGCCTTTCGCGCTCACCGTACCTGCGGGGAAGTTGCTGTTGTTAAAGCCCGGTTGGCTGCGGAAGTCATAGTTGTCGTAGTAGTTCTTCATCCGGACGGTCTTGGAACTCTTGTCCTTGCCGGTGCATTCGCCCTGTTCGGTCAGGCGGTTCAGGGCGTCATACTCGTAGTACGTCCAGCGGTTGGAGGCACGCTGTACGCCGTCTTGCGAGAACGTCAGCCTGTCCGCCGTGTCGTATTCGTACACTATCGGCTCCGCTCCCGGCGCCTGCCATTTGATGCAGCGTTGGCGATAGTCGTACGTATAGCTGAAAGCGTGCCGGGACAGGTCACCGCTGTCTTGGTAAGCGGGTTGGAGCACGTAGAGCAGGTTTCCGTAATCGTTGTACAGGTAATAGGCATCCAAGGCGTTGTCCCCGTCTATCCTTCTTTCCAAAAGTACCTTCCCCAGTTTGTCCGTGAAGGTATAGCGCACATGCCCGTCCTCGTCCGTGACGCGGGTCACTTTCAATGTACCGGCGGTACGGATGCCTCCCGTGACCAGCGCGCCTTCGCCGGACTCGCTGTAGTCCTTGCAAGAAAGGGGGAAGTCCGTCCCGTTGGTCAGGTAGTCCGTGCGCACCGCATGGCTGCCTTCCCGCCACGCTTCCCCGGGTCCGTATTCCTCGATGACACGGTTCAGGGCGGAAGCCTCGTAGACGGATTGGGTGTACGGATAGGCGTCGTTCCCATATTGCCCGGCGGCGCTTGCCTTGAAGTCGGCAAGGGGCAAGTAGTCGGTGGCTCCCGCCTGTATGGGCAGCCATTGGTTGGTCTGGCGTCCGTTGGCGTCGTATTCCAACAGGTTGATGAGGTTCTTGCCGGTAAGTGAACCGTCCCGGCAAGTTTGTTCAAGTGTCTGGTACGGACGTCCCAGGCCGTCATAATAGACGACGCGGTCCATCCAGGATGTGTTTTCTTCGTTCAACACCCGCCGGCCGCGGATGTAGTTTTCCGCCGTGCTTTGGGCGGAAAGGATGCCGGGTACAAGCAGTAGCAGCATCGTTGTTCTCAATCTTCTCATAATGTATATGCGTTTTAAAGGGTTATTCTTTGGTATAGTATTCATATTGCTCTGTCGCCTTCCTCATCGTACAGGTAGGAAGTCTTTTCGCCGTTGGGCGCGGTCACGCTTTCGATGCCCACCAAGGGGATGTAAGTATAGGTAGTTACCTTTACGGGTTTATCTTCCAACTTCTTGCGTATCCCGTCAAGCGCCGTGGGCACGGATGCCGTATTGGAAGCCAATGACGCAATGACGGAAGCGCCCAGCCAGTTCTCTACTTCGGCATAGGAGGCACCTTCGATGCGGGCGACCGGATATCTGGAAGCATAGCCCCATAACCAGACCGTTTTTTCCAAGTTGTCTTTCGCGGCTCCTTGCAAGTGTCCGTAAGCGTCGTACCGTTGGTATTCTATCCGGGCTTCCTCCGTGCTCCCGTCCGGGCGGTAGAATTCCTTTTCCGGCAACAGCAGGCCGTTTCCGTAGTCTTTGTATTGGACGGTTTTCCGGGACAGTTCCACGCCGTTCTTTTTCCTAATCTGTACCAGCGGTACGGACAGGCGGTTCCGCGCCTTCAGTTGGGGGATGGCCGCGCGTTGGGCTGCCGTCATCAGGTTTGCTGTTTCTTCCTCGTCCGGATAATAGTAACAGTCGGAATACGTGTCTCCCCGGCTGTCGATCCACGTCTCTTCTTTCAGCAGGGCTTTCCGGCCGTTTTGGCTTTCCCTGTCCATGGAGTGTACCGTTACGATGGAGTCTGTTCCGCAGTAGGTGGTCACGGTCTCTTGGAACAACTGGTATTCATGCAGGCTTATGCGGTAGTTCCCGACATAGAACCCGCCGGCTACGGCCTTGTCGTCCGAGATGGAGAAGTCGCCGTCACCATAGTTAAGGTTCCCGTATACCCGCCGCGACAAGGTTCCTTTTACTTCCGGAATCCCGTATGACTTGTATTCATACTCCCGCTTTTCCGCTAATTGGAAGCCGTCTCCGTCTTTCCTGTAAAATAGTTCGCTTAGGAGCATGGAGCCTTTCTGTGCCAGGTTGCCGTAATAACTGACGTACAAGGGGGCATAGTTCCCGTTGTTTCCCAAGCGTTCCGATCCTTGGCTCATAACGGTAGTCCCGTTGGTGATGGTTTCAAAATGTCGGACCGTCTTGTGGTCGCCTTCATACTCCGTGACCGTGTCATACCAGACAAACGGGTTGAAAGTGGGCAGGTATGAATAGCTGGGCACGCCCGTTATCAGCAATTGACGATAAGCTAAGTCGTGCAAATAGGCCGGGGATGACGCACCGTGATAGAAATACTGTTCGTCCATGAACCAACGCAGCTCAGGCCTCACAAAGGTGTTGCCTTCCCCGTTTTCGTCCGGGCCGTACTTGTACGTGCGTACCACCTCCGGCGCGCCGTTGCAGGGAGCACTGACGGTACGCTTCACGCGCAGTCCGCCGCCTTCCGAAATCATCCCGCTCTTTTCCCCGTCTATCAGTAAATCGTAGGCTCTACGGGGAGCGAAACGGTGCGGTTCGTATTCCACTTCCATATACCCGCGGGTGGGGTAGGTGATTTTCTTCAGCATATTGTTCTGCATGGCTGTGGCATTAATGGTGCGGTCGGCTCCTTTGTAGGTATAGATGCGGGAAGAGAAGGAGTCAATCCAGATTTCGAACGAGGGGACAAGCGTCGCGTTGTTTTTGCCGTTGTAATACCCCCAGAAGTCTTGCGAGCGGGTATCCATTTCTTCGCCGCCGTAATACTCGAAGGTATAGCGGCCTTCCCCGCTCACATAGACTCTGCCTAACCTTTTGTAGTTCTGGTAGGTGAATGTACAGTGTTTCACTTCTTTTCCGTCCGGATTGGTGACTGAAAGTTCGGACAAGAACGGTCGTTGCAGGTATTGGTAATAATCGAAGCTGACAATGCTTCGGTCCGGCAAGGTGATTTGGGTCGGCAGGAAGAGGGACACGGTGGGATAATCGTAATCGAGAGGTGCGATGTAATCCGTAAATCCGGGTCCCTTGCTGCCGGGTTCCTCAAGTTGTTCATAATAACGGTCGCGTATGGCTACGTAATTATTCAGCAGAAGTTCCGCATTGCATATCACAGATTGCTGTTGCCAATCCAGGGTGATGCGGGTGTTCCCGCTTCCGGGCAGTTGCACTTCATACAGCATCCAGCCGGTAGGGTATCCGGTCGTCAGATCCTTTTCTACATAGTCTTCGCCAAACTTATAGAGAATGCCCTTGTCGTCGGTGACGGTGAAACCGGAAAGATTGTGGTAAGTGTCAAAGTCGGGCTCAATCCGGAGCAAAGAGTTGGCGGCCGACACTTTCCACTGACCTCCTTGGGATTCCATCAGGAAAGCGGTCTCATGTCCCGGCAGGTGGATGGTGTAGATGTCCGGTTGCGCGTCTGTCTTGTTATCCGGCTCTTGGATTCCCCATAAGTATTCGAACGTATAATTGCTGGTCCGTACATCCATGGTAGAGACTTCGTCCGCCTTTCCCAAAATGGTACGGGTAATGCGCAATCCGGGGGAAAGCGTCCAGCCGTAACCGAGGGGGAAATAGTTGTCGGTTACTTTAATCCCGTTACTGTGGTAGCGCAGTTCGATGGGCCAGGACAGGTCATCATGCGAGACGGTGTAAAGTGGGATGGATATGTCGATGGCTCCTGTTGACAGGTCCGGTTGGTAACCGGTATGGCGGGTGTATTCCCAGGATGTAGGTGTCGGGAGGGACCAATCCGCCAAGCGGGGCAGATAATAGAAGTCTTCTTGGGCTTTAAGTTGACTGCCGGCTGCTATCAGGAACAGGCAAAGCAGCCCAATTCGTTTTTTGATTGAAAGATTCGTTTTCATTGTATTTTTTGTTTTAATAGTGAAAAATGAATGGAAGGATGTCCGTCCGTTTTCTCCGTGTGGATGGGATGACGGACGGGCATCCCGGTTAGAGCAAGCTTACATCCCCGCCGCATTGGCGCCTATCGCGCCCGCGATGGCCGAAGCCACGGCGATGATCACCTTCAAGATGGTGTCCCAGACGGATTTCTTGATTGCCATAATTCACACCTCCTTTCGTGTAAATGATAATTTATCGGGAGGAACCACAGATAACACAGATAGTACGGATTTACACGGATTTTAAGGTATCTGTCATGTCGAGCTTGTCGAGACACCTCACGTAGTGCATGAGGAGGTCTTACATGAGACCCTTCGACTACGCTCAGGGTGACAGATACATCTGTGCTCATCTCGTTTAATCCGTGTTCATCAGTGGTTTAAATTCCCATTTAACAAATCGTAAATTGTAAATTGCTAAATTGTAAATGATTTTACGTTAACGGATCTTCCGTCACGCCGCCGTCCTCGCCGCCGGAAGCGTTTCCGCCATCCTCTTCCTCGTCCTCGGCGAGATCGTTGCCCTCGCCTTGCAGGTTGAGGCGTTTCAGTTGCGTCTCCAAGTCCACGAAGTCGATGCGGTCCTCGGCGCGGGTGGTGGCGGGGTCTAAGTTGGGACGGATGGCACTCGACGCCCGGAAGTTGATGCGCACGGCCTTGATGTTGTCCGCCACGCAATCCTTCTTTTTCTCCGTGCCGACGCTTTGCGCCGAGAGGCTGAACACACCGAAGCCGTCGATGTTGACGGAGTGGCCGTTGTAAAGCTCACGCCGCATTTCGGTCACGAAGTTGGTGAGCACGCTTTTGATGTCGCCTTTGGTCAGCGAACTGGCGTAAGCCATCTGTTCCGCCAGCGTGTCCAGCGTGGCCGATTTTCCCCACACGATGAGTTGGGGATAATACTTTCCCGAGCCGTCCTGCATCCGCGGGTTTGCCCGGAAAACCGGTTTGTAGGTTACTGACATAATTAAAATGTTTTTTTAATGGTTGAAATGCGCCTATTTCTGGAAGGGCATATGCGCTTGGCCCTCGTGTCTACCGGTTGACACTGCAAAGGTGGGGAAAACGAAACGGGGCGGATGCTTGCTGGTGCCCGTCGGAGGTTACTGTTCCGGACTTGTGCTTACGGATGCCTACAAATGCTTGCCGGTTCCTCTCCCGCCTGCTTTTTTAAGTAACATTAGGTTGCATGCAGTAATTTGGGCTAACTCGTTGTTCCCCTGTGTTATGCGTTCTTAATACTGCCGGAAAACGCCCAAAATCGTTTTCGGAAAAATTCCGTGCTTTGCGGCGTGCAAAAGCAATGGTGCCTTTGCCTAACTTTTTTATATCTGTTATATGGAAACTAAAACAACAACATCTGAATCCGCCTTCCGTTTCTCACGGTTCGGCAGCGTACGGAGCAAATGCGCCGTAGACACCACGTTGGCGCAATTCGTGGACGAAATCCGCAGCGACGTCCATCGGGCGAAGGTGGAGGAGTACCGCCTTCTCAAAGCGCAGCCCGGGCACGAGGCCGAAGCCAAGCGTATCAAGGACAACCTGCCCTGCGTCACCCCTTCGGCTGTCTGCTTTGGCGGACATGCCGTCAGCGACCTGCGTACCTACAGCGGACTGTTGTGCATCGATTTGGACCACACCGACAGCCGCACGGACGACATCTGCCGGCTCGCCGCCGCCCTACCCTATGTCGCGGTGGTGTTCCGCAGCGTCAGCGGTTGCGGGGTCAAAATCTTTGTCCACATCCGTCCGGACGACCTCAGTGGCGGCTTCGCCCCGCTCTATGCCGCCGTGGGCAGTGCCGTCAGTCACGGCGTGGATCATCCTTACGACGAGAAATGCGGCATCTTGACGCAGCCCTGCTATTACTCTTGGGACCCGCAGGCTTATTACAACCCGCAGGCCGAAGCCTTCGCCCTGCCGTCCGTCCCGCCTGCCGCTTCCCCGGCTCCCGCTCCGCCAGCCGTTCCATCGCCTGCCGGAACCCCGGCTGCCGCCGTCTCGCACCCGACCTCCGCCGATCCCGGTTTTCTGCAGACCTTCCTCCTGCGTTTTGAGCAGGAATACCCTTTCCGTCCCGGCTCCCGCAACGACATCGCCTTGCGCTTGGGCAGGCAGGCCAGGGGTAAAGGATTTTCTATGCAGGAACTCGAAAAAATCATTTTGGTCTACAGCAGCCGCCACGCCATGCCCGATTTCAACGAGCAAGATATCCGTGAGCGGGTAATATCTGGTTATCAGTATGTTAAGAAGAAACAGGCGGACGACCCCGCCGGCGATAGGGTCCATTTTGGGTCCAGGGTCCACTATGGACCCTCCACCGAGCGGGACACCTCGGCTGAGGAGGCCGAAATGTCCGAAAAAGATGACGAGCTCCGTGCCGCCGCGCCTTGCGTTCCCGAGGCGGTGTACGACTCCCTGCACCCGGTGTTGCAACACTGCACCGAGACAGCCGTCCATCCCCGCGAGCGCGACATCCTGCTGTTGGGCAGCCTCACCTGCCTCAGTGCCCTGTTGCCGGGCGTCCGCTTCTTCTACCGCGACCGCTACTACAGCCCCCAGCTCTACTTGGCCGTCGTGGCCCCCGCCGGGAGCGGGAAAGGTTCCTTGGGCTGTCTGGATGCCCTGCTGGAACCTACCGTGGAGCACTACGAGCATTGCAACCGCGAACTGCGCCGCAAGTACGAGGACGACAAACTGGCCTGGGAAAACGAGCTGCGCCAAGCCCTGAAGGAGAAGCGCAAGCCCGACACCCGGCTACGTCCCGAACCGCCCGTATTCAACTACTTCCGCCTGCCAGCCACCACCAGCCGCAGCCGTCTCATCGAATCCTTGGCCGCCGCCCCGCGCACGGGTTGCATCCTTTTCTCCACCGAGATAGCCACGCTGAGTGCCGCCTTCGCGCAGGACTACGGCAACTTTGAGGACATCTTCCTCAAGGCTTATCACCACGAAGAGGTGTCTTCCTCCTTCAAGATAGATGGGGAGCCGAAGCGGGCGCGCCGCCCTTGCCTGGCCGCCTGCCTGAGCGGCACGCCCGAACAGTTTGGAGGACTGTTTCGCACGCTGGAGGCGGGACTCTTCAGCCGCTTCACCTTCTATACCCGTGCGCAGGACATCGAGTGGGAGAATTGTGCCCCCGGCACGGCCAACGTGGACCGCGAACGCCGTTTCCGCCAGATAGGCGAAGACCTCTTCCGCTTGCACCAACGCCTGTTGGAAAGCCCCACCATCGTAGGCTTCACCCCCGCCCAATGGGAGGAACACACCCGCTACTTCAGCGACCAGATGCGCCGCCTGCAAGCCGAAGGGTGCGAAGCCGTGGGAGCCATCCTGGTGCGTTGCGGCTTGCAGGCCATGCGCATGGCTGCCGTGATGACCGCCCTGCGCAAGTGTGACGACTGGCCCGACGCCCGCGAGGTGACTTGCACGGACGATGATTTCCGTGCCGCCATGCAGATAGCCGCCATCACGTTGGAGCACAGCCTGCTGCTCAGTTCCTCCCTGCCCGGCAGCGAACACAGGTTGCAAGCCCTGCGCCGCCCCCGGTTGATGGAACAGGTGTTAAGTGAGATGCCTGAGAAATTCTCTTACACGGATTTCGTCGAGGTATCGGAAGCGAACAACGTTTCCAACACGACGGCCAAACGTTGGCTACGCAACCTGCTGAAGAAGAAATTCATTGAAAAACAAGAAGATGGGTATGTAAAGGTGAAAAACCTCGCTCGGTGAAGGGTCCATAGTGGACCCTGGACCCAAAATGGACCCTCGCGGCTTCTGACTTTTCAAACTTAAAAATAAAATGTATTTACAATTAATAAATTAACATGATGAACGAGACCACTAAAATCTCCGTTGCCGAGCCGTCCTTCGAGCTTCGTGCATACTTGAAATCCGAGTTGGCACAGCGTTACAACCCGTGCCTGTCGCCCCGCGGCGCATTGCGTAAACTGAATGAATGGATCCGCCACAATCCGGAACTCTACCGCCGCCTCCACGAGGAAGGCCCTGAGGGCAGGCACGACGTTTCCTTCACGCTCCGCCAAGTCCGCCTGTTGGTGGAATACTTGGGCGAGCCTTAAAAACAGCAGGCGGTGTTTCCCTTCGCCGGACGCGCAGTTTCCACCGGAAACAGGCGGTGTAAGGCGGAGAAACACCGCCTGCTCAAAGTGTCTCCGCCCAAACGTTGCATTCATCGGAATTTTGTGTACTTTTGTACGGTGTTTGAACTTTAAATGATAATTTATCTGTCTCAGGGAACGCAGACGACGCAGAATACACAGATTTACGCAGATTAATTTGGGGGTATCTGTCATGTCGAGCTTGTCGAGACATCTCACGTAACGCAGAGTTGAGCCTTATGTGAGACCCCTCGACTACGCTCGGGGTGACAGGCGAAGCCCCTTTTTAAAATCTGCGTTCATCCGTCCCATCTGCTTCATCTGCGTTCCATCGTAAACACACAGTTAAATTCCCATTTATCGGATAACTAAATTGATTACTTAAAATACTTAATAGCTTCAGAAATGATGAAACGAATGATTTTGGCAGCCTTGTTGCTGCTTTCAGCCTTGGCAGGCAAGGCGCAGGAGAAAGAGTTTACCGTGCTGCAATGGAACATCTGGCAGGAAGGAACCATGGTGCCCGGCGGTTACGAGGCCATCGTGAAGGAAATCGTGCGGCTGAAGCCGGACTTCGTGACTTTCAGCGAGGTGCGCAACTATCACCAGACCCGTTTTTGCGACCGCATCGTGCAGTCGCTGAAGGAAGAGGGCGAGACTTATTATTCGTTCTACAGCTACGATTCGGGCCTACTGAGCCGGCATCCCATCACCGACTCGCTGACCGTATTCCCTGAGAAAGACGACCATGGCAGTATTTATAAAATGGTGAGCCACATCCACGGACACCGCGTGGCCGTCTATACCGCCCACCTGGATTACCTGAACGACGCTTACTACAATGTGCGCGGTTACGACGGCTCCACGTGGGAGGAAATCCCCATCCCGCAGACTGTGCTGGAGGTGCTGAAGGTGAACGACGCTTCCTTGCGCGACGATGCCATCCGGGCTTTTATCGCCGAAGCCAAGAAGGATATTGCCGAGGGGACGATGGTAATCCTTGGCGGAGACTTCAACGAGCCTTCGCATTTAGACTGGATTCGCGAGACAAAGGATTTGTATGACCATAACGGCCTGATTATTCCCTGGACGGTCCCCTTAATGTTGGACAATGCCGGCTTCGTCGACGCCTACCGCACGCTCTATCCCGATGTCCTCAACTATCCCGGCTTCACTTTCCCCGCCGACAATCCGCTCATCCCGGTGGAGAAACTGACGTGGACGCCCAAGTCGGACGAACGCGACCGCATCGATTACGTGTTTTATTATCCCTATCCGGGACTTACGTTGAAGGACGCAGTCATATTCGGCCCCCAAGGAAGCATTGTCCGTAGCCAACGCGTAACAGAGGAAACGAAGGACTCCTTCCTGTTGCCGCTGGACGTGTGGCCGACGGATCATAAAGGAGTGCTGGTGACGTTCGGGATGGAGTGAGGCGTAAAACGGTGTGTTTCTTTTAACTTATCCTAATATTGGGATGCGGCGCTACGGAGTTCAAGCGAAATGTGTATCTTTGCGCTTTGTTGCCCACGGGGCAGTGTTTTATAACGTTATATTTCACATTAAGAAAAAGAATGAAACAGTACAAACTCGTAAACAACCTGACGGGTTGGATTACTTTCCTTATCGCGGCCACGGTCTACCTGCTGACCATTGAGCCGACCGCCAGTTTCTGGGACTGCGGCGAATTTATCACGACCGGCTATAAACTGGAAGTAGGCCATCCGCCCGGAGCGCCTTTCTTCATGCTGATGGCCAACTTCTTCACCCAGTTGGGCGGAAGTCCCTCGGAAGCGGCACGCATGGTGAACTGCATGAGCGCGCTGATGAGCGGGGCATGTATCTTGTTTTTGTTTTGGACCATCACGCACTTGGTGCGCAAGCTGGTCATCAAGGATGAAAACAACATCACCCGCGGGCAACTGATTACGGTGATGGGCAGCGGACTGGTAGGCGCATTGGCTTATACGTTCAGCGACACGTTCTGGTTCTCGGCCGTGGAAGGCGAGGTATATGCTTTCTCGTCCTTGTTTACCGCCGTGGTGTTCTGGCTGATATTGAAGTGGGAAGACGTGGCGGACGAGCCTCATAGCGACCGTTGGCTCATCCTGATTGCCTACCTGACAGGGCTTTCCATCGGCGTACACTTGTTGAACCTGCTTTGCCTGCCGGCCATTGTGTTGGTTTACTATTATAAAAAGGTGCCCGATGCCAACGCGAAAGGTTCCATTTTGGCACTGATTGGCTCCATGGTATTGGTGGCCGTAGTGCTCTATGGCATCGTGCCGGGCATCGTGAAGGTGGGCGGATGGTTCGAGCTGCTGTTCGTCAACACGTTGAGCATGCCTTTCAATAGCGGAGTCATCGTTTATGTGGTGCTGTTGGCCGCCTGCCTCGTGTGGGGCGTGTACGAGAGCTATACGGAGCGCGACAAGCTGCGCATGGCTCTTTCCTTCGTGCTGACCATCGCCATGCTGGGCATTCCTTTCTACGGACATGGAGCCAGTTCGGTTGTCATCGGCCTGATAGTCATCGCCCTGTTGTGGCTTTACTTGAACCCCAAGACGCAGGCGCGCATCAAGGAGAAATACCGCGTGAGCGCACGCACGCTGAACACCGCCCTGCTGTGTACCATGATGATGGTCATCGGTTATTCATCCTATGCCCTCATTGTCATCCGCTCGACGGCCAATACGCCGATGGACCAAAATTCACCGGAGGACATCTTCACGCTGGGCGAATACCTGGGCCGTGAGCAGTATGGCACGCGCCCCTTGTTCTATGGGCCGGCATATAGTTCGAAAGTGGCGTTGGACGTGAAAGACGGTTATTGCGAGCCTCGTATCGGTTATCAGGGCACGAAGTTTATCCGTAAGGAAAAGACCTCGCCCGATGAAAAAGACCAATACATCGAGATACCCGGCCGTTTTGAGTACGAGTATGCACAGAACATGTTGTTCCCCCGCATGTACAGCAGCGCTCACACGCAACAGTATTTGGCTTGGCAGGACATCAAAGGGCATGACGTGCCCTACGACCAGTGCGGGGAGATGGTGATGGTGAACATGCCCACGCAATGGGAGAACATCAAGTTCTTCTTCTCCTACCAGTTGAACTGGATGTACTGGCGTTACTTCATGTGGAACTTCGCCGGCCGTCAGAATGACCTGCAAGGATTCGGGGAGATAGAACATGGCAACTGGATAACGGGTATCTCCTTTATAGACAACTGGCTGATAGGCGACCAGACGCTGGTGCCCACAGAGTTGAAAGAGAATAAGGGACATAACGTGTACTATTGCCTGCCGTTGCTGCTGGGCATCATCGGCCTGTTGTGGCAAGCCTACCGGGGGCAGAAAGGCATCCAGCAATTCTGGATTGTGTTCTTCCTGTTCTTCATGACGGGTATCGCCATCGTGCTCTACCTGAACCAGACGCCCAGCCAGCCGCGTGAACGTGATTATGCGTATGCGGGTTCGTTCTACGCCTTTGCTATCTGGATTGGTATGGGCGTAGCGGGATTGATACGGTTATTGCAACACTACGCCAAGATGAAGGAACTGCCCGCGGCGGCTCTTGTTTCTATAGTCTGTCTGTTCGTGCCGATACAGATGGCCAGTCAGACGTGGGACGACCACGACCGCAGCGGACGCTATATGTGCCGCGACTTCGGGCAGAACTATCTGATGTCGCTACAGGAAACGGGAAATCCCATCATCTATACCAACGGGGACAACGATACGTTCCCCTTGTGGTACAATCAGGAGACGGAGGAATTCCGCACCGATGCCCGCACATGCAACCTGAGCTACCTGCAGACGGACTGGTATATCGACCAGATGAAGCGTCCGGCCTACGACTCGCCTTCATTGCCCATCACGTGGGATCGTTCGGAGTATGTGGAAGGGACGAATGAATACGTGCCCGTGCAGCCGGAGTTCAAGAAGAGCATCGACGCCCTCTATGCCCAGGCGGAGAAAGAAGCCCTCACCGGCAATCCGGAAGCCCGAATCAACGTGCAGAAGGAATTTGGCGAGAATCCGTACGAGCTGAAGAACATCCTGAAGTATTGGGTGCGGGGCAAGAATCCGGACTTGCGCGTCATTCCTACGGACAGCATTGTGATAAAGGTGGATAAAGAAGCGGTACGGCGTAGTGGAATGCTGATACCCGGCGACACAATACCCGACTACATGCACATCTCGCTGAAGGGCAAACGCGCCCTCTACAAGAGCGAATTGATGATGCTGGAGATGCTGGCGGAATCCAATTGGGAACGTCCTCTTTATATCGCCGTCAGCGTAGGGCAGGAGAACCAACTGGGCATGTCCAACCACTTCATACAGGAGGGTCTGGCTTACCGCTTCACGCCGTTCGACACGAACAAGACAGGTGTCCGGATAGACAGCGAAAAGATGTACGATAACCTGATGAACAAGTTCAAGTTCGGCGGCATCGACGAGCCGGGCATCTACATTGACGAGAACGCCATGCGCATGTGCTACTCGCATCGCCGTATCTTCTCCCAGCTTATTGACCAGCTCTTGCGCGAAGGAAAGGACGATAAAGCCCGTAAGGCTCTGGATTATGTGGAGAAGATGATTCCCGCCGGGAATGTGCCCTACGACTGGCAGAACGGCTCACTGACTTTGGCGGAAGCCTACTATAAGCTGAACGACCTGGAGAACGGCGACCGCCTGACGGCTGCCCTGGGCGACAAGGCCGTAGAATACATGACGTGGTACATGAGTCTGGACGAACATCGCTTCCTCATCTCCGCCCGTGAGTTTGAATACCACTGGGCGTTGCTCAATGAAGTGGTGAAGAAGATGGAGCAGTACAAATCTACCCTTGCCCCTACGTACCGGGACAAACTGGAGACATTGTATGACTTGTACGTGAAACGAATGAACGGGTAAATGCTAATCGAACAGCCTCCACAATTGCTTCGCAAGCTATATCCGGGCGCTTTGTGGCGTATGAATCCGGAAGAGAAGGCCGTCTATCTGACGTTTGATGACGGCCCCATCCCGGTCGTCACTCCCTGGGTACTCGATGTGCTGGAGCGTTACGGCGTTAAAGCGACGTTTTTCATGGTAGGCGATAACGTGCGCAAGCATCCGGAGGTGTTTCGGCAAGTGGTGAAGCGTGGGCACCGCATCGGCAACCACACGTTCAACCATATACGCGGTTTCAGCAAACGGTATTTTACGTCCGGTCGTTACTTGGAAAATACGTTGCAGACCGACCGCCTGATGCAGGAGCTGAGGAAGAAAGGAGAACTGCCTCCTTTGCCACCGGATTTCCGTCCGTTGTTTCGTCCGCCGCACGGCCATATGGGCTGGGCGCAATATATGCGGCTGAAACGGACGTACCGCATCGTGATGTGGGATCTCGTCACCCGCGATTATAGCAAGAAGTTGCGTCCGCCGCAAGTGTTGGCCAACGTCATGCGTTATGCGCGCAACGGTTCCATTATCACTTTCCATGATTCATTGAAGTCATGGGACAATGGCAACTTGGCTTACGCCTTGCCGCGCGCCATCGAATTTTTGCGGGAAGAAGGATATGAGTTTAAATTATTATAATGCGCCTCATCGGCACATGGGCATATTAACACATTTATTATCATGGAAAAATATCAAGTAGCCATTATCGGCGGAGGGCCTGCGGGCTATACGGCCGCCGAAGCCGCCGGAAAGGCAGGACTTAGCGTCGTATTGTTTGAGAAGAATAGCGTAGGAGGCGTCTGCCTGAACGAAGGATGCATCCCTACCAAGACTTTATTATATTCGGCAAAGACTTTGGACAACGCACGCCATGCTTCCAAGTATGCCGTGAAGGTAGAAGGCAGCGTCACGCCCGACTTGCCGAAAATCATCGCCCGTAAGCAGAAGGTGGTGCGCAAGTTGGTGTTGGGCGTCAAAGCCAAGCTGACGGCGGCGGGTGTGAAGTTGGTGACAGGTACGGCCACGATAGAAGACAAGAACCGCGTGCGCTGTGGCGAGGAAGTGTACGAATGCGACAACTTACTGATTTGCACCGGCTCGGAGACGTTCATCCCGCCCATTGCGGGTACGGACATCGTGCCTTACTGGACGCACCGCGATGCCTTGGAGTGCAAGGAACTGCCCGCACGACTGGCCATCATTGGCGGAGGGGTCATCGGCATGGAGTTCGCTTCCTTCTTCAACAGCTTGGGTACGCAGGTGACCGTTGTAGAGATGATGGACGAGCTATTAGGCGGTATGGACCGCGAGATTTCCGCCTTGCTCCGTGCCGAGTATGCCAAGCGGGGTGTAACATTTAAATTGAGTGCCAAAGTAACCGCCTTGCGCAATGTGACGGCTGAGGACGGCACGCCTCAGGTGCAAGTGGCTTACGAAGATGCGGAAGGCATGGGCGAGGTAACGGCCGACAAGTTGCTGATGAGCGTAGGACGCCGCCCGGTGACAAAAGGTTTTGGCTTGGAGACCCTGAACCTGCAGACCACCGAACGGGGACGCATCGAAGTAGACGAACACATGCGCACATCCGTCCCCGGTGTCTATGTATGCGGCGACCTGACAGGCTATTCCCTGTTGGCGCATACCGCCGTACGTGAAGCCGAAGTGGCGGTAAACAACATCTTAGGACGTGCGGACGCCATGAGTTACCGGGCCATCCCCGGCGTGGTGTACACCAATCCCGAAGTGGCGGGCGTAGGCGAGACAGAGGAATCGCTGAAGCAGAAAGGCATCGCCTACCGGGCGGTAAAGCTCCCTATGGCTTACAGCGGTCGTTTCGTGGCGGAGAATGAGGGCGTGAACGGCCTGTGCAAACTGCTCTTGGCAGAGGATGATACGGTGCTGGGCGCACATGTGCTGGGTAATTCCGCTTCGGAAATCATCACGCTTGCCGCCATGGCCATCGACTTGAAGCTGAAGGCGGAGGAGTGGAAACGCATCGTCTTCCCGCATCCTACGGTAGGTGAGATATTCCGGGAGGCACTGTGACATTGACAATTTTACGATTTACGATGTACAATTTATTAGAATGGAAGCGGACAGGCATAGGCGTTTGCTTATGCCTGTTTACATGTATAAGTATCTTTGCCGCCAACCCCGACAGCCTGCTGAAAGCGCGCATCGACACTTTGCTGGCTGATAAGATGCCGCGTGGGGCGGAGGCGGGCATTTGCATCTACGACCTCAGCAAGGGACGCACGCTTTACGAGTATCGGGCGGACAAGCTTTCCCGCCCGGCTTCCACCATGAAAGTGATGACCGCCATCACGGCCTTGGCCACGCCGGGCGCCAACCGTCCCTTCCGTACGAGGCTTTGCACCGACGGCACGCAGCAAGGCGACACGCTGAAAGGCAACCTCTATGCCGTGGGCGACATGGACCCGGAGTTTGACGAAGATGCCATGGAGGAGTTGGTGGCGAAGCTGACGGAACAGGGCATCCGTGTGGTGGATGGCGACATCGTGGGGGACGTATCGCTGAAGGACTCGCTCTACTGGGGCGAAGGTTGGTTATGGGACGATGCCCCCGCCGCCTATCAGCCCTATATGTCGCCGTTGATGCTGAACAAAGGCGTGCTCCAGATAGCCATTCGTCCCGATGAACCGGGCTTCCCGGCTTTTGTACGGGGCTATCCCGCATCTACCTATTATACATTCGACAACCGCACGCACAGCCATTCGCGCGGTGAGCAGCCCCTGAAAGTCAACCGGGACTGGATGCACCACAGCAACCTGATTACCCTGACGGGAAACGTCAGCCGTAGCGAAGGCAGGGAGATGAGTCTGTTCGACTCCGGCAGCTTCTTCCTGCACGTGCTCACCGAGAAGCTGATGCGGGCGGGAATCCGGTGTACAGCCGTGGCGGACAGTACGCACGAAGGCATCCGGGCGGCTTACCGCTTCGGGCAGGTGCCGGACAGTGCGGTAGTGGAACTGGCTGCCTACGAAACCTCCTTCCAAGCCGTATTGGACGAGATGCTGAAGGAGAGCGACAACCTGAACGCCGAAGCCGTGCTCTGCCGGACAGGCGCACAAGCCACGCACAAGAAGAAAGTAACCGCCGATGACGGACTAGACGCGATGCGCAAGCTCATCCGCAAGGCAGGGCTGAATCCCAAACGCTACAGCCTGGCCGATGGTTGCGGCCTCTCGCACTACGACTATCTGTCGCCCGAACTGCTGGTGGCCATGTTGCGCTATGCCTACGCCCGCACCGACCTCTTCGCCCCGCTCTACCGGGCGTTGCCCGTCAGTGGAGTGGACGGCACGCTGAAGTACCGCATGGGCTACGGTACGCCGGGCTTCAAGCGGGTACATGCCAAGACGGGGTCCTACACGGGCGTCAACTGCTTGGCGGGCTATCTGCAGACCAAGTCCGGCCGCTGGGTAGCCTTTGCCATCATGGTGCAGAACGCGCTTTCGGCACGGGCGGCACGGGCGTTGCAGGACGCCATCTGTCTGGAGGTGATAAAGGAGCAATAAAAAAGAAACAGCATCGGAATGTGTATTTCCCATAATTTAGAATTTGAAAATTGAGTGTCACTCTGTCACTTACTCATAAAGAAAGACATAGTTTTGACTTTTTCTTATCACATAGTTCGATTAATCATGAATTATAGCTAACTTTGCATTCGGAAACTCATAGAAAATAACTGAATGAAAACATTTGAAGAGCTCGGTGTGTCGCCGGAGATACGCCGCGCCATTGAAGAAATGGGATATGCCTATCCCATGCCGGTGCAAGAAGAAGTGATTCCCTACCTGCTGGGAGAAAATAATGATGTCGTGGCCTTGGCACAAACAGGGACGGGAAAAACGGCCGCATTCGGCCTGCCGTTATTGCAGAAGACCGAAGTCAGCAAGCACTATCCGCAATCCCTTATCCTCTGTCCTACCCGTGAGCTGTGCCTGCAAATAGCGGGCGACCTGAACGACTATGCCAAATACATTGAAGGCATGCGCGTATTGCCCGTCTAC
Source organism: uncultured Bacteroides sp. (assembly GCA_949300425.1). Lineage (GTDB taxonomy): Bacteria > Bacteroidota > Bacteroidia > Bacteroidales > Bacteroidaceae > Bacteroides. The sequence goes on from CASGED010000039.1 coordinate 88,517, forward strand.
GGAGGCTCGTCCATCGAAAGCCAGATACGGGCGCTGAAACGGGGCGTACACATCATCGTAGCCACGCCGGGACGTCTCATCGACCTGATGGAGCGGGGAAAAGTGTCGCTGGGCACCATACAAAATGTAGTGATGGACGAAGCGGACGAAATGCTGGACATGGGCTTCACGGACAGCATCAACGCCATCCTGGCACAAGTGCCCGAGGAACGTAACACGCTGCTCTTCTCCGCCACCATGAGTCCCGAAATCTCCCGCATCGCGAAGAATTACCTCCGCGAAGCAAAGGAAATCACTATAGGGCGCAAAAACGAAGGCACCGCGAATGTGAAGCATGTGGCCTACATCGTGCATGCCAAGGACAAATATGAGACGCTGAAACGCATCGTGGATTTCTACCCCCAGATATACGCCATCATCTTCTGCCGTACCCGCAAAGAAACGCAAGAGATTGCCGAGAAGCTGATGCAGGAAGGCTACAACGCCGACTCCCTGCACGGAGAACTGACGCAAGCGGCACGCGACCAGGTGATGCAGAAATTCCGCATCCGCAACCTGCAACTGCTTGTGGCAACGGACGTGGCAGCCCGCGGATTGGACGTGGACGACCTGACGCACGTCATCAACTATGGCCTGCCCGATGACATTGAGAGCTATACTCACCGCAGCGGACGTACGGGACGCGCTGGAAAGACAGGAACCTCCATCGCCATCATCAACCTGCGCGAGAAAGGCAAGCTGCGCCAAATAGAGCGCACCATCGGCAAGACATTCGAAATGGGAACCATGCCCACTGCCAAGCAAATCTGCGAGAAACAGCTCCTGAAAGTGATTGACGACCTGGAGAAGGTGAAGGTGAACGAAGAGGAAATAGCCGACTTCATGCCCGATGTGTACCGCAAGTTGGACTGGCTCTCGAAGGAAGACCTCATCAAGCGCATGGTGTCGCATGAATTCAACCGTTTTGTTGAATACTATCGCAATCGCGAAGAGATAGAAACCGTCAGCACCGGAGAAGGAAACAAGTCTGAAAAGAAAGGCCGGAAAGAAGGCAAGAAGAAAAAAGGAGACCGGACGGCCGAGGCAGGTTTCACCCGGTTGTTTATCAGCCTGGGAAAGACGGACGGTTTCCGCCCGGCGGACCTCATCGGCCTGATGAACGACCACGTGCGCGGACGGGTGGACGTAGGACGCATTGACCTGATGCGCAACTTCTCCTTCTTCGAAGTGGACGAAACGGAAGCCGACCGGGTAGTGAAAGCCATGAACCAAAGCAAATGGAACGGACGCAAGGTCACCGTAGAAGTGGCCGGCACGGAAAGCGATGACCGGCCTCAAGAGCGGAAGCGTAAAGACAACGCGTCCAAAGGGAAGAAGAACGCCGGAAAAGCGGCGGAAGCTCCGAAAGCCACGAAGAAAAACAAGCCCAGCCGCGAAGAACGGGGCTACACCAAACCCCGCGGCAAGAAGGACGACTGGAAACAATTCTTCCAACACAATAACGATGACTTCCGCGATCCCGAACCGGATTTCAGCGAGGAGGGCTGGGTCAAACGGTCAAAGAAGAAAAAGAAATAAACGTGCTTCATTTACGATTTAGTCATTTACCATTTAAGTAAGTGTACAAAATTAAATGATATTTTAGCGGGGTATTTTTATGAACACAGAGACACGGAGTCCGTGACTTTGTCACCAAAAGAATATAAATTTCTGTGTCTCCGTGTTCAAAGCTAAATTCCCATTTATGGAATAAACTAAATATGACTGGTTACTTAATTACTTATGAAAAATTCTTTTTATACTCAGCCATTTCGCTTCGTTTGTTCCGCGCTCATTGCACTGCTGGCACTTGTTTCCTGCGACACAGGCGGCGGCCGGACTTATTACATGGACGCCATAGCCGGCAACGACACCCATTCCGGAACCAGTGCTGAGGAGGCATGGCAAAGCCTGGACAAAGCGAACGGCCTGGTCCTCAAAGCCGGCGACAAGCTCTTGCTGAAACGCGGCGGGACTTTTTATGGGCAGCTTGAAATTACCGGGAAAGGCACGCCGGCACGTTGCATCATCGTAGATGCTTATGGCGAGGGAGACGGCAAGCCTTGCATTGTGGGACGTGACACTTCGCGTTACGCGGTGCGTGTTTATAACTCGGACTACGTGACCGTTCGGAACTTGGAGATTGTCAATACGGGCAAAGAACGCATGGCGGGACGAAGTGGCCTGAAGATAGAATGTACGGACTATGGCACGTCTCACGGCATACGGGTCGACGCCGTTACCGTGCGTGACGTCAATGGCTCGTTGGTGAAAGCGGAAGGCGGAGGTTGCGGCATCCTCATTGCCAACGGAGGCAACCGGGTACCCTCGCGTTTCGACAGTCTGACGATAGAAAATTGCCACATCCTGCGTTGTGCGCGTAATGCCATGATATGGAGTGCATACTACAGTCGGGACAACTGGTACCCCAGTCTGCATACCGTGGTGCGGAATAACTTGATAGAAGAAGTTCCCGGCGACGGCATTGTGCCGATAGGGTGTGACAGTACACTGATAGAGTACAACGTGATGCGTGACTGCCCCGACATCCTTCCGCCGACGGAGGCCGCGGCGGGCATTTGGCCGTGGAGTTGCGACAATACGGTGATACAGTTCAACGATGTGAGCGGTCATAAGGCTCCGTGGGACGGACAGGCGTATGACTGTGACTACAACTGCACCAACACCGTGATACAATATAACTACAGTCATGACAACTACGGTGGTTTGGTGTTGGTATGTGATGCGGGTTCACAGCGGGGATATAGTCTGGGCAATATCGGCAGCATCGTCCGCTACAACATCAGCATTGGTGACGGCATCCGTCCCAAGGAAACGCGAGCGGGTATGTTCTCGCCGGGCATCCACATCGGCGGACCGGTCAAGAATACGTTGGTGGAACGTAACATTCTGCATGCCAACGTGAAGCCTTCAGCGGAAATCGACCGTACCATGATTACCTCGGACAGTTGGGATGGTTATGCCGACAGTACCGTGTTCCGGGGAAACGTGTTCTATACACCGGAGCGCAGCCGTTTCAACATGACCCAATCTACCCACAATCTGTTTGAAGGCAACTGGTATTTGGGAAACTATGACGGGCTCCCTGCTGATGTGCAGAAACACACAACGTCCGCTTACTATGAGGAGCAGGTATTGGCTGTAGACCCTAAAGGTTACAACGGTTTGTACAAGCTGATGGACGAAAAGACCGTGAGTGGTCGTCCGCATTATTTTATAAACCCTGCGGCCATTGAAACATTCTTCAGAAAACTGGAGGAAAAATAAGAACGTTGGACAAACTTGAACAATCATCCATAAAAACTCTGAACCATGAACAAATTGATTCTTCTAAGTCTGCTAACCCTGTACACCGCCCTGGGACTACAGGCGCAGACCTGGCCCAAAGCCATCCTAAAAGGCGATTATCCCGACCCCACCATCCTGCGCGACGGGGAGGATTACTACATGACGCACTCGCCCTTTTACTACATGCCGGGATTCCTCATCTGGCACTCGCACGACCTCATGAATTGGGAACCGTTATGCCGCGCCCTGCCGGAATACAGCGGCTCGGCCATGGCACCCGACCTGGTGAAGGTGGACGGACGTTTCTACTTGTATTACCCGGCCGACGGCACCAACTGGGTAGCGTGGGCGGATGACATACGCGGCCCGTGGAGTCAGCCCATAGACCTGAAGATAGGGGGCATTGACCCAGGACACTTGAAGGACGCGGAAGGCCGACGCTGGCTGTACACCAACGACGGGTGGATAACGCCCCTGACGGACGACGGACTGGCACGGGCGGGGGAAAGCAAGAAGGTGTATGACGGATGGGTGTACCCCAAACAGTGGGAAACGGAGGGAATGTACCTGGAATCGCCCAAACTGACGTACAAGAACGGGTACTATTACCTGACTTCGGCCCAAGGAGGAACCGCCGGACCGGCTACGAGCCACATGGTGGCATCGGCGCGCGCCAGAAGTCCGTTGGGTCCGTGGGAGAACTCGCCCTACAACCCTATTGTACACACGTACAGCGCAGACGACAACTGGTGGTCGAAGGGACACGGCACGCTGGTGGACGACACGCAGGGAAACTGGTGGATTGTCTACCACGCTTACGCCAATGGATATCATACGTTGGGACGTTCCACGCTGATAGAGCCTGTAGAATGGACACCGGACGGATGGTTCCGCGCGAAAGCGGACGCGCCGGACTGGGAGAAGGCCCAGCCGAGCAACAGCCTTTCCCTCAGTGATGATTTCAATGGGAAGGAACTGGGGCTGCAATGGACATATTGGAAGGAATACGCCCCCGAAGCCTTGAAGCTGAAGGACGGCTCGCTATCCATGAAGGGGAAAGGAGGCACACCCGCTGACGGACGTCTGCTGCTGGTGACGCCAACGGACAAGAACTATCGGGTGGAAACGGAAGTGAACATTGGCCGGAACAACGCCGCGGGCTTACTCCTTTATTATAATGAGAAGGCATATGCAGGCATCGTGTCCGACGGAAAGACATTCACCGTCTACCAAAATGCGGAATGCAAGCAAACCCTGCCCAACCGCATCGGACGGACCTTCCACATCCGCCTTCACAACCGGGGTAACCGGGTAACGATGCAAGTGAGCAAGGACGGCGAACAATGGCAGACACTGGCGGAGAATGTGGATGTCTCCACAATGCACCACAATACATACGGTGGCTTCTACGCCTTGCGTCCGACCTTGGTATCCCTGAAAAAAGGGAACGCCGTGTTCCGCCGCTTCCGTTACGCCAACGCCGTGCCGCAGGAAAAGGACATGGGCGCCTACCTGATGGTGTTCCACAAGGACGACACGCACAGCCTGCACATGGCGCTGAGCTACGACGGCTACAGCTTTACGGCCTTGAACGATGGCAAGCCGGTCATTGCGGGCGACACCATTGCCGACCAGAAAGGCATCCGTGACCCGCACATCTTCCGCGGACCGGACGGTGCCTTCTACCTTGCCATGACGGACCTGCACATCTACGCCAAACAGGCAGGATACCGCGACACGGAATGGGAACGGGACGGGAAGCTGTACGGTTGGGGAAACAATCGCGGACTGGTGTTGATGAAGTCGTGGGACTTGATACACTGGACGCATACGGAAATCCGTTTCGACCAACTCTCGGCGGCTTATAAAGAAATAGGATGTGCCTGGGCACCCGAAACCACCTTCGACAATCGGACGGGCAAGCTGATGCTCTACTTCACCATGCGCTTCCGCAACGAGCCGAACCGGCTGTACTACGCCTACGTCAACGAGGACTTCGACCGGCTGGAGTCCATCCCCCAACTGCTCTTTGAATATCCCGACAAACGTTCGGCGGCCATTGACGGGGACATCACGAAGGTGGGCGACACGTACCACCTGTTCTACGTGTCTCACGAAGACGGAGCTGGCATCAAACATGCCACATCCGACCGCATCCACGAAGACTACACCTTCTCGCCCCGTTGGATTGATCCCGAGCCGAAAGCTTGCGAAGCGCCCAACGTATGGAAACGCATCGGTGAGGACAAATGGGTATTGATGTACGACTGCTACGGCATCCGGACGCACAATTTCGGTTTCGTGGAAACAAATGACTTTGTGAACTTCACACCGCTGGGCCACTTCAACGAGGGCGTGATGAAAAGTACCAACTTCACTTCGCCCAAGCACGGGGCGGTCATCCACCTCACGGAAGAGGAAGCTGACCGACTGGCAACGCACTGGGGAGGAAATGAGAAATGATTTTAATGATTAAAATAATTCTACCATGAAAAAGATTCAAACATCCAACCGAATGTGGACAATCCTATGTCTGCTATGCTTATCAGTGAGCCTCTCGTCAACCGCACAGGCACGGGGCTTACGACCAGACGCACCTGTCTGCGAAACAGATAACATTTTCCGTGTGGAGTCGCCCGATTATACCCTGAGCCCCTATACGGGCATGACCCGCCGCCATTGGATTCAGGCGGGGGAATACTTATTGGAAGGGGCGTTCAGCTACATCCATTGCTTGGATGACCCAATGTATTTCCCCAAACAATTGGACAAAACCTATCCACGGGATGAGAAAGCAGCCAAAACGGCCAAACTGGAAGGCCTGGCACGCACGCTCTTCCTCGCTGCCCCGCTGCTGAAAGAGAATCCGGAACTGGAGCTGCACGGTATCAAGGTGGCAGACTACTACCGCCATCAGTTAATGAGCATCTCCAATCCGCAGAGCAAACACTACATCGCCCACCGCACCGGAGGCCCAAGCCAGACTTTACTTGAATTGGGCTCATTGGCTATCTCCATGAAGGCGGCTCCGGACATCTTGTGGGAACCGCTTCCGCAGACGGAAAAAGACAAACTGGCCGCCACGATGCTCAGCTATGGAGACGGGCCTACCATCGGCTCCAACTGGATGTTCTTCAACGTCTACATCCTGAGTTTCCTCAAGGACCAAGGCTACAAAGTCAACGAAAAGAAGCTGGTGGACTGGCTGGAGAAGCTGCTCGACCGCTATCGGGGCGAAGGATGGTACAACGACGCCCCCGCCTATGACTACTACAGCATGTGGGCTTACCAAAGCTACGGGCCTCTGTGGGCGGAATGGTTTGGCAAGACATTCAAGCCTGATGCCGCTTCCGGACTGGACGCAAACATCTATCAGAACCTGGCGGCACGTATTCTGAAAAATGAACGCGAGTTAGCGGACAACTATCCGTATATGTTTGCCCGTGACGGGCGGATGAACATGTGGGGACGAAGCGTCTGTTATCGGTTTGCAGCCGTCACTCCTTTCCCGTTATTGGAATACGGCGGATTCGAAGGCATCAATTATGGATGGTTGCGCCGCATCGCTTCCGCCTCGTTGTTGCAATTCTTAGAACATCCGGAGTTCTTGGAGAACGGTGTGCCCACCATGGGCTTCTATGGTCCTTTTGCCCCTGCCGTGCAGATTTATAGTTGCCGTGGAAGCGTGTATTGGGCAAGCAAAGCCTTCTTAGGCCTGTTGCTTCCGGAAAATTCCGCCTATTGGACGGCCGTGGAGAATGAAGGACCGTGGAGCGGCATGAAGCAAGGAACGGTAAACACCAAATTGCAGCCCGCCACCGGACTGCTCATCGCCAACTACCCCAACAGCGGCGCTTCCGAGATGCGTTCATGGTGTCATGAGCGGGTAGCCAATGACTGGCAACTGTTCCGTTCGTCCGAGAACTACAACAAGCTGGCCTACAATACAGACTTCCCTTGGATGGCCGATGGGAAAGACGGAGAAATCTCCATGAACTATGCCGTCAAGAACAAGAAGAACGAATGGGAAGTATTGCGCTTGTATGACTTCAAGAGTTTCGACGAAGGTGTGTACCGACGGGACGCTGTGCTTGAGACCGATACAACCGTCCGGTTCCAACTGGCGGACATCCTGTTGCCCGACGGCATTCTACGCGTGGACAAGGTGAGCGTAGGCACTCCCACTGACATCTGCTTAGGACATTATACGCTACCGGAGACCGATACCGTTTTCTACGAGAAAGAAGCCATTTGCAGAGTTAAAGGAAGCAAGCCGGAAATCAGCTACCAAGGGAATGGCTGCTATGAATTGGCACAAATCCCTTTAGTCGGATGGACAACAGAGACTCAGACGATATATCCCGAAGGACTGCACCCCGTCAGTCACCGCTGCCTGTTGCCTATCCTGCGCGACCGCATTGCGGACAGCCGAATCTTCGTCACCTTGCAGTTATGGAAAAAGAGCGGTGAAAAAGGCTCTTTCACAAAAGAAGAACTGAATCCCGTCAAGTCTGTGAAGATTTCTTCAGATAACCGGGAAGTCACCATCCGCCTGCGTAACGGAGAGAAAAAGACGGTACGGTTCGATGCCGGCCAATAAGAATTACTGCTTGCGCAGGTGCTCCAACAGTCCTGCGCAAGCATCTTCCAATAAATCGAGGACGTATTCGAAACCTTCCGCACCGCCATAATAAGGATCAGGCACGTGGTCGGCGTAGGTGAAGCGGGTGCAGAAGTCTGTCATGCGATGAATCTTCCGCTCCGCTTCCAAAGAAGGGGCACGTTCTTTTAAATCTTCGATGTTACGGTCGTCCATACCGATGATGATATCGAAATCATAAAAATCTGCGGTGCGGACGGGACGCGAACGATGCGTCAGATTATAACCGCGCCGGGCGGCATGGGCACGCATACGAGAATCCGGCAACTCACCCTCATGATAGCTGAGGATGCCGGCGGAATCTATCACAAAACGGTCTTCCAATCCTGCTTTTTCCACTAATTGCTTCATGACCCCTTCCGCCGAAGAAGAACGGCAGATATTTCCGAGACAGACAAACAATATTTTCATCATTTACGATTTATCAATTTACAATTTACCAATTACAAATCATTCTTTACCACCAGTTCATCCACCAGCTGTCCCGCCTTACCGTATTTCTCCATAATAAACAGAATGTACCGGATATCCACTCCGATGCAACGTTGCAGGCGGGGGTCATACTGAAAATCACTGCTCATGGCTTCCCAGTTGCCGTCGAAGGCCAGGCCCAACAACTCGCCTCGCGCATTAAACATGGCGCTTCCGCTATTGCCTCCCGTGATGTCATTGTCCGAGATGAAGCAGACGCTCATTTCACCCTTTTCATCGGCATAGCGTCCAAAATCTTTGCTTTCCAACAGGCGCACCAGTTCAGGTTGCAAGGCGTAGTCTCGCTTGCCTTTGTGCAGACGCGCTTTTTCCAAAACACCTTGCGTGGTCGTACGATAATTGTAATGCGCTCCATCGAAAGGTTCATAACTCCGCACAGTGCCGAAGCTGAGGCGCATCGTTGAATTGGCGTCCGGATAATAGCCGCGTGAAGTGTCCTTCCGGCGCAGGGCGGCGTTCAATAGACGTTCTCCCCGTTCGATGTCGACAGAGGCCTGCTGCATCTGGAGATTCAGTTCGAAAAGCTCTGTGATGAGGTCAATGCCCAACACGATAGCAGGGTCATTATAGATTTGATACGTCGTATCATTCTTCAAAAAACGTTGCAATCCCCGTGGCGAGGTGATTTCGGAATGTGCGTACAGGCTGTCCACATACGCCTGCTCGGAGCCTCCGTACTTCACGCTTATCGTATCGTAAACCGTAGGAAGGAAATCCGGCTCCACGTGCTTGCGGCACTCTTTGAGCAAGGCTGTAAACACGTTCTTGTCTACCTCCAAATCCAAATTGGCATATTGCTCTACAAGGGCTTCCAGATTCCGAACGACGGTTTCGTGTTCACCCTCAAAATCAAAGTTCAGGATGCTGATGGCCAGTTGTACCAACTCCGGTCCGTTGAGAAAGGTTTCCAGCAGATAGGCCTGAGCATGGTCGGCGGCACGGCGGTTTTTATACGCAAGCTCTAAGTCCGTAAGGAGTTGCAGGCTTTCCAGGCGTTCGTCGGGAGTGGCACGTATCCACTCCAGCAAATCCCGTTCCCGCTCCCGTTTCTTATCCAACACATGCAGGCGCCGGATGGAGCGGTTCATGCCGATGCTGTTTTTCCAATAATTGGAGCTTTCATCGTATTTGGAAGCATAGTTAATACGTATCGTGTCGTTTTTGTCCATCGCCTGTTTCCAGATGTTTTGCTTTACACCACGGATGTCTATCCGTGCCTGGTTGGTATTGTTCATCCGCTCCTCGATGCCGAAGGAGGAAAGGTAGCGTTCGGTTTCGCCCGGATAACCCAAGGTCATACAGAAGTCACCTTCCCGGTAGCCGTCCAATGAGACGGGAGCCACATAGGCGGGATGGTAAGGCACATTGTCCGGCGCATAATCAGCAGGACGGTTCGCCCGGTCGGCGTAGATGCGGAACACACAGAAGTCACCCGTATGTCGGGGCCACATCCAGTTGTCGTTGTCCCAACCGAACTTGCCCACCGAGGAAGGCGGAGCGAACACTAACCGCACGTCATTATAATCGCGATACACAGAGAGCCAATACTCGCTCCCCGCATAATAAGCGTCTACCACGCCCGTCAGCGTAGAGTCCCGGCCTGACACTTCCGCCCCAATAATCCGCATGACAGAGTCAGCCGCATAGGAACGTGAAGCCTCATCCATGTCCGGTTTGAGAGCCGAAAGCACCCGCTTGGTCACATCCTTTTGCTCTACCAGAAAGCGCACATACAAATCGGGGCATGGCAATTCTTCTTCCCGGCTACGCGCTACGAAGCCGTCTTGCAAATAGTCGTGCTCCACGGTGGAGTGTTGTTGCACGCTGCTGAATCCGCAATGATGGTTGGTCAGCACCAGTCCATCGGGAGATACCACCACGCCCGAACAAAATCCTCCGAAACTCACCACGGCATCTTTCAGCGAAGCCTTTTTCGGGTGATACAGTTCCTTGGGCGACAACTCCAGTCCCATCTCCTTCAGCGTGTGGCGTGTGGCCTTGTTCAGGTTTCCCGGCATCCACATGCCTTCATCAGCCAAACTCGAAAAGAATGGAAGCCATACCATCAAAAGGGTCAAAAAGTTTGTTTTCATCGTTATTTCTTTACCAATCGGTTCAACAATGGAATACTACTTAAAGGCAAATCTTTCTTCACTATATATATTATAAATAGGAATAACAAAACCGTTCGGAAGCCTAAGCGCAACCACAGATTTTCTATTGGCACCCACACAGCCAGTGCGTACAGCACAGCAGCCAACGCCAAATACAGCCCGATGCCCCGCAAGTCATAGCGGATGGGATATTTCCGTTGCCCCACGAAGTAGGATAACAACATCGCCACGCCATAGCCCGCCAATCCTGCCCAAGCGCACGCCATGTAGCCATAGCGGGGAATAAACAACACGTTGAGCACTACCAATACGGCACATCCCGTGAGCGAAAAATAAGCTCCCCACCGGGTTTGGTCAATCAACTTATACCAAAAGGACAGGTTGAAGTAGATACCCATGCAGATTTCGGCCGCCATCACGATAGGCACCACCCGCAGCCCTTCCCAGTAATCACGCCCGATGAGGTATTTCAACAAGTCTAAGTAAAACATCACCGCCAGGTAAGCCAGCAGGGTAAAGATAACGAAATACTTCATGGCGGCGGCATACGTCTCGCGGTTATCTTTATCCCGGCTTTTGCCAAACACAAACGGCTCATAAGCATAGCGGAAAGCCTGGGTAAGCATCGCCATAATCATGGCTATCTTGCTCGCCGCTCCGTAGATGCCTAACTGCACCGAGGCTCCCCCCGCATCGGGATACACGTAAGGGAAGATAATCTTGTCCGCCACCTGGTTTAGGATGCCCGCTATGCCCAGCACCAACAGGGGCAGACTATAAGCCGTCATGCGGCGCATCAAGGCGGGGTCGAATCCATAGCGCAAGCCTCGCAATTCGGGAATCAGACACAGCATGATGGTGCCTGTACAAATCAGGTTGAACAGGAAAGCATAGCCCACATCGCTTCCATCCAACACCACATAATACGTCAAATTCAAAGCGATATTCAGAAAGATGAAGAGCAACTTCAAGGCCGCAAAGCGCAATGGACGTTTCTTATAGCGCAGATAAGCGAAAGGAATACTCTGAATGGCGTCCATCGCCACTACGGCCATCATCATGCCCACATACTCCGGATGCTCCTCATAGCCCAGCCATCCCGCAATAGGTTCCAAGCAAGCTAAGCCCACAACCAAGAACGCCAGTGACACGCCTCCCACACCCGTCAAAGCCGTCGAATAGACGCGCATCGGGTCATCCTCCCCTTTGCCCGCAAAGCGGAAAAAGCCCGTCTCCATGCCAAACGTCAGCAGCACCAAGACCAGCGCCACCCACGCATAGATATTGGTCACTACGCCATAGCCTCCCGATTGGGCGGACATGGCAATGGTATAGACCGGTACCAGCAGATAATTCAAGAACCGCCCCACGATACTGCTCAAGCCGTAGATAGCGGTTTCTTTCGCCAAACCTTTTAAATTTGCCATAAACGTTTGCTCTACCTTTATAATAGGACACCATTTTTTCTTTAGCGCACAAAGATAAAACAAAAGCATGAAAGAATGATAGAAATAAAATTATTCCGTATATTAGCACCCAATAAAAACACTTCATTTCAAATGCCATGAACAAGAAAATATGGATAACGGCCTTATTGTTGCAAAGTCTTGCGTTTGCAGAAGCCGGAACGACTCCTCTGCAAACCAGTTCTTGCCACATGCCTTGCCCGCAAGAAGCAATATATGTGGCCACCCCCGACAACGTGGGCAGTTATGTAAGCCAACGTCCTCCGGTAGAGAAGCGGCTCTTCCGCTCGGATGCCATCGAAAAAAAAATAAAAGAAGTAAAAGCCTTGCTGAAGAATCCTTATTTGGCATGGATGTTCGAAAACTGTTTTCCTAACACGCTGGACACCACGGTGCACTTCCGTATGCGTAACGGCAAGCCGGACACCTTTGTCTATACAGGGGATATTCACGCCATGTGGTTACGCGATTCGGGCGCACAAGTCTGGCCTTACATTCCGTTTGCCAACGAAGATCCACATTTGAGACAAATGCTCGAAGGAGTCATCCGAAGGCAATTCCTGTGCATCCTGACAGATCCCTATGCCAACGCTTTCAACGATGGACCGAGAGAAAGCGAATGGATGACGGACCGAACGGACATGAAACCAGAACTACACGAACGAAAATGGGAAATAGACTCTCTGTGCTATCCGCTTCGGTTGGCTTACCAATATTGGAAAGTGACGGGCGACACAAGTATCTTTGACGAGACTTGGCTGAAAACCGTCAGGTTGATTTTGCAGACGTTCCGCGAACAGCAACGCAAGAACGGAGACAAAGGGCCTTACCGCTTCCAACGCAAGACAGAACGTGCCACGGACACTACCATCAACGATGGTTGGGGAGCACCTGCCCGGTCTGTTGGGCTCATTGCTTCGGCGTTCCGTCCTTCGGACGATGCCACGACCTTACCATTCCTCATTCCTTCCAACTTCTTTGCCGTCACATCCCTGCGCAAAGCGGCGGAAATATTGACCAAGGTCAATAAAGAGACTGGCTTGGCCGACCGATGCAATGCTTTGGCCAATGAAGTGGAAGCGGCACTGAAACAACATGCCGTATGCGAACATCCTGAGTTCGGCATGATTTACGCCTTCGAGGTGGATGGCTTCGGAAGCCGCATGCTGATGGATGATGCCAACGTGCCCAGCCTGCTGGCAATGCCTTACCTGGGTGACGTGGATGGAGATGACCCAGTCTACCAAAACACACGGCGCTTTGTTTGGAGTGAAGCTAATCCTTATTTCTTCCGGGGCACCGCGGGAGAAGGCATTGGCGGCCCACACATAGGCTATGATATGATATGGCCCATGAGCATCATGATGAAAGCCTTCACCAGTCGGGATGATGCAGAAATTAAAGAATGTCTACGCATGTTGATGCAGACGGATGCCGGGACAGGCTTCATGCACGAGTCTTTTCATAAGGACAATCCCGCACATTTCACCCGTAAATGGTTCGCTTGGCAAAATACGCTATTCGGCGAACTGATATTGAAACTGATTGATGAAGGCAAACTGGATCTGCTCAACAGCTTATAACTCACATAGTAACAATCTGATGAATTAAAACAACCATGAGACTATTTTCCTATTTAATAAGCGTAAGCGCATGCGGACTCCTGTTGACGTATGCCGCATGTACTTCCACTCCTAAATCAGCAGCAACGGAAGCGGGACATATCGGTTATGTAGATCCTTACATCGGTTCGGGCGGACATGGACACGTGTTCGTAGGAGCCAACGTGCCGTTCGGCATGATACAGGCAGGCCCGCAAAACATTCATAAGGGCTGGGACTGGTGTTCGGGCTATCACTATTCGGACAGCGTGCTAATCGGATTCAGTCATACGCACCTCAGCGGGACGGGTTGTGCAGACTTGGGCGATGTTCTATTGATGCCCCTTACGGGCGAAATCCGCACCCTGCGCGGAGAGCAGGATAACATCGAGAATGCCTGTTCATCCTATTATTCGCATGACAAAGAGCAGGTATCTCCCGGATATTATTCTTTATCTATGGAGAACGGGATACTGGCCGAACTTACCGCTACCGACCGCACGGCCATTCACCGTTACACTTATCCAGAAGGCACGTCCCGCCTGCTGATTAACCTAAAGGAAGGGAACGGCGACCGAGCTTATGAAACCTATTTGAAGCGGACGGATGAACACACCATAGAAGGTTACCGTTTCTCCAAAGGATGGAGTCCGCGTCATAAGGTATTCTTTGTGCTCAAGTCGGAACAACCCATCGGGCGGCTGGATGTCTTCCGGGATAACAAACCTGCCGGAAAAGACTCGTTGGAGGCGCCCGACGTGAAAGGCGTGTTGACCTTCAAGGGTAATCCGCGACTTGTACAAGTAAAAATAGCTCTTTCATCCGTCAGTTGCGCTAACGCCCGGATGAACTTGGAGGAAGAGATGCCTGCATGGGACTTTGACAACGTGCGGGCCACAGCTGCCGGGCGTTGGGAAGAGGCATTGGCGTGTATCGATATAGAAGGTGCGGACGAACGGGGCAAAAAGATCTTCTATACTTCCCTCTATCACCTCTTTATGGCTCCTACCCTATACATGGATGTGAACGGGGAGTTCCGCGGACATAATGACAGCATTTATCAAGCTGATAACTGGACCAATTATTCGACTTTCTCATTATGGGACACGTACCGGACGTATCACCCGCTGATGACGATTATCCGTCCCCAAATGGTGTCCGACTGGGTGAACTCCATGTTGAGCGTCTATGACCAACAGGGCAAACTGCCCATTTGGCCCTTAATCGGGGGAGAGACTGACCAAATGCCGGGATATAGCGCCCTGCCCGTGATAGCGGACGCTTACCTAAAAGAATTTCGAGGATTTGATGCCGAACGGGCTTTGGCCTGCATGGTGGCATCAGCCACGTATGAGAAGCAGCGGGGCATACCCTATGTGTTGGAGAAGGGGTATATTCCTTGCGACAAGATGCCCGAAGCGACTTCCATAGCCATGGAATATGCCGTAGGCGACTGGGGACTGGCGCAGATGGCGCAAAAGATGGGACGGACGGATATTACGCAGGTCTTTGAAGAACGCGGACGAGCCTACGAGAAGTATTTCGACACACGCATCAACTTCATACGTCCCAAGATGGAGAACGGCTCGTGGCGCTCGCCTTACGATCCTTTCCGTTCCATACACGGATGGGGGGATTTCTGCGAAGGGAACGGATGGCAATACACGTTCTTCGTGCCACAAAATCCGGAGGGACTGATTGAATTGATGGGAGGAGACGAGCCGTTCGCGGCAAAGCTGGATTCTCTGTTTGTGGCCGAAGGCGATATGGGCGAGCACGCCTCCAGTGACATCAGCGGCTTAATAGGCATGTACGCCCACGGAAACGAACCGAGCCATCACGTAGCGTACCTATACGCCTACGCAGGCCGACAATGGAAAACTGCGGAGATTGTGGATTTCATCCAACGGAACTTCTACACTGACAAGCCGGACGGTATCATCGGTAACGAGGATTGCGGACAGATGTCGGCCTGGCACGTACTGTCGGCATTGGGTTTCTATCAGGTGAACCCGTCAAACGGGGTCTACGTATTCGGATGTCCTTTGTTCAAGAAAATGACCATCCGGCTGCCGGAAGGAAAGACGTTTGAAGTGACGGCAGACAACGTGGGCGACGGAAACAAATACATCCAGTCTGTGCGTTTGAACGGGAAACCGTACACCAAGTCATACATCACATATAAGGACATTATGCGGGGAGGAACCCTGATTTTCGAAATGGGCAACCAACCGAACAAGGAGTTCGGTACCCTTCCCGAAAACCGTCCCCGATCAGAGTGAGAATTTTACACTAAGAATGAAGAATGATGAATTAGAGGAATCATGAAAATATTGAAATACATCGCTTTGTCATGCTTGTCAGTGGTATTGTCCGGATGCTTCAGTCCGCAGGCACCCACTTCGCTGTCAGATCATTACACCCGTGGTATCGGAGTTTATCCAGGAAATCCGAAAGAGGATTTCTCACCTAAACCGGTGGTCGATAATACCGGCTATCGAAATTTGGCCCTGAGACGTGCTTCCTACCAGTCTTCCGCTTACGATTATAACCTGACAGCCCAACTGGTGACAGACGGCATCGTGACCGAAAGCCTTCCTCAATACTTGATTCTCTCTACGCCGGAGGGCAATGTTCCCAAACGTGAACGGGAATGGATGATAGATGGAGGCCCTTACTCACGCAACACGGTACGGGGAGAAGACACTTATTTCCAATTCTCGCTTCAGAATTATACCGCTTCCATCGAGGAAGCCACGATAACAGGCACAATGGCCTATGACGAGACATCGGCTACGCAGGGGTATGAAATGACTTGGGAGGCTTCGGTGGACGGTGTGAAGTGGACTATTCTGGCCACCCGGAAAGGGAAAGGCTTGCCCGGTAAGGCATCCTCCGGCCGCATACAAGTGAACGACCCCAACAAGCAGACCGATACGCCTTTGTCCATGCCGGTACGCAACCTGACGGAACACTTTTCCTTCCATGACGTAAAGGCGTACGCTTATTACCGCATCCGTTTGAGAATGAAAGGGGCTTACCAATGGACTTTCCACGAAATCGCGTTGCGTGACGACGGGAAGACTGTCGACTTAAAGCCTTCCCGGTTCTTTACGAGCGTCTGGATGAGTGCCACATCGGGAGAGGAATGGATTTACGTGGATTTGGGTGTCCGCTCCTTTTTGGATAAAGTCATCCTGCATTGGATTAACAAGGCCGTCAAAGGCAAGATACAGGTGTCGGACAATGCGGCCACATGGACTGATGCGGCCGACTTACCTGGAGGAACGGCAAAACAAGATGAAATATCCATAAAGAAGAAAGCACGCTACGTACGTGTATGGATGGAGAAATCGGCCAACGGCGAGAATTATGTATTGAGTGAGTTGAAAGTAATGGGGCGTGGTGGATTGTCTCATCGGCCTGCCCCAATGCCCGAAGCCAAAAGCGGAGAACTGCTTTTGTCAGGAGGCGGCTGGAAATTACAACGAGCCTCAGAAGTGAACGGAACGGGTGAGGAACTTGCCTCCACCGGTTACGAACCGACAGACTGGATTGTGGCCACCGTACCGGGAACGGTCTTGAGCAGCTACCTGAACATCGGGGCTTTGCCCAACCCCAACTATGCGGACAACCAACTGTCGGTGTCGGAATCATTCTTTAACTCCAACTTCTGGTACCGGAATGAGTTTGAGATACCCGCGGACTTCCGGCGTGAAAAGGTCTTTTTAGACTTTGACGGAATCAACTGGAAAGCGAATGTTTTTCTGAATGGCCGGAAAGCCGGACGAATAGAGGGAGCTTTTACCCGAGGACGGTTGGACGTGACCGACCTTATCCGGACAGGCAAGAATGTACTGGCCGTAGAGATTGTCAAGAACGAGCACATCGGATCCGTGAAAGAAAAGAACAAGCAAAGTACGGACTTCAACGGAGGCATCTTAGGTGCTGACAATCCCACGTTTCACGCCACCATCGGATGGGATTGGATTCCTACGGTACGCGGACGAAACATCGGAATTTGGAATGATGTCCGGTTGGTTACTACGGGACCGGTCACCGTACAGGATCCTTATGTACAGACCGTTTTAGCTTTGCCAGACACCACTTCGGCTCGCCTGATTCCGGAAGTTGTCGTGAAGAACCACGACGGGAAAGTCGTACGAGGCATTTTGTCGGGGCGCATCGGCGACATCCACTTCAAACAGCCAGTAGAGTTGAAAGCCCGCGAAGAGAAAACCGTCCGGTTTACCCCTGATCGTTATCCCCAACTGAACATGCGGCATCCCCGGCTTTGGTGGCCCAACGGGTATGGAACGCCTTATCTGTACGATGCCAACTTTACTTTCCGTATAGCTGACGCAGTCTCCGACAGCAAAGACTTCAAGACAGGCATCCGCCAATTAACTTACAACGAAGACAATCATACGTTGAACCTTTACATCAACGGACGTCGGTTCGTCGGACGGGGAGGCAACTGGGGATTCAGCGAGTCGAACCTGAATTACCGGAAGCGTGAATACGAGACTGCCGTCGCCTATCACGCCGACATGCACTTTACCATGCTGCGCAACTGGGTGGGCATGACAGGCGACGAGGAACTATATGAGGCTTGTGACCGGTACGGCATTCTAATCTGGCAGGACTTTTGGTTGGCCAATCCGGCTGATGGTCCCGATCCGCAGGACGAGACGATGTTCCTCGCCAACGCGAAAGATTACGTGAGTCGCATCCGTAACCACGCTTCAGTTGGTCTATATTGCGGGCGCAACGAAGGCTTCCCTCCCCCGTCGATAGATCAAGGTTTGCGCCAGATTGTAAAAGAGAGGCATCCGGACATTCATTACATCTCCAGTTCAGCCGATGATGTGGTAAGCGGACACGGCCCTTATCGTATGCTTCCGGCCAAGACTTATTTTACACTGGAAACAGGAAATGACAAATTCCATAGCGAACGGGGCATGCCCAACGTTATGACGTATGAGAGCTTCCTGCGTACTTATTCTTCCGAAGGCATCTGGCCACCATCTGACGAATGGGGCCTGCACGATTATACATTGGAAGGCGCACAAGGAGCCGCTTCTTTCAACGAAATCATCGCGCAAGGATATGGTAGCCCTCAAAACGCAAGAGAGTTTACGGAATTGGCACAGTGGGTGAACTACGACGGACACCGCAGTCTGTTTGAATCGCGGAGTAAACACCGCATGGGACTGTTGATGTGGATGAGCCACCCTTGCTGGCCGTCCATGGTATGGCAAACGTACGACTATTACTTTGAACCGACCGCCGCCTATTTTGGCGTCAAGAAAGCCTGTGAACCTTTACATATCCAATGGAATCCTTCAACCGACAACGTGGAAGTAGTGAACTACAGCGCCGGTTCTCGTTCCGGCCTCATCGCATGTGCCCAGGTACTGAATAAGAACGCTTCTGTGGCATGGGAGCAAGAGGTCAAAATAGATAGCGAAGAAGACACGACCCGGCCTTGCATCCGATTGGAATTTCCAGACCAGCTTTCCAAAGTTCATTTCATCAAGCTGGCTTTGCGTGAAGGCGGCAAAATTGTCTCTGAGAATTTCTACCTTCGAAGCAAGGAGGAAAACAATTATCAGGATTTGAGACAAATCCCAAACGTTTCCTTACAAACGCAGATGGAATATACCAAGGCCGAAGACGGAAGCCGGACAGCCATCGTCAGCATTACCAATCCATCCCCGACCCCTGCCCTACTGATTCGTCTGAACCTGAAAGGCAAGGGAGACGGCATACAGATTCTCCCGGCGCTCTATTCCGACAACTATTTCGCACTGATGCCGGGCGAGCGGAAAGAGATTACCATCCGTTGGCGGGAGGAGGACACACGGGGCAATGAACCGCACGTGGAAGTATCCGGGTACAATGTAGGGCGGCTTTAGCCGAACAAACTGCCCTGCGCGTCATATTTGCTACGACCTAGATGCTTGTATGCCAATTCCGTCACTTCCCGTCCGCGGGGCGTGCGTTTGATGAATCCTTCCTTGATGAGGAACGGCTCGTACACTTCTTCTATTGTGCCCGGATCTTCGCCCAAGGCGGTAGCGATGGTAGTCAGCCCTACCGGTCCACCCTTGAATTTATCAATAATGGTAGTCAGTATCTTGTTGTCTATCTGGTCCAATCCATAGCGGTCGATATTTAGGGCTTCGAGCGCATAACGGGCAATCTCCGTGTCGATGCTTCCGCTTCCCTTCACTTGCGCGAAGTCACGCACACGACGCAGCAAAGCGTTGGCGATACGGGGCGTACCCCGGCTACGTCCGGCAATCTCTTCCGCCGCTTTCGTGGAGCAAGGCACATTAAGGATGTGGGCCGAACGCAGAATAATCTTGCTCAGCACGTCCGTATCGTAATACTCCAAATGCAGGTTGATACCGAAGCGGGCACGCAAGGGAGCCGTCAGCAAGCCGCTACGGGTTGTGGCGCCTACCAACGTGAAAGGGTTCAAGTCTATCTGGATGCTCCGTGCCGAAGGGCCTTTGTCTATCATGATGTCAATGCGGTAATCCTCCATGGCGGAGTAAAGATACTCTTCCACCACAGGGCTGAGCCGGTGGATTTCATCAATGAAAAGGACATCATTCGGCTCTAAGCTCGTCAGGATGCCCGCCAGGTCGCCCGGTTTGTCCAGCACAGGGCCGCTGGTTATCTTGAAGCCCACTCCCAGTTCGTTGGCAATGATATTGGAGAGCGTCGTCTTTCCCAATCCGGGAGGACCGTGAAGCAAAGTGTGGTCCAACGCTTCGCCCCGCAGGCGTGCCGCCTTCACGAAGACGCGCAGATTGTCCACCACCTTGTCCTGCCCGCTGAAGTCCTCGAAGGCAAGCGGACGAAGCACGTTTTCAAAATCGCGCTCCCGGCTGGAAAGCGGCTGCTGGTTACGTATGTCGAAGTTTTCTTGTTCCATCCTATTTTGTTGTTTCTATGCGGACAAAGATAGTGATAAATAGGCTATGATGTATAGTTCATGCTCCATATTCAACAAATCTACTCTTTTCTTTGCACAAAATCAGCAGATTTATATAGAATATTAAAAGAGAGTCATAGAGAAGAAAGCTATCTTTGCCGAAGTCAATTCATAACTATAATTAAAACCACTTAATCATGAAAGGTAAGATTATTTTAGTAAGCGTTGTATGTCTGACATTCTCCATTTTTTCTTTGTCGGCTCAGGAACTACGCAAGGAAGTGGTGTGGCAAGAGATGGACGGGGTAACAGTCCCCATTCCCCCGCAAACGCATCCGCGCCTGTATCTACGCCCCCATGACATACCGGAGCTAAAAGAGCGTGTCAAGACACCGCAGGCACAGAAACTCATCCACGAACTCCGCACCTTAGGCAAGGACCGCACAGTGGCTGAAGAGGCGAAGGAAACCGACCATGGCTTCCGGTATTACTTCAAGATGCGTGGTGTGACCAGCCGCGCACAGGTACAGGCATTGGATTACCTCACCACGGGCAACAAACGGCAGGCACGCCGTGCCATCACCTCCATGCTGGACACACTGAAAACAACTAACTTCGGTACTCAGCAGGACCTGTCGCGAGCCAGCGGTGTCATGCTCATGGTGGGTGCCATGGTGTATGACTGGTGCTACGACCAACTGAAAGAGTCGGAAAAGCGAGCCTATGTCAAAGAGTTTGTCCGCATAGCCCAGACGATGGAATGCGGCTATCCGCCACGCAACAATCAGCCCATTGCCGGGCACCCGTCGGAATGGATGATACTGCGCGACATGCTTTCGGCCGGTATCGCCATCTACGACGAATATCCCGATATGTACAACTACGTCATCACCATGCTCTATCGGGACTATATCCCGGTGCGCAACTACATCTATGCCGGACAAAACTATCACCAAGGCACTAGCTATGTAAACGTGCGTTTCGGCAATGACCTTTTCTCGCTTTGGATTTTGGACAAAATGGGAGCAGGTGCCATTTACGATGCGTCGCAACAATTCGTACTGTACGATTTCCTGTACCGCCGACGTCCTGACGGACAGGTGTTACCTGCCGGCGACGAAAACCCGAAACCACGCAACTCCATTCCCGGTTATTCACTTCCGGCGTTCCTTGCCGCCAACTATTATAAAGACGAATACTTGGCTTATGAATTCGAACGCCGTCCCAGGTTAGAGCCTCATTGCTACATCTTCGACATCCTGTGGCGTGACTACAATCTGAAATCCAAAGCTCCGGACAACCTGCCATTGACCCGGTATAGCGGCACGCCCTACGGTTGGATGATTGCCCGTACCGGATGGGGAGCCAACAGTGTTTTGGCCGAAATGAAGATTAACGAACAATTCGTGGGCAATCACCAGCACTTGGACGGAGGTTCCTTCCAACTGTACTACAAAGGGCCGTTGGCCATCGATGCTGGTGCCTATCAAGGGGAATCGGGAGGATACAACAGCCCGCACAACAAAAACTATTTCAAACGTACCATCGCCCATAACTCGCTCTTGGTGTACGACCCCAATGAGAAGTTTGCCTGCTGGAATTACGGCGGAGGTGACAAAACGGAATATGCGGCCAACGATGGGGGACAGCGCATGCCGGGCGACCGTTGGCTGACGTGCAATTCGTTTAAAGACCTTTTGTCCGAAGAATATACTGTAGGCCGGACATTGGCACACAGTTTTGGTCCTGACACCCAACAACCGGACTACTCCTACTTAAAGGGCGACATCACCCAAGCCTATACCGGAAAGGTGAAGGAAGCGAAACGTTCGTTCGTCTTCCTCAACCTGAAGAATGAAACGATACCTGCCGTCCTCATCGTGTTCGACAAGATTGTTTCCTCCAATCCCGATTTCAAGAAATATTGGTTATTGCACAGCATCGAGGAACCATCCCTATACAACGGCGGTTTTACCGTGACCCGTACTAAAGACGGAGATACGGGACTGTTGCAAAACACCGTCCTGCTGCCCGGAGCGGAAGATTTACATATAGAAAAGGTAGGAGGTCCGGGAAAGGACTGTTGGGTATTCGGCGCCAATTACCCTAATGCCGCACAACCCCGTCGTCCGGATCCCGCTAACGAGCGCGGAGCCTGGCGCGTGGAAGTCTCTCCGGTAAGACCTGCCGCCGAGAATTATTTTCTGAACGTCATGCAGGTGGCGGACAATACCTGCAGGCAACTGAACGAAGTCAAACGTCTGGACGGCACACGTAGCGTAGGCGTACAGGTTGCCGACCGTGTAGTGACCTTCAGCAAGAACGGCGAACCGCTCTCCGGACGCTTCCAAGTGAAGGCGGAAGGCACGGGAACCTTGAAATTCGTCATCACCGACCTGAAACCGGGTAACTGGCAAGTGCTGAAAGACGGAGAAGTCTACCTGCCTGTCCGGGACGTGAAGAGCGATGACGGTGTGCTTTGCTTCGAAGGCACGGCGGGAGTTTACGAATTCCGGAGATAAATTGTCATTTACCTATGCCCCCTTTATCCCAAACGGATACCCTGCTTTTGGTAAGCTGATTACCACGCCTTGGTAATCAGCTTACCAAAGGGTGGTAATGACATTACCACGGTGTGGAACTGAGATTACCAAAGGGTGGTAATCTTATTGGGAATGTCCGGTTTGACCTCATAGAAATAAAAGTATTGATTATCAGACCAAAGAATAAGTGGTGAATCCATTTTAGTTTATGCAATAAATGGGAACGATAAATTATCGTTTATGATGCACGGTTCTCAGGGAAAGTGCTATCTTTGCAGGCGACAATCAGATAAACAGCCCGGTTTATGCCACTACAACGCATTCTCGAAATAGACTACCTGAAGTGTGTCTTCATCCTGCTGATGGTAACGTTCCACTTGGTGTACATAGGCGACAGCTATCCCTACGCCAAGCAGATAGTCTATACTTTCCACATGCCGGGTTTCCTGCTTATATCCGGTTATCTGGCCCAATCCATGAAAGACATGCGAAAGGGATTACATAAAGTCCTGTGGATATTCATTCCTTACGCCTGCATGGAATTGGGCTATACCGTAGCCTCTTATCTGTTGCCCGTGCGCGAACGGATAACGGAACTGACAGCAAGCGTCTTGCTCGACAAACTTTTCCTCCACCCCATCGGTCCCTACTGGTATCTGCATACGCTGATGATTTGCTTCGTGCTGTATCATTTCGCGTACCGATGGGGGCGGAACGATGTCCTGACGCGAGCCGTCGTTTTCGGCCTTGCCCTGTTCGGACTGCACGCCTGCGGAGTCATCTATTGGGCCAACGGGCTTTACTTTCTGGCAGGCTGTGTGTTGCACTGGTGCGGACTAAACTTCAAGCAATTCTTCCATCCCGCCTGGATAGCCGTTGTTCCGCTGGTCCTGCTTTGCATCTATCCGGAGAACTTAGACCGTAGCCGTTTGGGCGGGGTCGCCATCACCTATTTCTGTTTCTGCCTGCTGCTGTGGAGCTACCGATATGTGCCTTCCCGTCTCGCACGTCTTTCGGGCTTTATCGGTCGCAACACGCTTCCCGTCCTGTTATTCTCCCCCATCTTCACGCTGCTCTCCCGCTATTACCTGCCTCTGTTTTCCTTCGATTCCACCGGCATTTGCTTCCTGCTTGTTTCCGTATCGTTGGCCGTAGCCGGAAGCATCGGCATCGCTTGGACAATGGACCGCCTGCGCCTTTCGGCTTATTTTTTCGGGAAAGGGAAGAGTGTACAATCTTAAATCATATTCACATAAGGGATGGGAGTATCAAAATTCTCATTCATGATAATATCCAAAAGTCTTATAGCAATCCACATCCAAGCAATTCATAGGTGAGCATCCTTCCCATCTTGATGCCAAATAGATGGCATATTGGAATTCAGAAACACCATGCGTCTGGAGTTTTTATAAGGCTTTAACTCAGGTAAGATGTCAGCACCAGTCCGGTCTTGACGGGAAGCAGCGAGAATATCATTCTTGCCACAAGGTCAAGATTGAGGGCGTACTTGGCTATGAATCTTTGAATGCGGCGAAGGTTGGAATCCCTTTCAACAGGGGTTGGCATTGCCGCTG
>CASGED010000040.1 GCA_949300425.1 uncultured Bacteroides sp.
AACGAGAGAAAGGAAAAACGAGAAATCAAATTATTAACATTAACAACTAAATTATTTAAGATTATGGAAATGGAAAAGTTTTATGTGGCTCCGGAAGTGGAAGTTCTGGAGGTGGCTGTGGAAAAAGGATTCGAAGGCAGCTTGGGCGATGGCGACGAGCCGGGTGCAGAAGGCAAGCCTTTCTAAGGAAGTATGTAGAAGAAGGATATTATTAATTTAAAACGTTTTAAAAGAAAACAAAATGAAAAAGATTCTATTTTGTGCGGGCGTGTTAGCCCTCGCTGCAAGCTGTACGGAAGATTTTGATACGGCTTCTTTGCAGCAAACACAACAGGAGAGCGGCATTGTCTTCACTACGGGCGATGACGCTGTCGCTACGAGAGGAGAATATCTGGATGAGAATGGTGTTTACTATCCGTTCTGGACAGCTGAAAAGGATTTAATCTCTGTGTTCAGTGCAGGAACGACCAGTACTTCCACCGGTGATAACACGTGGACAGATGCAACTGAGTTTACTGGAAGTTTAGTAACTTACAAAGCTACCCGCTCTGAAAGGAATGCATATTTCACAGGTAATGAACCAAGTAATGTGCTTGATTTTAAGGGCGTAAGTGAATCTGTGCCTGCCAAGTTTGTTGCTTTCTTCCCAAGTTTGGAAGATGCTACTGGTGTAACTTTTACTACAAATACAGCAAGCAAGGTTACGACAGATAAAGTTATAATTGGGTTGCCTACCATTTGGAATCAAACTCAAGAAAACGTAAGTGGACAAAGTATCTACAGCCTTATAGCTAAGTATGCTGTTGCTAATGGTTATGCTCAAACAAGCAGCATCGCGGCTGTTGGTGAGAACATTAACTTGCAATTTACCCGTCTGAATCCGGCAATTGTGTATCAAACAAAAGGCTTGGACGCTTACGCAGAGGATTTTGGTAACTTGAAAACTATCAAATTGGAGTCTGCAGGTATCTTGGATAAAGATGGAAAGGCAAATAAAGATAACTTTACTCCCATCTCTCAAAAGGACGTTCAACTGACATTAACGATAAAGAGCGACGAAGATGGTAATATTACAGATACCGAAGCCGAGCTTAGCGAGAACAAAGGTTCAGGTAATAACATTACACTGAAGTTGAAAGATGATAATGGTTTGGCATGGTCTGATGATGCTCGCGCTTACATGGCCATCGCTAACGTAGAACGTGTTGACAAAGACGGCAATCCTTATACCGAAAAGATGGTTGTTACATATACCTTTGACAACATCATCATCAAGGAAGAAGTGGAAACTTCAAACTCTTGGGTAGCTCCCGATTTCTACGAATATAAAGCTTTGGACGTAGAGGCATATCCTTACTTGATATTCAATAACACGAAAGATTATGCAGGAACTGCACAAAACGGACAATACACCGTATTGCTGAACAGCGGTAAACTCTCCCAAATTTTCGACAAGAGCGGTGCTGTGAAGTTGCTGGACGGAACGACTATTGATGCCGATAACATCAAGAAAGTGATTGCTAAACCCGCTCTGACAGCCGAAGACTTTGCCGCATTGTGCAAACTGACAAAAGTACAGCAGGTTATCTTGGAAGCCCAAACTTCTGTTCCCGCTAAGGCATTCGATGGCCTGAAAGAAATTGTGAAGTTGGAGATGCCGAAGGTAACAAGTATCGACAAAGACTTCATGGGTAAGGGTGACTTGAAGAAACTTCAGTACCTGAACTTGGCTTCTTATAAGTTCGATGGTAACGGTGGCAATCCTACTGTAGCCGCAACTGTAAACCAAGCATTGTTTGCCAATAAGATTAACGCTATATCTGTAAATGCTATCGACTATGTAGATATGAGCGCATTGGAAGATATGACTCCTATCTTCGGTTATCCCGAAGCTCAGTTGTCATTCAAAGACTGCGTTGATTTGGATTCTGTGAAGGTTAACAACTTGAAGTTGCGTTCTAACTCTTTCAGCGGCTGTACAAGCTTGGTAAAGGTTAACGGTAGCGTAGACGTGAGCGAAGGTTATGCCGCATTCCAAGGATGTAACAATGGTTATACCTCCGGTTTTGATATCGCAGGTAAAAACAACAAGACGAATAAGCTCTATACCATCACGCTGTCGAACACTGTAATAGCCGAAGACGCTTTCAACGGATGTACTTATCTGTCTGACATCAAGATGGATGGCAAACAAGTAGCCCCGACAAGCATTGGAAACCGTGCATTCCAAGATGTATTGGCTCTGCAATATATGGATTTGAGCAAGGCCGCTACTATTGGTAAGCAAGCATTCAAGGGTGCTAAGAACTATGTAGGAACCAGCAAGACGAATGACATTATCACGGTTATTGTACCGAAGATTATGAGCGAGTCATTTGCTAATACAGACATCTCGAAGATTGAATTTACGCAGGCTACAAGCTTTGAAAACAGTTTCTTGTCTGGCTCTAAGAATGTAGTTCATGTTAAGTTCGTGAAGCCGTTTGCTGTTAGTGGAACTTCGGAATGGGCTAAAAATATATTTGGTCCGGATGACGCTTCCCAAATCACCCTCTTCTACGCTGAAGGTCAACAAGGTTTGAGCGGTCGTACTTTGACCTTAACATGGAAATCTGGTAGTAACACTAAAAGTCAGTCTTACAATTTCTGGGATGTTCAGAAGAACTAATCGAACCGTGATTGTGTAATAATAAGAGAAGGGCGTTTCTGCGGGAATGCCCTTCTCTTTTGTATGACGGGTACGGCATACAAAAGAAGGATGTCCCTGTAAAAGAACATCCTTTTTCTGCCTACAAAAAGACTGCTAAAGCCTGAATATCCTATCTTTACAGGAACTGCGCCAGACATTTCTTATTCGCTATCCGGCGTTTCTTGTCAAAAAGCCAGCCCCATTTATTAAAGTATTTCACTACAGACTGGATGTGATACTTCAGCAGTTTCCGGTTTTTGTATGACCCTTTTTCGTAAGCATGATAAACGGCAACTTCCGGGTCAAACATCGTCCGGGACACTTCACCGATGCGGCGGCACAAATCCAAGTCTTCGGCATACATGAAGTAACGCTCGTCGAACATGCCTACGCGGCGCAGCACGTCCACCCGCAGAAACATGAAACAGCCGGAAAGGGAAGGCACTTCCATGACACGGTTATAGCCGGAACCATGCAGCTCGAAACGTTCGTCCATGCGTGCTTGCCATCCACGGAAAGGAAGGAACCTTCGTCCGAAGAGGTTCATCGGCGTAGGAAGCAACTTACACAGGTATTGCACTTCTCCGTTAGGATAGAGAATCTTGGGCATCACCAGGCCGCAATCCGTATGGTTGCCCATGAAAGCCGCCAACGACTCTATCACCGGGTCAGTCCAAAAGATGTCCGGATTAATCACGACATGATAGCGTGCATCCACTTCAAAAGCCTTGCGGATGCCGATGTTGTGCCCGTGGCCATAACCCAAGTTCTCGCTATGGATATACACAATCTTGTCCGAAAGACTGGCCAACCGGCTCAGGCTGTTGTCCGAAGAATGGTCGATGAGGTACAACACTTCGATGGAGGAACGGATAACACACTGCAACAAGCGGGTGAGTTCGTCCTCGGGGGTATGATATGCTACGATGGATGCGGTAATCATGATTCTTTTTCAGTTTTTTTTATGTTTGATTCTATCAACCGGATATATGCCTTCTGATAGCTTTGTGACATCCTTTCAGCCGTATAATACTTGGCATATAACGAGCGGATATAAGCTCCGGTGTTTGCTCTATCCAATTGCAACACGTCTCGAATGGCTTTTGTCATGGCGCTCAAATCATGCTGATCGTAGAGAAAAGCCATAGGACGTTCCGCTTTGTCTACCACTTCATGGTGCGAGGGAATGTCGGACAAAACGCAAGGCAACCCGACAGACATGCTTTCGAGCAAGGTATTGGCTAGCCCTTCCGTATCTGAAGCCGAGATGTAATAATCCGAAGCCAAAACATAATCGTGTACATTGGGCTTGAATCCGGGCAACAAGATACGGTCGGTCTCATGGTGCTTCAGTTCCTCATACAACGCTCCTTCACCCAATAGAATGACTCCGGTGCCTGGATCATTCATCGCTTCAAATGCCTGCACGATGCGGTCAGGGTTCTTCTCCCGAGAGAAACGTCCGATAAATAGGAAGTAGCGCACGTCCTCTCTTAGCCCTATTTGATTACGAATCAGCTTTCGCCTTTCCTCGTCACCCGTCCATACCGGTAGCGAACAGCCATTAGGGATAGCCATCATCCGGAAATGCCAATTCTCCCAATAACTTTGCGCAACGCTTTCAGAGCAAGCGATAGGCAAATCCATCCGCATGGTAAAGAAATGGCTTAGCGCATTGACCAACTTCCCCTTCCATTTGCCGAATTTCACTTCCTGCTGAATGCCAGGATAAATGTGTACAGTCTCCACTTTTTTGTATCGGGAAGAAAGAAAAGGTACCAAAAACATGGAGCGGGCGCAATGCGTATGCAATATATCAGGATTCAGTCCCTTTATCACTTCCCTGAGTCGCATGAACATGGCGATTGGATTCAATGCCTTCTCCGAAGACAACGGAACAATTCGGATATTCAGCCGCTGAAAGTCCTCCCAACGGGAATTTTCCTTTTCAGGTATCATGGTTACCAAGCTGACTCGGAACCTGTCGAAGTCCATGTACTTGATAATGTTGTACAAGACGTTGGTAGGTCCTTCATTACTTAAGGAAGAAATGATATAGCAAACGTTAATCTTCATATTCAGCAGATTTAGTTTTGGCAAAGTAACAAAAATATCTTGTATTATCACCCAATTCACATAGGATTATTTACATTGAAGTAAAACTGATAGGGCACCACCTTGTCTGGGTCTATGTTCAGCGTGAACATTAAGAAAGTAATTGCTATAAGCAGCAACGCTACAATCCATCGGGATCTTTTCGAGAAAAGAAAGACTATGTAGGAGATTAGAACAGGTTCCACGCTGAACAATATGTTTGACATGCGGGCGCCAATGATGGCAAAGTCATTAAACAGCAGCAGCCAGCAGACTCCGGCCATGTAAGCGTAGGAGAGCGTGCGGAAGTAACCATTAATCAGCTCAAGTCGTTTGTAGAAAATGAGTAAACACCCGGCAACCAGCAAGGACTTGATAGTAGCCATGTTGGTGAATACGCCCAACTCGGCCGCATAGCCTCCATCACCATAAGAGATGTAAGCGTCCAGGCGTTCGTCAATGCCTCCCGCAATCATCTTAATAATCTGCCCCAATGGGTACACCAGGCCAATAAGCAAGCTGATTACCAGAACCAAAGTCAGTGTCTGGCGGGACCACTTGAGCAAATGCAGCGCAAGAATCAGCCCCCATACAAAAGCAGACATGTGCATGGTGATGGCTATCAACCAGATAAAAACAAACTTCCGGTATCTGTTCTGCTCCAGAAAGCGAATGCTGTACAAACAGATAGCGCTTGCCAGTCCCGCTCGTATCTGTATCATGTCTTTCAGCACATAGAGATGGACAAAGTAATACAACACGCAAATGAGGAAATACGGAGAATATTTCTTGAAAGATTCCAAGTTGAAGCCCGTGGACAGAATGGCCACAACCAAAAACATCAGCACAGGAGAAGTGGAAAAGACAGACAACAGCTTGCAAAGCAGATTGAAGCCAATATCCAAGCTGCCAAATCCGCTGCCCGTAGCAATCTCATCGTACATGATGGAATAGTTCTCCCAGTCGGGATTGTCATAGCGCAGGCCGGCGAAAAGTGCCAGAAAAAGCCAGATGAATAATAGCGCAACCATTCTTTGAGAACGTTTAACGGACAAACTTTCTCCGATGGAAGTCATCGCCAAACATAAAAATATGACATAATAAATCCACATGACATAAATGCCCTATAAGAATGAATTAATATTCTTTCCTATCTGTTCAATGTAATACGGGCGGGAATAATACCGCAAAAAGACTTTTTCGAACTCTTTTCGGACATTGTTCGCAGTAATGGTTCTTGCTTCCATATCCTGCAGTTTCAAGATAATATCCACCGATTTAACACCGTTGACAGGAAGCAAATAATCTACACCGGACAATGCTTTTGTAAAAGCCTCCATAACATCAGAAAATATAGGAATTATGCCCGCCGACATGTATGAGTTTAATTTCGTAGGAGTAGCCACATGATTGACGATGTTGTCTTCACGCAACAACAGACCATATTTGTATTTTGCCAGTTCGTCACCCATATCTTCCATGGGTACATATTTTATCTCTACCGACCGCAAGGCATATTCCTTTACCAATCGCCGAGCTTTTTCTTTTTCTCCCGTTAGTAATACAAAACTGCTGTCGGGCATTACCTGCTGTATCTTGCCCCATAACTCCAACGTTTGGCCTATGCATTGCCATGCGCTTAACGAGCCGGCATATACGAATGTGGGAGCATCATATTTTCCCGGATATGCAAACGCTCTCTCATTCATAGGCAGATTAAAACACGGCATGATATAATAAGGCGGAAAGCTCCAGATGTGGTATTTTCGCCTAAAGTGCTCAACCATGGCATTGGAAACGAAAAAAAGGAAATTACTTCTCTGTAGAATCCAACGCTCGCAAATACTCCACAAACAATATCGGAAAGCAGCACTCCAATGCCCTTTAAATTGCATGCGCGCCTCTTCTGGCACTATACCTTGAAACCACATGACAATCCGTTGCCGAGGTTGGTGAAGATATACCTTAATGAAAGATTTCATTGTAATAACCAATACTAAATCATTTTTAGTGATTTGTTTAGTATCGGATACAGACATAACTTCATATCCTTGTTTTTTGAAAGCAAGGAGAATCGTTTCTACATAGTATTGGGTAGCATCGTTAATTTCCGCCTTTAGAGAATAAAATTTTAAAGTATTCATATAACTATCTACTGTACGAATCTAACTATCCGTTTGCACGCCTTCCCATCCCCATAAGGATTCACAGCCTTACTCATGTGCTCATACTGCGCCGCATCATCCAGCAAAACGGAGACTTCATGCACTATCTTGTCATAATCCGTGCCTACCAACTTTACGGTGCCTGCCTCTAAGGCTTCGGGACGTTCGGTCGTGTCACGCATCACCAAGACAGGCTTGCCCAATCCCGGCGCTTCTTCCTGAATACCACCGCTATCCGTCAACACAAGGGTGGATTTCTCCATCAGATAGACAAAGGACAAATATTCTAACGGCTCTATAAAGAACATATTAGCGGCCTCTCCCCAGCCCTCTCCCATAGAGAGGGCGTCCATGCCTGTAAATATCTCGTGGATGGGCTTGCGTACATTCGGATTCAGGTGCATGGGGTACACAAAATCCACTTCCGGATATTTCTGAACCAAATCCCGAATAGCGGTACATATGTGGATGAAGCCTTCACCAAAGTTCTCCCGGCGGTGTCCGGTAATCAGGACCAGCCTTCTGCCTTCGTTCAAACGGTTGACATCATAGCCTGCCTGATTTAACGTGGCTTCCTGTTCCGCGTCCAAGGCCTTGTCATTCTTTATCTTGTCAACCACCATGTAGAGTGCGTCTATCACGGTGTTGCCGGTCACGAGGATTTGCTTTTCTTCTACGCCTTCCGCCAATAAGTTTTGCTTGCTGAGCGGGGTCGGCGCAAAGTGATAGGTTGCGATGCGTCCCGTCAGTTGGCGGTTCATTTCCTCCGGCCACGGACTGTAGATGTTGTGCGTGCGCAGTCCGGCTTCCACATGCCCTACGGGTATCTGCTGATAGAAAGCCGCCAAAGCTGCGGAGGTAGAAGTGGTGGTGTCGCCATGCACCAACACCAAGTCTGGATACACTTCTTTCAGCACGTCCCGCATACCGGTCAAGACCCTTGCCGTTACATCGTAAAGGTCTTGCCCTTGCTTCATGATGTTCAGGTCAAAGTTTGGCGTTATCCCAAAGATGCGAAGCACTTGGTCGAGCATCTCCCGATGCTGACCCGTCACACAGACGATTGTTTCAAATTTATCCGGATGTTTTTGGAATTCCTTTACCAACGGAGCCATCTTGATGGCTTCGGGGCGGGTTCCGAAAACGAGCATTATTCTCTTCATTCGCAAGATTTTATAAAATTCTCCATGTTGCTAGTATCGATAATACCGGCGTATTTCCCAGAACGCGCTTCTTCTATAGCCTCCATCGTTTCTTCATTAAGTTCGGTTGATAAGAGATCATCGCCTTCTTCCACATTCAGCATAATTCAATTCCTTCGTTTTGTACATTCTTATATAATAATAACATCCTCCTTTTCTCCCAATCCTTATATGTATATAATATGGGGTGAATTTCAGCATCCAGTTGCCAGCCTAATTCAAAAAAAGGATAGGCAAAATCGTCATAATCAGAGGGCACAAGTTTATCCTTGTCTATCAGGATAAGTAAGTCCCAATCGGAATTATCATGCGCATCTCCACGAGCCTGCGACCCGAACAAAACGACTTTACCGTTTGCAGGTACTACATCTTTCCTCACTTTACGTATAGCCTGTAAAATGTGTTCTTTTTGATTCATGTCTCAAACTCTTAATTTTAGTGCAAAGATAGTTTTTTATTGGGAATCTAACTAATACTTATATTTAAATTTAAGCTCTACTACTTCCCCGTCTTGGGTAAACCATTACCGACTGATGGTATTGTAAATGCGGACTGTGGCTGAATCCTGCCCTTGCGGGAACTCCCACAATTGAAAGTGATCTAGTACTTGCCCACAATATCTATTAAAATGGATGGCTAATGATGTTTCATCACTGCTTTCTATCAGAGAAAAGTCAAAGAAAATCACTTGGAAAGCATTTTTTAGAGGCATTGGATGGTCGTGCACCCATAATCCGCCAAACATTCGGTCGAACTTGTCTGCCTGTGCCATGTCATAATAAGCCCACATCATACTAGTGGACAGGCTTTTCCCGAAGCCATGGGGACGGTTCAATGACAGATAATCACCCGTCTCTCCCAACAAGGGAAGGTACATCGTTTTATCTACATAATAAAAATTCCCGTTCCGTACTTCTTCAAAACGCGCCACTCCGTAAGGAATACCTTTTACTGCCTCCATAAATTATTGCTTTTTGAATCTTAGTATGACAAAAATAGTACATATTATTCAAACGAACAAACTTTTAGTTTAAAGAAGGACGTGATTTTAATAACATCCGACAAATTGTTTTAAGACATATTTTGTTGTGGTCGTGCTTCCCGGGAAAGAAGATATGTCATTTGGGACAACCAGTCTGAATATCCGGTTGCATCGGATATCTTGGTAGGTTGTACGATTAGTAATCGTGCAAAGAAGTCAGTTATATGCAATTGCCATTTATCCTATAATCGTGGGCCATTTATTATAGGATACTTACATGTAAATACGGAAGTCATACATTCCTCTTACTAAAGACATTCCATCGAGCCAATAAATTCAACACCAAGCCATTCCTAATTACGAAAACCTGAGATATGACAAAATAAAATCCGCTCACGATGATGGAAAAACATAATATAACCCAAACATTGCTGGAGATATTAGTAGCCAAAATACAAATACCCGCATAAGGCAAGGAACATAAGACATGCCTTAAAGCTAAGCCATACTGTAATCTCACTATTTTTGTTTTAAACACTAAATAGATATAAAGGATGGCTACGAACGATTCCGTACAAAGCAGGGTCAGACTTGTACCTACGGCTTGAAACCTTGTAACTAATAATACATTTAACGCTCCGCCAACTATCGCACCTATGGCAGAAGCCTTTAAGCTCCAATTATCTTTCTTTGCCGGAATAATCACCTGCAACACTAAAATCTGTTCAATCCCCACAACAAATAATAAGGGCATTACAATCCGCATCGGAATAATGGAACCTGCGAATTGCGGTCCGGCCAAAATTTCTATTATCTGCGGCGCTAATATTGTACAACATATTATTAACGGGAAGCACAAAGTATATAGCAATTCAAAAGACTTGTTAATCAATAGATTAAATTCTTCTCGTTCTCCCTTTGCCAACAAAGAAGCCCCCCTGGGCATCAAAGCCGACGTGAAAGCCATAAAAAGCCCCATTACAATGGAATATAATTTTAAAGCAGTCGTATAATACCCTACTTGAACCGAATCGGCCACAAAACCTAAAAATGCTACATTAAAAGTTGTGTACATAGAGTTAAGCAGATTATAGGCACCCAAAGAAATGGTTCCCATAAGATAAGGTTTCAACGATATAGATTTTAGGCTAAAACGAACAAAGCGTCTGGAATAGAAGACATTAACCAACGCATTCACAAAAACAGAAGCCACTGTCAATGCAAAATACAAAACGTAGTCGTCCGAATCTCTGACGAAACACAGTACGGTTATCACATAAAACACCTTGATGACTAGATTCCGAACAGCTATAAAACGAAAATCCTCCAAACCCCGGAACAACCATTCCAACATGAAAGTAGTTGAAAGGATCTGTAAAGCCCCTAACAAAAACAACGTTTTCTGTTCTGCAAACTTGTCTACCGCAAATAGCAAAACGAAAAATATACCCAATGTAACAAGGGTATAAATCATGTTCAGCGTCAACAGGCTGGAGAAACACCGATTCAAATCACGAGGATTGTCCCGAACCTTCGCGACCTCACGAATCCCAACATTCGTGATACCTAAGGACGCAAACAGCAATGAATAAGCCACTATATTCGTCACAAAATCAACCATTCCTAAATGGCTTACTCCAAGGACACGAGCCACATAGGGAAAAGTTATCAAACCAAAAATATAGTTTGACAGAGTCAGAAAACTGCTGTATAGTATATTCTTTTTAACGCCCACTACAGAAACTTCTAAGATTGATCTACTGCATAAAATACTTATTTCGGCTTGCAAAGATAAGCATTTAAAATGTAAATCTCCGCTTGTTTTACATGGACTTAAAGAAATAATCGTACCTTTGCCGCAAAATCAAGATAACATGTACCCAAAATTCAATATATTGCTTCGTGCCGGCTTGTGGGGCACACCTGTAGACGCCTCTTTGTTTAATGTAGATACGGAGTGGACGGAGCTGTACCGTTTGGCTAAGGCTCAAACCGTCACCGCCATTCTGTTGGATGGCATCCAAATGTTGCCGCCCGAATGCCGTCCGCCCCGTTCCCTGTATCTGCAATGGTGCAGCGACATGATGGTGATTGAAGAAAAGAACCACCAACTCAACCGGGAACTGGCGAACGTTGTGAAACTGGCAGGACAAATAGGCGCGCGCCCGGTGTTGGTAAAAGGACAGGGCATTGCGCAATGCTATAGAGAGCCGTTACACCGGCAGCCCGGCGATATAGACCTATACATCGGAGACGAGAAGTTTGAGGAACTGAACCGGCTTCTGCGGGCGGAAGCTACTTCCGAAGAAGAAGAGACGTATAAACACACCACTATGACGTGGCATGATGTCACCATTGAGAACCACCGCGTGCTTATCAGCCTCAGTTCGCCGTTCATGAACCGCAAGTTGCAGCGGCGCATCAAGCAATGGGCTGACAATCCGGCTTCGTTGCGGACGGTGAATGTGGAAGATTGTCCGGCGCAGATGCCTCCTTTGGAGTTTGACGTAGTGTATGTTTTGCTGCATGCGGTTCTTCATTTCTTGAACGAAGGCATCGGGGTGCGCCATGTCTGCGATTGGATGTGCCTGCTGCACGCTTATGCCGGTCGGTTGGACAAGCGGCAGACGGCAGCTTTATTAAAGGAATTCGGACTGCCCCGTGCGGCTCGCCTCTTCGGAGCGATTGCCGTAGAATACTTTGGCTTGCCAGCCGAAGAATTGCCGGTAGCCTATCAATCGCGAGACTTGCCCGACGCGCAATGGCTTTTAGACACCATTTTACGGGAAGGGAACTTCGGCCGCCATGACAAACAACGGAAGAAACGTCCCAAAGGTTACTGGAGAAGTAAATGGTACACTTTCATGCGGGCCGCCACCCGTTGTGTCGAAATGAAGCGTCTGTCGCCTAACGAAGCGCGTTGGTATCCCGTCGCCCTTACGCTGCACTCATTGAAAGCCCAATGGAAGAAACGAATCGGAAAGTGTTAATCGCATAATTGACGCTTTTTCTTTCGCAACAGATAGTTCCACCATTGATGCAGGCCTATCCATGCAATGACATCGACTACCAACAGGATTGAACTGCTGACCCCCCAACGAACCAACAATATATTGGCACCGCTGAACAGCAACGCCAAACCAAGCAATATAAGCATGGCTTGCTTGGGCGTATAGCCGATGGCCAACAACTTATGATGGACATGGTTCCTGTCCGGCTCAAACAAAGGTTGACGGTGGTGAAAACGCACCAATACGACGCGCACCACATCGAAAGCCGGGATAATCAGTGTACTGAAAACTATAAAGAAGGCGTGCCGCGTATAAGGCGCCACTTCCGGATTATTCTGACAATACTTGATGGCCAGAAAACAAATGGTATATCCCAAAGTCAGGCTACCCGTGTCTCCCATGAATATTTTGCGGGCCCGGTCGGCACTGCCGAATACATTGTAGAAGAAGAAGGGAACCAGCACCCCCAGCATGGCCACAGCCAACATGGAATAACTGCACATGCCTTTCAGCATAAACAAAAACGCGATAATGGCCAAAGCCATGCTGCTCAGTCCGGAAGCCAATCCGTCAATGCCGTCTATCAGGTTGATGGCATTCGTAATGAACACCACGACAAATACCGTAAGCGGCATACCGACGCAGGCCGGAAGTTCATGAATGCCGAACAAACCGTACAAATCGTTAATCCAAAGATTGGATAGGGGGAAAAGACAACCGCAAAGTATCTGTACCACGAATTTCTGCCGATAACGCACTCCTACCAAATCATCGGCGATACCGGTCAGGTAAAGCATCATCATACCGCATACATAAAGCAGCATTTCCACTAACAGATAAGAGGCATAAACGGGAGCTATCGAACTTCCTACCAACAAACGGATGGCATACACCAGACAATAGGCTACCAATGCAGCCGGATAGAAAGAAACACCGCCCAAACGAGGAATGGCGCGTGTATGCACCTTACGGGCGTCGGGAATGTCATACAGTCGTTTGCGTACTGATATCAACAAGATTCGCGGTATAATCATTCGCGCGATTCCCACAGCTATCAGAAATGTTGATATAACAAATAATAGATTCACGTCAAGCAGGTTTTAGTTAACTCAGAAACAGCCACTGTTTTACAGAGTTCGATATTCTGATTTCCGCAAAGATAGTTCTGTTTTTGTAAATGGCAAAATTTTGACTAAAGAAAATTCTTCTTTGACAACATGTAAGGATGTATGGAGAGAACATGATGATTACATTTATACACGCAAACGTTTCATCACCGGAAGCAGGAACCTCCTCACCGGACGCAGCCTGTACCACAAAGCACCTTTACGCAGCCACTTGGCATCCTGACAGTCCTGCACACTGCCGTCGGGACGGTAGATGTAGCGCAACAGGCCAATAATCCCACTCCGCTTTACCCGCTCTATCCGTGCCAGGTTGCCGTCGCCCAACATCAGGCAATAGTCGCCTTCACGGCCGATGTAGCGGTGCACCATGTAGTGTCCTTCCCAATAATAGAAAGGACAACACCAGGCGGGCAACTCGCTGTCGGCGTCGCACGGCACCAACTCCACTACGTCTTTACCGCCGCGGATAAAGGGATACATGCTCCCGCCGTCAATGCGCGCTTTTACGGTCTTGCCCTGCCGCAACGCTTCGGCGGCTTCGGCCAGGAATCCGTTGCCTACCACTAATTTCCTCATGCGCCAAAAATGGTTTTACACGACAGGCGGGCCGCGTCGGCATTGGGCAGACAAGCCAGATGATACACAGGCACGCAGGTAAGCACGTCGTTCAACGTCTCGCTGATACAGTCATACAAACGGTCGTCGTAAGCAAAATCCGGCGGGCACGAAGGGTGAAGCGCGCCATAGGCTTCCATCACGCGGAGTTTCCTTATCTCGTTGTAAGGGGCTTGCGACAAGCGCACGCAGCCCGCCAGTTCATAGCACTCGGTCTTGTAGCATGGCGTCTTACCGCTCCACGGACTGCCATACACGAAAGGACGTCCGTTGTGGATGCGGATAATGGGACTATCGTCGTTCAGCAGCACGGCACCCTCTATGTTCTCGCGCCACAGGCGGGTATGGGTACTCTTGCCTGTTCCGCTCTCGCCCAAGAAGAGCACGGCCTTGTCCCGGTAGACAATGGTACTGGTATGGATGGCCACCGCTTTCTCCGGTGCCATCAGTACGCCCAAGGCTATCCAGCACGCAAAGCGCAGCAGGCTCCGGTCAAGGTTTCCCGTAAAATAAGCCGTGCGTTTGCCGTTTCCTATCCATACTTTCAACAACGGGCCGTCCACATACGAAGATTCAAACAGGTAACCGCCGTCATAGTGCCCGAAGCGGGTACGTGTCTGCTCCATCGCCGTGTGGTACAGTTCTTTCCGCATTTCAGGCGCGCCTTCCGCGGCATACGCAAAACGGAAGTGCGCTTCGCCCGATGTTTTCACGGCAAATACATTAAAACCGCTTATCCCGGCCACAGCCGCTACCAACGGCTCTCCTTCTACTCGCAGGCGAAAGCCCGCTATCATGTAATCTTGTTCCATATAACAATTCTCACAAATTAGCTAACCACTTTTTCCCGGATTTCGTATATAGCCATACCAAGAAAATCGCAGCTGCAATTCCTATTACCGTGAAAGTCAGACCTAATTGCGTCATATTATATTCATTTTAATATTTTATTTCCAATCCAAGCCAAAAGTACTGTCACAATAACTCCCGCTACAACGACATACAAATTCAAATCCATAGCCGGCTCAGCGTATAAGGGTATTATCCCACCTATAACAACGCCGGCGAGAATTACTTTTGAAGCATCATAAAAATAAGAAGCAAGTTTCTCACGCCTTGTTTTATCTTTCTCGTCCGCTGTTTTTTTCGCTTCTTGTTGTTTTTCCCAATTTCCCATTCTAACTAATATCTTATAACTTCCTCACTAATGTCTTTGGGGGGATTGTTTCGGCAAATATAAGCAAAAGTTTTTATATATTAAGTAACTAATCAAATTATCTTATAGCACACAGATGACACAGATGAGACTGATTTGCACAGATTATTTTTTTAATAACATCTGTGGCCATCTGTTAAATCTGTGTTATCTGTGTGCCATAGTATAAGTTAATTCTGTACACTTACTTATCATTATATCTGTTTGTTTCCAAATCAAACACCCGGTCGCAAACCCGCAGCGAGGTTTCCCGATGGGCGATGATAATCATGGTCAGTTCACGACACCGCTCGGACAATTCTTCCAACGCACGGTTTATCTCGCTCTCCGTCCGGTTGTCCAACGCCGAAGTAGCCTCGTCGAAGAACAGCACTTCGGCTTCCTTATACAACGCCCGTGCGATGCCGATGCGTTGTTTCTGTCCGCCGGAAAGTCGGCTCCCATATTCTCCCAACGGGGTATCCAGGCCCTGCGGCAGGGCTTCCGCCCATTCCTTCAGGCTTACTTGCTCCAACACCTGCCTCACCCGTTCACGGTCGGGGCGCGTATGTCCTAAGGCGACATTGTCCGCCAACGAACCTTCTACGATGAAAATCTCCTGAGGCACGTAGCCCGCCAACTTGTGCCAACTGCCGCGGTTGGCAGGCGTCAGCTTGCGCCCGTCTATCCGTATTTCGCCTTCCGTAGGTGTCAGGAAGCCCAACAGCAAGTTGAACAAGGTCGACTTACCCGACCCGCTTGCTCCGCGTACTCCCACACGTTCTCCTCTGCGGATAGTCAGGTTGATGCCGCTAAAAAGCGGACTCCCGTCCGGAAAGGCGAAGCCAAGGTTTCGCAGTTCGATGCCTTTCGCGAAAGAAAAAGGCGGTTCATCCTTGGCATTGGTTTCCCGGCTCTCTTTCAGCCCTTCCGTCACTACCTGAACCGAATGGGAAGCGTTCTGGAACATCACCCAACTGTTCAGCATGCTGCGCATGGCGGGTATCAGGCGGAAAGCGGCTACGGCAAACACGCCGCTCACTACGCCCAAGTCTCCTTGTCCCACGCCTATCAGCAGGCCGATGCCCGCCACAATGGCGGCTTCGGAGAGGAACTGCGGAAACAGGTGATAACGCTCCATGCGTTGCCGGCTGTGGATGATGGAGCGCATGCCTTGGTCGAACGAAGCGAGCGAAGTATCGAAAGCCTGCGCAATCTCCAGCTCGGCATAGCCCCGGAAGGCTTCCACCACCGTACGGCTCTGCCTGCGCCGGGCTTCCAGTTCTTCCTGTCCGTATTGGCGCAGACGCTTACGCACCACCATGCTATATAAAAGAGCCGACGGCACAAAAGCCGCGCAGAGCAGCAATCCCGCCAAAGGCTCCCACACAATCAAAGCCGTCATCATCAGCACAATCAGCACCCCGTCACCCGCCATGCGAAACAGCGGAGCCAGCACCGACAGGCAGAACATGTAACAAACGTAGTTCACCTCGTGCCCCAACTGCACGCTGCTTTTCGAGCGCAGGAAGAGCAGTCCGCGGTGGTAGTAGTTGACGAACATCCGCCGGCTGAAGTCACGGTACACTTCCAACTGGAAACTGCTCTCCACCCGAGCCAGCAGCACTACCAACCCGTTTTTCAAGATGACAAAAGCCATGACACCC
Organism: uncultured Bacteroides sp.; assembly: GCA_949300425.1. GTDB lineage: Bacteria > Bacteroidota > Bacteroidia > Bacteroidales > Bacteroidaceae > Bacteroides. The sequence goes on from CASGED010000040.1 coordinate 16,748, forward strand.
CCGCAGAGCAACAACATCTCGCCCCGCGAACTTCCCGGCTTGAGCACAGCCAACAGCAACGGTATCAGCGCGGCCACGCCGGCAAAGTCCAGCACGGCACGTACCAACACCGCCAATGCCACCCATCCGCTACGCCGGCGAACCTTGGCAGGCAACAGTTTCAAGACTTCTTTTATCATGCCGCAAAGGTAATGCAAATCGAGCGGAAAACATTCAAGCTTGCTTGAAAATGTTTGCCCGAGATGCAGCTTACTTTAGTATTTAGCGCACGAAGTTCACTTTAATCAAGAATAGACGTCAATGGATTTTGTTCTTATTTCTTATCTTTTGTTTATAGGGCTTCCATGACGATGGCCTGGAGTGCTTTTTACGGGGAACCGTGAATGTTAGAAACCTAAGGGTCGAATGTTTCTAACATTCCCCCTCTACGTTAGAAACATAAGCCCTTTAGGGTAGTACTGCACTACGCATTTCCAGGATGCACCTCCTTTAAGAGGTTTACTTTTGTGTAAAAAAAAGAGCATCCCGTTTGAGGATGCCCTTCTTTGATTCGTTTATTTGGTTGTTATTTGGTGAAAGTGAAAGCACCTTCCATCTTACCAACCATACCACCAGTAACAGTGATCTCTGCGTCATTGTTGTTCACAATCTGACCTGCGTTCTTAGTGATGCTGAACTGACCGGTTACAGCACCTTCTTCACCGTTCACCAATGAAGCGCCTGTCTCTACGCTTACAGAAATAGTCGTTGTAGCATTAGTGGCAGCGATTGTACCGTTGTTGGTCAAGCTTGCATTCTTGTTGACAGTCAGTGCACTTACTGTGCTACCTACTGTTACACCTTCAGCGACTGTGAGGCCTGCGCCTTGTTCTACAGTTACCTTAGCGGCAGTCAGGGTAGCGGTCGGTTCTTCTTTCAAGCCAGCCTTGTCGTAAGCCGTTACGGAAGTTCCGGCACCGGCAACAACCAATTCTGCGCAAGTGATAGTCTTGCTGTCATTGATTTGCAGGTTTACACCTTTTGCCAAGCTCAGTTGAACGTCTGTAGTCAAGTTGAGATCAGCCTCTACCTTGATAGAACTTGTCAATTCAATTCTGTTGATCAATTCATTGGCTGTGGCTTTGTCCGTTTTATTGGCTGCAGCCTTAATGGCGTTCAGTGTAGCTACGGTAGTCTTGATGACACCGGCGTTACCTGAAGTCGGAACTGTCAGCTTGTAAGTCTTGCTTGCGTCCGTGATAACGATTACACCCTCCTTGTTGTTCAAAGCAGTACCACCGTTCAAGTTCGCCGTATTGTTCAGCGTGATAGTACCCTTGTTGGTCAAACCTGCTGCGTTTGCGTTCAATTCAGCCTTGTCGGCGATATTGATAGCGGCATTCTTGTCGTTTGTAGAAGCTGCGTTGAGAACAAACTTGGTATTAGTGTTGGCATAGTTCACATTCACTGTAGCCTTAGCCTTGTTTGTCAAAGCACCGGTAGAAGTGAATGAGCCTGTGTTCGTGAGGACGGCAGCGGCCTTGGCGTCACCATTGATCGTTGTACCGTTTACGGTAGTAATACCGGCGTTCGTAACAGTACCCGTATTTTCCAAACCACCAGTAACCGTGAGTTTGCCGTTGACTGTTACTGTACCCGAGTTAGTCAAGCTCTTTACAGTGAACGTCTTAGCTGAAGTAGCAGTTGTACCGGCTACAGTCAAGTTACCCGTGTTAACGATGTCAGCTTGTGACAAATCGTAAGCATAGTCACCGTTCAAGATGTTGCTGCCTGTCAAGGTCAGTTTCGTGTTGGTACCGGTTACAACATTTACGGCAAAGTTAGGCATAGAACCCTTTACATTCTTCAGCAGATAGAAAGTAGGAGTCTTCCAGTTAGTCGTGTTACCATACATACCGTAGTTTTCAGTAACGTAAGATACGGCATCCAACCAATCCTGATCGCTGGCGATATCAAAAGTCATCGGCAGGTCGAATGAGTTGTTGTTCAATGTGTAGTTTACTTCGTCCTCCATAGCGGCAGATCTACCGGCTCTCAGAGTTACGCTGTGATTCGGATCAGTTGAACTACCCAATGTCCGCTTAGCGGCAATACCCTTATTCGTATAGATGTCGTAGTTGATACCGTTAGCGTAAGTACCGTAAGGCAGCAACACATAGGCGTTGAAGCTTTCACCGGCATTCAATGTTACACCACCCTTGATTGCCAATACGATAGCTTTCGTACTTCCGCTTTGGGAAACAACATCAGTCAAAGCACCTACAGGAACTTTAAACTCAGCGGCAGCTTGCTGATAGTCGGAAACTTCGGCTTTAGAAGCGACAATTTCACCGTTCGTGTTAATAACCGATGTTGAACCTATGGCTTTGCCATCAGACCATTTGTCTGTGATACCATTTACGGCATCCATCAGCTTTTGAGGTACAATCTGAGCCGTTGTCTTAAAGTCATCATACTGATTCGGAGTAGCGGAGTTCGCCTTGAACACAATACGCTGAATAGTTACAGGCTCTTGAGCTTCTTTCAGTGTAATGTGAATACGTGTATAGTTGTAGATAGAGCTGAACTGAATAGGCAGTTCGTTCTTGTCACCATACTTGATACCGGCAAGCGATATACCCGGTGACACCATGAAGTCGTTCTCGCCCAAGTGTGCGGTCGGGTTCTCCGGATCCATTTCCTGACGGTCAGGCAGTGTCACCTTGAACGTAGTGTTGTCTATGAAATCACGCTTGTAAGGAGTATAGAATACATACGAGCCCTTGCTGACAGCTGTAGGTGTTTGGAAAGTCATGGTCGTAGGTTGCTCACCTTCGGCTATTTCCTGTGCGGGTGTAAACGGATAGTTCGTGAGCATACCGCTTCCATCAGGACTTGTGTACAACAAACCGCCCAGCATATCGCTTGCCTGCCAATACGGAGTAGCACCGGCTAATGAACCGTCTTCGTCCGGATTGATACCAATACGGGTAGCGGCATCACCACCCTTGCTGGCAGCAATAGAGATATTGACCTTCTCGCCACCCATGTCTACGCCAGCAGGGTTTTCAACAAAGTCCTCATTCGTACATGCAGTCAACGCAGCAGCCGCAAGGACAGTTGAGAAAAATAAGAATTTTGTTTTCATTGCAATTTACTTAATTAAGTTATTGTTATAAAATTGGATCTTCTTCGATTGCGCCCATACTGGCACCAAATCCCTTTTCTACTTCCACCTCCAGAACTTCCACTTCCGGAGCCACATAAAACTTTTCCATTTCCATAATCTTAAATAATTTAGTTGTTAATGTTAATAATTTGATTTCTCGTTTTTCCTTTCTCTCGTTCGTTATATATATAATATGGTGTAACC
>CASGED010000041.1 GCA_949300425.1 uncultured Bacteroides sp.
AGATGGGCGCCATGCAAGAACGTATTACTTCTACACGCTACGGTTCAATTACATCCGTGCAGGCAGTATATGTGCCTGCCGATGACTTGACCGACCCCGCCCCTGCCACTACGTTTTCGCACTTGGATGCCACCACGGTGCTCGACCGTAAAATAGCCTCCATGGGTATCTATCCGGCCGTTGACCCGCTGGAGTCTACCTCACGCATCCTCGACCCGCACATTGTGGGCGAAGAGCACTATCAGACGGCTCAGCGCGTCAAACAGATATTGCAACGCAACAAGGAATTGCAGGACATTATCTCCATCTTGGGTATGGAGGAGCTTTCGGACGAAGACCGCACGCTGGTCAACCGCGCGCGCCGCGTGCAACGTTTCCTCTCGCAGCCTTTCGCCGTGGCCGAGCAATTCACGGGCGTGCCGGGCACGATGGTGAACATCGAGGACACCATCAAGGGCTTCCGCATGATTCTGGACGGAGAAGTGGACAACCTGCCCGAACAGGCTTTCCTGAACGTGGGCACCATCGAAGAGGCCATTGAGAAAGGAAAGAAGATTTTGGCACAGGCTAAAGGATAAAATAAATGATGAGTGAAAAATGAAGAATTAAGAATGAAGAAGCCTCAAGTGAACGATGAAAAATTCTTCATTTTGCGCAAAGCGCAATTCTTCATTCTTCATAAAAAAATTGTAGACAATGAACGGATTGCAACTGACTATCATATCGCCTGAGAAAGAGCTCTTCCAAGGCGAAGTGCGACGGGTTACCCTGCCGGGTATTATGGGTTCATTTACCATCCTGCCCCATCATGCCCCGGTGGTGTCTTCGCTCAGTGCGGGAAAAGTGGCTTACGTGAAAGCAGACGGGATGGAAGAAAACTTTGAGATAAAAGGTGGATTCATTGAAATGAATAACAACCATGTGTCCGTGTGCATCAACTAATATCAAAGGAAGCTATATTCTCCAGACTTTCCTTTTGACGGTATTAATTGGAGGCATGGGAGGTTGGGGTTATTTCACCCTCTTTCCCGGACATTACTTTCAAGGTTATCCCGCTCTGCCTGTATTCTTCTTCCTGTTGGGAGCAGGAATGGTGAATGTGGAGGAATGGTGTCGTAAGACAATGCCTCAAAAGCAAGCCATGATGTATCTGCTGATACGCATGAGTCGTACGTTGCTCTCGCTGGTGTTTTTGCTGGTGTGTTGCATTGCGATGCGGGAAGAAGCACTGAAGTTCACGTTGACATTCGCCGTATACTATATTATATATTTAGCTTACGACACATGGTTCTTCGGTGTGAGAGGAAACAAGAAGTTTGAACATATTAAACAAAATAAATGAAACGATTGTATAACATAGTGGCGGGAATATGCCTCGTAATAGGCATGTTGGCTGGCTCTACGGACGTGCAAGCACAAGAGGCACAAGCCGAAAAGCCTGAAGCGAATCCTGTGGACGTGAAGGAAATTCTCTTCAGCCACATTGGAGATACCTACGAATGGCACATTGGCACGTGGGGTGACGTGCACCTCACCATCCCCTTGCCCATCATCGTCTATAGCGAGACCACCGGATGGCACGCCTTCCTTTCCTCCCGTCTGGAAGAGAACGGAGGCACCTACGAAGGTTTTTCCATCGCCCCCGAAGGAAGCCCCTACGAGGGCAAAGTGGTGGAACATGACGGATCGGGAAATGATGTGCGACCTTTCGACGTGTCCATCACCAAAATCACGTTGGCGTTGTTCATCAATAGCTTCCTGCTGGTGTGCATTATCTTGGGTGTGGCACGCTGGTATAGGCGGCATCCAAAAAGCCCCGTGGCTCCCGGCGGATTCGTAGGTTTCATGGAGATGTTCATCATGATGGTGAACGATGACATCATCAAGCCCAGCATAGGAGCAAACTACAAAAAGTTCGCCCCCTACTTGCTGACGGTGTTCTTCTTCATCTTCCTGAACAACCTGATGGGGCTGATACCCATCTTCCCCGGCGGAGCGAGCGTCACGGGAAACATGGCCATCACAATGGTGCTGGCTGTGTGTACCTTTCTGGCTGTGAACCTTTTCGGCACCAAGACCTATTGGAAAGATATCTTTTGGCCCGATGTTCCCTGGTGGCTCAAGGTGCCCGTGCCCATCATGCCATTCATTGAATTCTTTGGAATTTTCACCAAACCATTCGCCTTGATGATTCGTCTTTTTGCCAACATGCTGGCGGGACACATGGCTATGTTGGTGTTGACGTGCCTGATTTTCATCTCGGCAAGCATGGGACCAATGCTGAACGGGACGCTTACGGTAGCTTCAGTGCTATTCAACATCTTCATGAATGCGTTGGAGCTTTTGGTGGCTTTCATCCAAGCATACGTGTTCACCATGCTTTCCGCGGTGTTCATCGGCTTGGCGCAAGAGCGTCACGAACCTAAGAAGGCGGAAGTAAAGGGAAACAACTAACTAAAAGAAAAAAGTAATTAATAAAAAAATAACCTATTAAAATTTAGAAGATTATGTTACTATCAACAGTATTATTGCAAGCTGCTGCGGCAGGTATGGGAGTTACGAAATTGGGTGCTGCGTTAGGTGCAGGCTTGGCCGTTATTGGTGCTGGCGTAGGTATCGGTAAGATTGGTGGTTCAGCTATGGAAGCTATTGCACGCCAGCCGGAAGCTACGGGCGACATCCGTTCGAACATGATTATCGCCGCCGCCTTGATTGAAGGTGTGGCCCTACTGGCCGTTGTGGTCTGCTTGCTGGTATTCCTCATCTAAAGGAAAAATGAGAAAGCAAAAAGGAGTCACAGGTCTTTTTGCTAAATGGTAATTTGTAAATCGTAAATTGTAAATAAAGTTATGTCATTGTTATTACCCGAAAGTGGCTTGGTCATTTGGATGTTGCTGTCCTTCGGCATTGTATTTGTGGTGCTCGCCAAATACGGTTTCCCGGTCATCGTCAAGATGGTGGAAGAGCGTAAGGCGTACATCGACCAGTCGATGAAGGTAGCGCAGGAAGCCAACGAGCAACTGACCCACCTCAAAGACGAGAGCGCAAAGATTGTAGCGGAAGCCAACAAGGAGCAAGGCCGCATTATGAGGGAAGCGATGCAAGAACGTGAGAAGATAATCGCCGATGCCCGCAAGCAAGCGGAAATAGCGGCTCAAAAGGAACTGGAAGACGTGCGCAGGCAAATCCAACAGGAGAAAGAAGAGGCCATCCGCGCCATCCGGCGCCAAGTAGCCTCCCTCTCGGTGGACATCGCCGAAAAGGTGGTGCGTAAAAATCTGGATACCGACAAGGAGCAGATGGACATGATAGACCGCATGCTGGACGAAATGCTGACGGTTCCTAAGAACAACTAAAATAAAGGAAGCGATATGGATATAGGAATTGTTTCGATGAGATATGCCAAAGCCTTGCTGGGCTACGCACGAAGCACGGGCAAGGAGGATGTGGTGTACGAGGAATTCAAGAGCCTGATGCGAAGCCTGGAAAGCCACCCCGAGTTAAAGGTGGCGCTGCAGAATCCGGTCGTGTCCGATGAAGAGAAATTCTCGCTCATTTGCGCCGCCTCCGTGGGCAAAACCACTCCCAGCGAGGAGTTCCGGCGTTTCATCGCGCTGGTGCAGAAGAACAAACGAGACGATTTGCTGCACTTCATCTGCCATTCGTTCCTGTCGCTCTATCGTAACAGCAAGCACATCGGCGTGGCCAAACTGACCACTGCCGTCCCCGTGAGTCAGGAAGTAGAGGAACGTATCCGAAAGAGCGCGTCTACCCTGCTCCATGCCCGCATGGAAGTGCTGACCGAAGTCAATCCCTCCATTGAAGGCGGATTTATCTTCGACATCAACGATTATCGGCTGGATGCCAGCGTCGCAACCCAAATGAAGAGAGTGAAACAACAATTCATCGACAAGAACCGACGCATCGTGTGAGGTTCCCCCGTCAAATGTTGCGCTCCCTAAAGTTTAAGAAATGAATGTAGTAAACGTGTAAATAGTAAATAAGAATCAATGTTGTCAGAAAATATAAAAGTAAGCGAAGTATCCGATGTCCTGCGCAAACAATTGGAGGGCATCGACACCCGCGTGCAACTGGACGAGATAGGCACCGTGCTTCAGGTGAGCGATGGCGTGGCACGTATCTACGGCTTGCGCAACGCAGAAGCCAACGAACTGCTGGAATTTGACAACGGTATCAAAGCCATTGTGATGAACCTTGAAGAGGACAACGTGGGTGCCGTGTTGCTGGGACCTACGGATAAAATCAAGGAGGGATTCACCGTGAGACGCACCAAGCGCATCGCCTCTATCATGGTAGGCGAAAGCATGTTGGGACGTGTCATCGACCCCTTAGGCGAACCGCTCGATGGAAAAGGTCTGATAGGCGGCGAATTGTGCGAGATGCCGTTGGAACGCAAAGCGCCGGGCGTCATCTACCGCCAACCCGTGAACCAACCCCTGCAGACCGGCCTGAAAGCTGTAGACGCCATGATACCTATCGGACGGGGGCAGCGCGAGCTGATTATCGGCGACCGCCAAACGGGCAAGACGGCCATTGCCATCGATACCATCATCAATCAACGCTCCAACTACGAAGCGGGCGACCCCGTGTATTGTATCTACGTGGCCATTGGCCAAAAAGGTTCTACCGTTGCCTCTATCGTAAACACCCTGCGCAAGTATGGTGCGATGGACTATACCATCGTAGTGGCCGCCACGGCCAGTGAGCCGGCTGCCCTGCAATATTTTGCCGCGTTTGCCGGAGCCGCCATCGGCGAATACTTCCGCGACACCGGACGCAACGCCCTGGTGGTATATGACGACCTGTCGAAGCAAGCCGTGGCCTATCGTGAAGTTTCCCTGATTTTGCGCCGTCCTTCAGGTCGTGAAGCCTATCCGGGCGACATTTTCTATCTGCACTCCCGCCTGTTGGAGCGTGCCGCGCGCATCATCAACCAACAGGAGGTGGCCGCTCAGATGAACGACCTGCCAGACAGCCTGAAGGGTAAGGTAAAAGGAGGAGGTTCGCTCACGGCCCTGCCTATCATCGAGACGCAGGCAGGTGATGTGTCAGCCTACATCCCCACGAACGTGATTTCCATCACCGATGGTCAGATATTCCTCGATACCAACCTCTTCAACCAGGGCAACCGTCCGGCCATTGATGTAGGTATCTCCGTGAGCCGTGTGGGTGGTAACGCTCAAATCAAAGCCATGAAGAAGGTGGCTGGCACGCTGAAGATTGACCAAGCCCAGTACCGTGAACTGGAAGCATTCTCCAAGTTCAGCGGAGACATGGACCCCGTCACGGCACTCACCATTGACAAAGGCCAAAAGAACACGCGCCTGCTTGTTCAGCCCCAATACAGCCCCATGCCCGTGGAGAAGCAAATCGCCATCCTCTATTGCGGCACGCACGGACTGCTGAAGAATGTACCATTGAACAAAGTCAGCGACTTTGAGCGTTCGTTCCTCGACACGTTGGAAATGAACCACCGCACGGACGTGCTCGATGTCCTGAAAACAGGCACCATCAACGACGATGTCAGCAAGATTATTGAAAGCACCGCGGAGATAGTGGCCAGACAATTCAGTTAAAAAAACGTAGATTACTATGGCTTCACTCAAAGAGGTTAAGAACAGAATCAGCTCCGTAAAGAGTACCCGTCAGATTACGTCGGCCATGAAGATGGTAGCGTCGGCCAAGCTCCACAAGGCGCAAGACCGTGTCCTCAGCATGTACCCCTACCAGCAGAAGTTGAACGAAATTCTGGTAAACTTCATGGGGAATGACCTTTCCGTCCAGTCGCCCTACACCGAAGTGCGGCCGGTGACAAAAGTGGCCGTGTTGGCATTCTCGTCCAACAGCTCGTTATGTGGCGCCTTCAACCTGAACGTAGTGAAGACGCTGGAGCGGACTTTGGATGAATACCGGTCGCTGAAGAAAGAAGATGTCCTGATTTATCCCGTGGGCAGAAAGATAGAAGAAACCGTCCGCAAGATGGGCTACACGCCCCAAGGAAGCTATCAGGCCATGGCAGACAAGCCCTCGTTTACGGAGGCCTACAAGCTGGCCGGACAACTGATGGACGAGTTTGCGGCGGGGCATGTGGATCGGGTAGAACTGATTTACCATCACTTCAAATCCATGGGTACACAAGTCCTGACCCGCGAGCCTTTCCTGCCCATCGACCTAAACAAAATAAGGCAAGAAGTGCAGAAGAACATCGCGGAGAATGTGAAGGACTTCCCCACTTACAATCAGGACTACATTGTAGAGCCTTCGGCCGAAGAACTGATTGTGGCCTTGCTACCCAAGGTGTTGTGCCAGAAGATATTCACCGTGCTTCAGGACTCCAATGCCTCGGAACACGCCGCCCGGACCATCGCCATGCAGACGGCTACGGACAACGCCAACGAGCTGATTCAGGACCTGACCAAACAGTACAACAAAGGTCGCCAGCAGGCCATCACCAATGAGTTGTTGGACATCATCGGAGGTAGCATGAAGTAAGTTTTAGCGCATACAGGCGCATTTTAATGAAGAATTAATAATGAGAAATTAATAATGATAAGAAAAGTATTCCTATTCTTGACGCTCATGATTATGAGCATCGGATACATGGCCGCACAAGCGCAAGCAGACATCAAGTTTGACAAAATGAGCCACGATTTCGGCGATTTTCCCGAGACTGACCCGGTGGTAAAGTGCACGTTTACCTTCACCAATGTGGGAGACGGACCGTTAGTGGTTCATCAGGTGGTAGCCTCCTGCGGATGTACCGTGCCCGAATATACCCAAGAACCTATCATGCCGGGCAAGACAGGCACTATCCAGGTCACTTATAGCGGCAGGGGCAAATATCCGGGACATTTCTCCAAATCAATCACCGTCCGCAGCAACGCCAAATCCGCCGAACGGATTAAACTGACTATTGAAGGGAATATGACGGAAGCTAAGACGAAAAAATAAAAGGACCTACTTCTGTCTGTAACAGAGAGGGAGAGATTAAAAAGGGCTGACTCCATTCCCAAGGAATCAGCCCTTTTATCAGCATATTTATCGTTTCCTATTAGCGGAAAGCCATGGAGTAACTTAGTCGAACAGGCTTTTGAACTTGCGGAAGATTTTCTCCTTGACGGAGGTGTTCGGCTTGAAACTTTCGGATTTGTCCCACTCTTCCATCAATTTCTTTTCTTCCTTACTCAACGTTTCGGGAATATAGACGCTGACATTGACCAACAGGTCGCCCGTGCCGTAACCGTTCACGCTGGGAAGTCCCTTGCCACGCAGGCGGAGTACTTTGCCCGGCTGTGTACCCGGCTCTATCTTCACTTTCACCTTACCGTCTACGGTAGGTATCTCGACCGCTCCACCCAAAGCTGCCGTAGGAACGCTCAGCAGAAGGTTGTAGACCAAATCATTATCCTCACGAATCAATTCCTTGTCCGGCTCTTCCTCAACGTAAATCAGCAGGTCGCCCGGTATGCCTCCATGCTTGCCGGCGTTACCCTTGCCGTTCATGGTGAGCTGCATGCCTTCGGCCACTCCGGCGGGAATCTTTACCGTTACCACTTCTTCGCCATAGACGATGCCTTCGCCCGCGCATTCCTTACATTTGTTCTTGATTACTTTGCCTTCGCCACCACAAGTGGGACACGTCGCGCGCGTCTGCATGGTACCCAAGATGGTCTGCTGGGTACGGACCACGCTACCCGTGCCGTGGCACGTCGGACACGTTTCCGTACCTTCCGCACCTTCCGCCCCCGTGCCGTGACAATGGCTACAAGGTACGTATTTCTTCAGTTTGAATTTCTTTTCCACACCCGTAGCGACTTCTTTCAGAGTAAGCCTTACCTTGACGCGCAGGTCTGAGCCCCGGAAACCACGCCGCTGCGTACTGCCTCCGCCTCCAAATCCACTGAAACCGCCAAATCCGCCACGGCCACCAAAGATGTCTCCAAACATGGAGAAGATGTCATCCATGGACATGCTTCCGCTGAATCCGCCAAACGGTCCTCCATTGCCTGCCGCACCGCTCATGCCGGCAAAGCCGAACTGATCGTATCGGGCACGCTTGTCGGGGTTACTCAACACATCGTATGCCTCGGCCGCTTCCTTGAACTTCTCTTCGGCTTCCTTGTCGCCCGGATTACGGTCGGGATGATATTGAATGGCTTTTTTACGATACGCTTTCTTTATCTCATCGGCGGAAGCTTTCTTGTCCACGCCTAATACCTCATAGTAATCTCTTTTCTCCATAGCTCCTTATTTATTCTCCGACCACCACCTTGGCGTGACGAATCACTTTGTCGTTCAGCGTATATCCTGTCTGTACACAATCCAATATCCTACCCTTCTGTTCCTCGGCGGGTGCCGGAATGACGGCTATGGCTTCGTGGAAGTCGGTATTCAGTAGTTGGTCTTTGGTTTCTATCACCTTTACGCCGTTCTGTCCCAGGATGGACATAAACTTGTTGTATATCAACTCCACGCCGCTACGCACGGCCTCCACGTCTTGAGCTGTCTCCATGTTTTTCAACGCACGCTCCAAGTCGTCTACTACCGGCAAGATGCTGGAGATGCTTTTCTCGCTTCCGTTCAGCACCAATTCGGCTTTCTCCTTCATGGTACGCTTGCGGTAGTTGTCGAACTCTGCCGAAAGGCGCAGGTATTTGTCTTTCAGCGTGTCGCGTTCTTCCTGCACCGCCGTCAGTTCCTCCGCCAGCTTTTCTTCTTCACTCACGGGAACATCTTTTTCCTGGGCGTCCTTTTCCGGCCCGCCACCTTGTGACTCCTCTTTCTTGTTCGGCTCGTTGCCTTCCTGTGCGACCTGTTGAGCCTGCATTTCCTCATCCGTTATTTTTTTTTCTTTCGGATCCATACTATTACCTTTCTATGATTATCTATATTTTTCTTTTCATTCATGCCTACAAATACTTTGCCAAAATGTCAGTCTTTGCCATTTATGGCGCAAAAGTAGTTCTTTTCTGCCACATTTGACACGTCTTGTGGGCATAAGCTCCCCCTCGGGGGGAGTTGAGGGGGCTTCTAAATTCCCATTTAATGAACATTTTCATCGCGCGCAAAGTATAACCCGAAAATATGCATTATCTTTGCAAGGCCATTTTTATTGACGAATTATGAACAAAGGTCCCACATATCTGTTTTGTCTCTTGCTGACAGGGCTGCTGCTGGCTTCATGCTCGGCGACGAAGTATGTACCGTCCGGCCAATATTTGCTGGACGATGTGCATATCCGGCCGGATAACAAAGACGTGAAGGCGTCGGACCTGTCCCTCTACGTGCGTCAGAATCCTAACGCCAAGTGGTTCAGCTTGATAAAAACGCAGTTGTACGTGTACAACTGGTCGGGGCGTGATTCTACCCGTTGGATAAACCGCACCTTGCGCAGGATGGGCGACCCGCCCGTCATTTATAGCGAGGAGGAGACCCGCCGTACGTGCGAGGAAATGACTAAAGCCGTGCGCAACATGGGATTCATGGGGGCGCAGGTAGAGGCGGACTTACGGAAAAGGAAGAAAAAGATGGACGTGACCTACCGGGTGACGACCGGACGCCCTTACGTGGTGCAACGCATCCGCTACGACATAGGCGACAGCCTGATAGCCTCATACATGGCGCGGGACAGTGCCGACACTTACCTCCATGAGGGCATGTACTTCGACGTAAACCGGCTGGACGCCGAACGGCAACGCATTACGGACAACCTTTTGTGCCACGGCTACTACCGTTTCAACAAAGATTTTCTGACCTATACCGCAGACACCGTGCGCAATACGTACAAAGTGGACCTGACCATGCACCTGAACGCCACTACTCCCGGCGCCAGGTCGGCCCACAAACAGTACACCGTGGACAGCGTCAGTTTCATTACAGACTTTAACGTCATGCAGTCGTCCGCACTGGAAGGCATACGAATCAACGACTCCATCCACTACAAGGGATTTCCTGTTTATTACAAGGACAAACTGTATCTGCATCCGCAAACACTGGTGAACAACTTGCGCATCCACCCCGGACATCTCTACAACGAGCGCGACGTGCAAAACACTTACTCCAACTTCGGACGCCTGCAAGCGTTGAAATACACCAACATACGCATCTTTCCATCCGATACCGACAGCACAAGCCTGCATGCTTACGTCATGCTGACCAAGAACAAGCCCCAGTCTGTCTCTTTCGAACTGGAAGGTACCAACTCGGCGGGCGATTTGGGAGCGGCGGCATCCGTGTCTTTCCAACACCGCAACCTGTTCAAAGGTTCGGAATCGTTCATGGTCAGGCTACGTGGAGCTTACGAAGCCATTTCGCCTCTGAACAGCGGATATAACCACGCTAATTATACCGAACTGGGCGCGGAGGCCACCATCAACTTCCCCCGGTTCTTGTTCCCGTTCTTAAGCGCCGAATACAAACGCCGGATACGCGCCACCACGGAGTTCGGCCTGCAGTATAACCATCAGATGCGTCCGGAGTTCACACGCATCGTAGCCGCTGGCAGCTGGAGTTACCACTGGGGGCTGCAACGCCAGCGCGTGCAACACCGCATCGACCTGCTGGACATCAACTACCTGTACATGCCTTGGATAGACCCCAGCTTCCGCGAGACTTTCCTCGACGAGGAGCAGAACTACATCTTGAAGTATAACTACGAGGACCGTTTCATCGTCCGCACGGGCTACAGCTACACTTACAACAGTGCCGGACAGGCGCTGATGAACAACACGGGCATCGGCGATTCCTATACGATTCGTGTCAATGTAGAGTCGGCCGGCAACGTGCTTTACGGACTGGCCAAGCTGACGGGCATGCATAAGAATGACGAGGGCGAATACACGTTGCTCAATATCCCCTTTGCCCAATACGTCAAGGGAGATTTCGATTTTGCCAAGAACATCGTGATAGACAACCGCAACTCGTTGGCTTTCCACATCGGCGCGGGCATCGCCATTCCGTATGGCAACGCCAGTGTAGTGCCGTTTGAAAAGCGTTACTTCTCCGGCGGCGCCAACAGCGTGCGTGGCTGGTCAGTGCGCGAACTGGGTCCCGGCGCTTTCCCCGGTGACGGCAACTTCCTCAACCAGTCGGGCGACATTAAGCTGGATGCCAGCGTGGAGTACCGCACCCGTCTGTTTTGGAAGTTCCGTGGGGCGGTCTTTGTAGACGCGGGTAACATTTGGACGCTGCGCGACTACGAGAGCCAGCCGGGCGGCCTGTTCAAGTTCAACACCTTCTACAAGCAGATAGCCGTGGCCTACGGGCTTGGCCTGCGCCTCGACTTGGACTTCTTCGTCCTTCGTTTCGACGGGGGCATGAAAGCCATCAACCCGGTCTACGAAAGCGGACGCGAGCGTTACCCCCTCATCCATCCCAAGTTCAGACGCGACTTCGCCTTCCATTTCGCCGTGGGCTATCCGTTCTAACCGCTCACTCCACCGCGATCCGCACCCCTTCGCCTGGCGGCCTCTCCCCCAGTCTCTTCACACGCCCCGTTACGGACTTACACACGTTTTTTGCTTCCTTCCGGGGAGAAAACGGGCAAAATAGAACCCGGCTTTTTAACCCGAAAATCCCGACAAACGACAAACGACAATTAGTTTTTTTGATATACACACTGTGACGTGAGAATCCCGCGCCATATATATAATATAATATATATATATATATAAATATATATAGATTATATTATATATATGGCGCGGGATTCTCACGTCACAGTGTGTATATCAAAAAAACTAATTGTCGTTTGTCGTGTGTCGGGATTTTCGGGTTAAAAAGCCGGGTTCTATTTTGCC
>CASGED010000042.1 GCA_949300425.1 uncultured Bacteroides sp.
AAGCGGAGAATCTCCAGATTGTTGGGACGGGCTTCCTCTTTGTGGCGACAAGGGCGTAGGGAGCTGTTGTTGATTTCCAGTAAGGTATGATGCTCTTTGGCGGCACGCACAAGCGGTTCGAAGTGGAGTTGGGCGGTGCCGTCGCCGGGGTGGCTGATGATATGGATGTAAGGATTGGCTATGACGCGAAGCAGGCCTTCGGTATTTTCCTCGCGGGTGCCATGCTTGTAACAAAGCGAGTGGATGCCCGCAATGCGCAGGTCGAGCATTTGCAGGTAGTGTTCGTCCATGTCCAGGTCACCTTCAGGATTAAGGATGTTAATTTCGGCACCTAACATCAACTCAATCCCGTACATCCGACGAGGTACGACATAGAGGTTGCGAAAATAAATGGGGTCGCAGCTTCCGGGTATGCCGGGCGCATGATCGGTGATGCCCAACAGCTTCAGGCCTTTGTCGGCGGCAGCTTGCGCCATCTCTTGCAGTGTACTGAAGGCGTGTCCGCTGGCAAGGGTATGGGTGTGTACGTCTAGTTCTATCTTCATATATACTTATATTATTTACATAGGGTCAACATCATAATATACGATTAAAGACCGATAACGTTCGTCAGATATCAGTGTCCGTTGCACGTCCATCAGGTATTCCCGTACTTTGGCCATGGCGACTTTCTGCTCCACTTTGATGACAATCTTGCGGATGAACAACGTCTGGATGCGGGCTACGGGCGGTTTGTCCGGGCCTAGAACCCGTTTTCCCAATCCGCTTCGCAAATAGACGGCCATTTGTCCGGCGGCCTGTTCGAGCACGTCTTCCTTGCGATGCTTCAGGTAGACATATACCAGGCGGTAATAGGGCGGATAACGGAAAAGCTGGCGTTCGGCCAACTGACCGGCCACCATCCCTTCAAAATCGTTTCGCATGACTTGCGCGATGATGGGGTGGTCGATGCTCTTGGTTTGCAATACGACCCGCCCCCGCTGGTTCTTTCGTCCGGCCCGACCTGCCACCTGTGCCATCAGTTGGAAGGCACGTTCGTAGGCGCGGAAGTCAGGATAATTAAGCATGGTGTCGGCATTGAGAATACCCACGACACTTACATGGTCGAAGTCCAATCCCTTCGACACCATTTGTGTCCCAATCAGAATATCTGTCTTGCCTTGCTCAAAGTCTGCGATGATGCGCTCGTAAGCCGTGCGGGTGCGGGTCGTGTCAAGATCCATGCGGGCTACACGAGCTTCGGGGAAAAGGACTTTGATATCGTCTTCAATCTTCTCCGTGCCGAAGCCACGGTTGCGCAAGTCTGTTCCTTCACAAGCCGGGCATTGTCGGGGAACAGGAATCGTATAGCCGCAATAGTGGCACGTCAACATATTCAAGCCTTTATGATACGTCAGGCTGACATCGCAATTCTTGCACTTGGGCACCCATCCGCAGGTGTGGCATTCTATCATGGGCGCAAAGCCCCGTCGGTTTTGAAACAAAATCACTTGCTCTTTCTGCTCTAATGCCTGGCGCACGTATTGCAACAGGACAGGAGAGAAAGGCCCGTTCATGCGCTTCTTCCGCTGCAACTCCTTAATGTCCACGGGAATAATCTCAGGAAGTTGTATTTCTTTATACCGTTCTTTCAGCTCCACCAACGCATACTTGCCGCCCTCGGTGGCGTTATACCAGCTCTCCACGCTGGGAGTGCCCGTACCCAAAAGAGTCTTGGCGCCATACATAGATGCCAACACGATGGCGGCATTGCGGGCATGATAGCGGGGCGCGGGGTCTTGCTGCTTGTAAGTATTCTCATGCTCCTCGTCCACAATGACCAACCCCAAGCGAGTGAAGGGCAGGAAGGCGGAGGAACGTACCCCCAAGATAATGTCGTAAGGCTGGTCGGAAAGCTGCTTTTGCCATACTTCCACCCGCTCGGCATCGGGGAATTTGGAGTGATAGACGCCTAAACGCGCCCCAAAAACCCGGCGCAGACGTTCAGTTATCTGGGCAGTAAGCGCAATTTCGGGCAACAGATAGAGCACCTGTTTACCTTGGCGCAAGGCTTCGGCTATCAGGTGAATGTAGATTTCCGTCTTTCCGCTGGCTGTGACGCCATATAGAAGGCAGACGTTCTTTGTCAGAAAAGAGGATAGGATGGCATCGTATGCCTTCTGCTGATGGGTGTTCAGCTCATTGAGCGGGCTGACGGTCTGTCCTGTATGTGCCAAACGCCCGACTTCCCGCTGATAGACTTCAAATACCCCTCGGCTGACCAAAGCGGAAAATACGGCGGGAGTTGCCCCACCCCGCTTCAAAAGCTCCGCCTTGGATACTTCTTTCAGCTCTCTTCCGCCCAGCCAGCCGGAAAGTTCGATGTACTTCATCAACAAATCCAATTGTTTGGGTGCACGGCGTTGAAGTTCATCGAAGAAGAAATGAAGCCGGCGTTCGTTACGGGCCGCTTCGGTGAGCCGCACGCAGGTTTCTACCTTGGGCTTATATGTGCGCTTCAATTCCTCTTTCACGAAGATGGCTTCTTTGTCCAATAGCGATTTAATCACCCCCAAGATATTTTTCAATCCGCTTTCTTTCTCCAATTTGGTAACGGATTGTACAGGTTCAACGGCCAGTAAGGCCAAAATCGTCCGTTCGCGTTCGGTCAGACGCTCCGTTGCGTCAAAGTTCGGCTCAGCCTCCACCAATGTTTCGCTTTCCAACTTCAAGCCCGAAGGCAAGGCCGCTTTATACACATCGCCCTGCGTGCACAAGTAGTAATCGGCCAACCATTCCCAAAAACGGAATTGGAGAGGAAGCAATATCGGTCGTTCGTCCAACACTGCCGTAACTTCCTTCACCTCATACGTTTGCGGTTTCAGGTAATGCACGTTGCGCACGATACCGGTATAGTATTTCTTCTTCCCGAAAGGAACTACCACCCGGCAACCTATCCGCACACGCTCCGCCATCTCCGAAGGCAGAGCGTACGTAAAGCAGGCGTGAAGCGGCAAGGGCACTATGACATCGACAAACTTTTCCATCAATCACGGTGCAAAGATAGTGCAAATCGAGCGGAAGACATCCAAGCCTGCTTGAGAATCTTAAATTTTCAAAACATATAAGCCAATGATATCTGCCAAGTACGATACTTGGAATCAACGTCACCTACATTCTTCAACTTGAAGCTGTCTCCCAACGGGATATTGTAATTGACGCCAACCTGTAAATGCTGTATCAACTTGACACCTGCGCCTACATTCAGACTAACCATCGATTTCTTAGCCTCCAGTTCAGCAAGGTCTATATCCTTGAAGTTGAAGTAAAAATCCGGTCCGGCGGCAATGAATATGCCAAACACGCTTCCCAAGCCGATAGTGTACTTCAAGTTGATTGGAATGTCCAGTCCTTGTTGCTTATACTCCCCCTCGCCTCTTTGCGAGTAGAGCAATGACGCATCCACGCCCAAACCTATCAGCGGAATGGTCGCTTCCGCCATCGGGCCGATGAAGAATCCGGTTGAATTGTCCTTTATGTCTTTATAATCCAACTTAGCGAGGTTAACACCGCCTTTCACACCCCATTGCAATTGTGCCTGGGCCGGTATAGTAAAGCACATACAGCCTACCAATACCAATAATACACCTAAAAATCTCTTCATAATCCGATTCATTTTAAAGTTTTGGCCAAATATATGCAAAATATTCCATAGGAACAGCACATTTTTCAAGAAAACATGCTACCTTTGCAGCACAAAAATAAGGAAAGATGCCGGAGTGGTCGATCGGGCCGCACTCGAAATGCGGTGAACGGGCAACTGTTCCCAGGGTTCGAATCCCTGTCTTTCCGCTGGAGAACAATCAGTTACAGGAATCAAGCCGAGAAGTTTGGTTCCTTTTTTTATTTAAAAATCAATAAGTCCAAATATATATGATCCAAATAAGACATGCCAAAGCGGAAGAAATAGATAAACTGATGGACATCTTCGAGCAAGGCAAGCACATCATGCGAAAAAACGGGAATTTGAAACAATGGACTGGCGGATATCCGACACGGGAAATCGTAGAAAAAGATATGGGAAACGGTAATTGTTATGTATGCTTAGACCCGTCCGGTGAAATCATTGGCACATTTGCGTTTATTCAAGGCGAGGAACCCGCTTACACTCATATTTATGAAGGAAGATGGCTGGATGCCCAAAAGCCTTACGCTACGATACACCGCTTGGCAAGTACGGCGGAAAGCCATGGAGTGGCGGCGGCCTGTTTGGAATGGTGCGCAAGGCAAATCCCGAACTTACGGGCGGATACGCATCGGGACAACCATATCCTGCAACACATTCTATTAAAGCATGGTTTCACTTATTGCGGCATCATTTATCTGCAAAATGGAGATGAGCGGTTGGCTTATCAAAAAATCATTTTACCATAACGAATGGAGGCACGTATGCAGTACCTGTTACGTGCCTCCAATCATTTATACCATATTATATATATCACATCCGTTCGGGAACCTCGATGCCCAACAGGCCCATACCCAAACGCACTATCTTGGACACTTCGCGCGAGAGGGAGAGACGGAATACGCGTACATCCGGATTTTCTTCACGCAAAATACTATAATCGTGATAGAATTGATTGTATTCCTTCACCAAATCATAGCAATAGTTGGCAATGAGGGAAGGACTATAATCCTCTCCCGCTTGCTTTACCACCCCGGCAAAATCGGCCAACATCTGAATCAAGCCTTCCTCTTTAGTACTCAGTTCAATACCTGCATGGAGTTGTTCGGGAATGACGATACCAGCTTCGGTCGCCTTGCGCAATACGGAACGGATACGCGCGTAGGTGTATTGGATGAAAGGTCCGGTATTTCCGTTAAAGTCAATGGACTCTTTGGGATTGAACGTCATGTTCTTGCGGGCATCCACTTTCAAGATAAAGTATTTCAAGGCGCCCAAGCCTACGATGCGGGCAATGTCATCGGCCTCAGCTTGCGTCAGCCCGTCCAGTTTACCCAAATCCCCGCTTGTCTCCTTGGCAGTTTCTATCATTTCGCCCATCAGGTCGTCGGCATCCACCACGGTACCTTCGCGGCTCTTCATCTTCCCTTCGGGCAATTCTACCATGCCGTATGAGAAGTGAACCAGACTCTTGCCCCACTCAAAACCCAGCTTGTCCAACAGGATAGAAAGCACCTGAAAATGGTAGTTCTGCTCGTTGCCCACTACATATATCATCTTATCAATGGGATAATCGGCAAAACGTTGCTCGGCCGTACCGATGTCCTGCGTCATGTAGACCGATGTCCCGTCGGCACGCAGCAACAACTTTTGGTCGAGGCCTTCAGGCGTCAGGTCGGCCCATACGGAACCATCTTCCTTGCGATAGAAGAGGCCTTTCTCCAGTCCTTCAAGCACTTTCTTCTTGCCTTCCAGGTAGGTGTTCGATTCGTAGTATATTTTGTCGAAGGTGACACCCATCAGCTTGTATGTCTCGTCGAACCCTGCATATACCCAATCGTTCATCTTCTTCCAGAGGGCACGCACTTCAGGGTCGCCGGCCTCCCACTTCACCAACATCTCGCGAGCTTCCTTCATCAGCGGTGATTCAGCTTCGGCCTTCGCCTTGGCGTCTTCCTCGTTCATGCCTTGAGCCATGTATTGCGCCATGAGTTCTTTCACCTCAGCCTTATAGTGCTTGTCGAACGCCACGTAGTAATCGCCTATCAGGTGGTCACCTTTCTTTCCGCTCGATTCGGGCGTCTCGCCATTGCCGTATTTCAGCCATGCCAACATGGATTTGCAGATGTGAATGCCACGGTCGTTTACGATGTTGGTCTTTACCACCCGATTGCCATTGGCGGCAATGATATTGGCCAAAGCGTTGCCCAACAGATTATTACGGACATGGCCCAAGTGCAGGGGCTTGTTGGTGTTGGGCGAGGAATATTCTATCATGACCAAGGGAGACTGCTCCGTGACGGGCGTAAGTCCGTAGTGTTCATCGGATTGGATATCGTTCAGCATACCTATCCAAGCCGACGAGGCGATGGTCAGGTTCAGAAAACCTTTGATGACGTTGAACGAAGCCACCAGTTCGGGCACGTTTGTCTTCAGGTATTCGCCTATCTCCTGCGCCGTCTGCTCAGGTCCTTTCCGGGACATGCGCAAAAAGGGGAAAACCACCAACGTCAAGTGTCCTTCAAATTCTTTTTTCGTCTTTTGTAATTGCACCTGTGCGGCAGGCACTTCTTGGCCGTACAAAGTTTTCAGCCCGTCAATGACGGATGCGGCCAATTTCTGTTGTATATCCATAATGCTAAAAACGTTTTCTTTGTGGGTGCAAAGATACGACATTCTTCTCAATTAAAAAAATAGTGATGTCCCCTCATTTCTTCCGTGCGGCTATGGCCAGCAACACACCCAAAGCCACACCCAGCAAGGCGGCAAACAGGACGCGGGCCTCGCTTGGAAGCAGGAAAGTGACGGTGTGGGCCGGAACCCAGAAAAGGGGTATTGTTTTCTTAAAGACAAAATTCCATTGCACGTCCCAGTTCAGCCCGGTAATGATGCGGGTCATCGGGATAGGAGTCAGCAACGCACGCGCCGAGCCTCCGCATGCCAGGATGTGCGTGTCCGTAATCTTGTGAAAGGTCATGAATACCGGGGCAAAAATACCGTTCATCCCGATGGAAATGCAGAGGGCAACCAGCACTTTAGCCGGGCAGAGAGAGGCACTCATCAGACCTGTGGCATCCTGCATCCCGATATATTCCAAAGCTACCGGCACACCGGTGGAAAAAATAATCATGGCCAGATTGATGCCCATCCCGAAGATGCCCCATACGACCGCACGGGGGAATATGCCGAACTTCGGCTTCAGATAGCTGCCCGTGCTGAGGCGCAATCCCAGGAGTTCGCCCAATGTGGACAAGACGGCAAACTTCAAGAAGCTCATCACCATGCCGTGGCTGGCGTTGAATGTTTTATACCATTCGTACACGGAATCCGAAAGGACAAACGGTGCGAACAAGGCGATTACAATCACAATGAATATAAAATCGGACTTTTTCATGGCAATATAATATCGAATTATAAAATTGATTAACGCGGCAAATATAGGAATTATTTTTTGTATATCGCTTTTTTCTCCTATCTTTGCGCCCACTGAACGAATCAATTATCCGAATGAACAATATACCAACTGTTACTAAAAATTTGCTGATTATAAACGTGCTGATGTTTCTCGGCACGTTGGTGGCGGAAAGTTATCAAATTGACCTTGCCGATTATTTAGGGCTTCATTTCATCCTTTCGGAGCATTTCAATGCCGCCCAACTGGTCACCTACATGTTTATGCATGCGGGATTCACACATATTTTCTTCAACATGTTTGCCGTGTGGATGTTCGGCCGCATTTTGGAGCAGGTATGGGGGCCTAAGCGCTTTTTGTTTTATTATTTGGTATGCGGCATCGGCGCAGGCCTGATACAGGAAGTGGTGATGGGCGTGCGCTATTTCAGCATCGAATCGGGCATGTCCCCCGAAGCCGTCCAGGCCGTTTACGACCAGGGGGCACAGGCGTTGAGGTCGAACATGAATTTTGTAGACCCTGCCATGGCCAGCCTGAACTTGGTGCTTAACGGGACGACGGTGGGCGCTTCGGGTGCCGTGTACGCCATTCTGTTGGGCTTCGGCATGTTGTTTCCCAACCAGCCGATGTTTATCTTCCCGTTGCCCATGCCTATTAAGGCGAAATACTTTGTTATCGGCTATGCGTTGATTGAACTCTATTCAGGCTTTGCCAACAATGCGGGCGACAATGTAGCCCACTTCGCTCACTTGGGCGGCATGATATTCGGTTTCTTCCTTATTCTATATTGGCGAAATAAAAACAGAGGAAATGGTTTCTATTATAACTGATTTGAAAGACAAGTTCCGCCGCGGCAACATGTGCCTGCAACTGATTTATATCAATGTCGCGGTGTTTGTGACAATCTGGCTGGTGGAGGTAATACTGATGCTCTTCAACCAAAGCATGGGCGGCTGGCTCTCTTGGCTGGAACTTCCGGCTTCCTTCACACGCGCCATTATGCAGCCTTGGTCGATTGTGACGTACATGTTCCTCCATGCGGGCTTCCTGCATATCCTTTTCAATATGCTTTGGCTCTATTGGTTTGGCATGTTGTTCCTGCAATTCTTTTCGGCCAAGCATTTGCGGGGACTTTATATCGTAGGAGGCATTTGCGGAGGCTTGCTCTACATGGTAGCTTACAATGTGTTTCCCTATTTCCAAGGAATGGTGGAGCATTCACTTCTTTTAGGCGCTTCCGCATCGGTGCTGGCCGTCGTGGCCGCCACGGCTTACCGGGAGCCTAATTACCCGGTCGGATTATTCCTGATAGGCACCATAAGACTGAAGTATCTGGCATTGGTAGCCATCGGATTGGACCTGCTTTTCATCACCTCAAGCAATGGCGGAGGCCACATCGCCCACTTGGGAGGAGCCTTAGCCGGATTGTGGTTCGCGTCTTCGCTAAACAAAGGCAAGGACATCACGAAAGGAATCAATCGCCTTTGCGATGCTTTGGCCTCGCTCTTCCATCCCCGTCCCCGGAAGCCTAAAATGAAGGTACATTACAACACCGAGCGAAAGAAAGACTATGATTATAATGCTCGGAAAAAGAATCAGTCGGACGAAATAGACCGGATCCTCGACAAGCTGAAAAAATCGGGATATGAAAGTCTGACCGTTGAAGAAAAGAAAACCTTGTTCGATGCCACCAAACGATAAACGTTTCCTATGAAGTTCGTCCGGAGATTCATCGTACTGATAGGAGGAGCATTCAACGGATTGTTTGTCCTGCTATTGATAGCCACCGCCTACAGCCCTTATATAGACCCTACGGTGCACCCCATGTGGTCATGCTTAGGACTGGCGTTTCCCGTTTTTTTGCTGACAGACATTGCCTTTCTATTACTTTGGATAATTGTCCGCCAATACAAAATGGCCCTGTTGCCTTTGGCCGGTCTCCTGCTTTGCTATGGACAAATCCGGACCTACATTCCCCTGAATTTCCCCGCCGAGCACGTCCCGGAGGGCAGCTTGAAGATTTTATCGTACAACATAATGGGCTTTAATTCGGGCAAGAAGACGGATGGAGAAAACGCCATTTTGGCCTACCTTCAACATAGCGGGGCGGACATCTTGTGCCTTCAGGAATTTGCGACCTACTCATCCCCCCGCCTTACAAAAGCGGAGGTTGATCAAGCCTTGGACAACTATCCATACCAACGCGTAGACAAGCTGGGGAGTGCGGACATTAGTACCAATTACATAGCCTGCTACTCCAAATACCCCATTCTTTCAGCCCGGAAACTGAACTACGCCAGCGATGGCAACGGATCGGTCGTGTATGAGCTAAAAGTCGGGGAAGACACCCTGACACTCATCAACAATCATCTGGAGTCGAACAAGCTGACCGCTGAGGACAAGCAGGTGTATACGGGCATGTTGACCGCCCCGAAGAAAGAGAAAGTGAAAAGCGGCGCCCGATTGCTATGGAAAAAATTGGCGGAGGCCTCGGCCATACGTGGACCGCAGGCCGACGCGGTGGCGCAGGCCATACGTACTTCCCCACATTCCAAGGTTATCGTATGCGGCGATTTTAACGACACCCCCATCTCGTACGCGAGGCGTGTCATCGGGCAGGACATGAACGATGCTTTTACCCAATCCGGCCAAGGATTGGGCATCTCATACAACCAGAACCGGTTTTATTTCCGGATAGACCATATCCTGGTAAGTAAGAATCTGCGGACTTATAAGTGTACGGTAGACCGGAGCATTAAAGATTCCGACCATTATCCGATTGAGTGTTATGTCGCCACCAAAGAGCGGTAAGGCGTTGCGCTTGGGTCGTAAGAGATAAAAAAAAGGCATCGGGAGGTAATATATTGTGAAAAAAGAACTATATTTGCAGCCTTGTAAAAGTGTAGTAATTAATCAATAAAGTAATCATAATAAACTAAACGTAACATGCAAAACAAAGGATTTGTAAAGGCTTTTGCAGTTCTGCTTACATTGGTCTGCGTGTTCTACCTTTCGTTCTCTTTTGTGACTCGTCATTATACGAACAAAGCAAAGGAGTATGCGAAGGGAGACCCGCATTTGGAACAAGACTACTTGGACTCCTTGTCCAATGAGAAAGTGTGGTTGTGGAACTGGAGCCTGAAAGATTGTCGAGAGATGGAAATCAGTTTGGGTTTGGACTTGAAGGGTGGTATGAACGTCATCCTCGAAGTGTCCGTACCGGATGTTATCAAGGCATTGGCCGATAACAAAACTGATGAAGCCTTTAACAAGGCATTGGCAAACGCCGCTCAAGAAGCGAAAACAAGCCAAGAGGACGTTATCACCCTGTTCGTCAGAGAGTATCATCGCCTGGCCCCGGGCGCGCCGTTGGCCCAATTGTTTGCCACTCAACAACTGAAAGACAAAGTAAACCAAAAGTCGACCGACGCTCAAGTAGAATCCGTATTGCGTTCGGAAGTCAAAGCCGCCGTTGAAAACTCATACAACGTATTGCGTACCCGTATTGACCGTTTCGGCGTGGTTCAGCCCAACATTCAGAGCTTGGAAGACAAAATGGGACGTATCATGGTGGAACTCCCCGGTATCAAGGAACCTGAACGTGTGAGAAAATTACTCCAAGGCTCTGCAAACCTGGAATTCTGGGAAACTTACAATTCACGTGACGTAGCGCCTTATTTGCAGTCTGCCGACAACAAATTGCGTACCATTTTGGCAATGAATACCGATACGGCAAAGGCTGAAACGCCTGCGGTTGAGGAACCGAAACCGACAACAAGTACAGCCGATAGCTTGGCAGCTGCCTTGAAGGGTGGAGCTGCTTCGCAGGAGGCGGACATGGCTCAATATAAGAAAGAACATCCGTTGTTTGCTTTGATGCAGGTTAATCCGAACGGAGGTCCGGTCGTAGCTTACGTCAACTATAAAGATACGGCGGAAGTCAACAAGTATTTGGCGATACCGGAAGTTCAGGCATTATTCCCCAAAGACCTGCGTCTGAAATGGGGTGTGGCCGCCGCTTCGTTCGACCCGAAGGCTCAGACCTTTGAGCTCTACTGCATCCGTTCTACCGAGCGTAACGGCCGTGCCCCATTGGAAGGCGACGTAATTGTAGATGCAACAAATGACTTCGACCAATTCGGTCATCCGGCTGTGAGCATGACAATGAACACCGACGGTTCACGCCGCTGGGCACAGCTGACCAAACAAAACGTAGGAAACAGCATCGCCATCGTATTGGACGGTTACGTATATTCTGCCCCGAATGTTCAAAACGAGATTACGGGAGGACGTTCTCAAATTACCGGTAACTTCACTCCGGAAGAAGCCAAGGACTTGGCCAATGTATTGAAGTCTGGTAAGATGCCCGCTCCCGCCCACATCGTACAGGAAGACATCGTAGGTCCTTCGCTGGGTCAGGAATCCATCGAAGCCGGTATCATTTCCTGCATCGTTGCCTTCATTCTGTTGATGGTGTACGTTTGCTCCATGTACGGCTTCACGGCGGGTATGGTTGCCAACGGTGCCCTGTTGCTCAACTTCTTCTTCACGTTGGGAATCCTTTCTTCTTTCCAAGCCGCTTTGACCATGTCCGGTATCGCCGGTTTGGTTTTGTCATTGGGTATGGCTGTCGATGCTAACGTGTTGATTTTCGAGCGTACCAAGGAAGAGCTTCGCTTGGGTAAGAAAGTGAAAGATGCCTTGAAAGACGGTTATTCCAACGCCTTCTCCGCTATCTTCGACTCTAACTTTACGTCTATCATCACCGGTGTCATCCTGTTCTACTTCGGTACAGGTCCTATCCGCGGATTTGCCACGACATTGATTATCGGTATCGCTATTTCGTTCTTCACCGCCGTGTTCATGACCCGTGTGGTATTCGAACACTTCATGAACAAGGACAAGTGGTTGAACCTGACGTTCGAGACTCGTCTGTCCAAAGGCGTGCTGCAAGACACGAAATACAACTTCATGAAATATAATAAGGTATGGCTCACTTCCGGATTGATAATCGTGCTTATCTGCGTGGGCTTCCTCTTCACTCGTGGTTTAAGCCAGAGTATCGACTTTACCGGCGGCCGTAACTACCAAGTACGTTTCGAGCAGCCAGTAGAGCCCGAGCAAGTACGTGAGTTGGTTGAAGGTCAGTTCGACGATGCCAACGTGACGGTGATTGCCATTGGGACGGATGGTAAGACGGTTCGTATCAGTACCAACTACCGCATCAATGAGGAAGGAAACAACGTAGACTCTGAAATCGAAGCCAAACTGTATGAAGTATTGAAACCGTTGCTCACGAAAAACATTTCTTTGGAGACCTTCATCGACCGTGACAACCATACGGGCGGCAGCATCATCAGTTCGCAGAAGGTAGGTCCGAGCATTGCCGACGACTTGAAGGTGGCAGCCGTATGGGCTGTAGTCTTTGCCGTGCTGGGCATCGGTCTCTACATCCTCTTCCGCTTCCGCAATGTTGCCTACAGTGTCGGTTCTATCGCCGCATTGTCGTTCGATACCATACTGATATTGGGTGTTTACTCTATGTTCTGGAACATCTTGCCGTTCTCTATGGAGATTGACCAGACCTTTATCGGCGCCATCCTGACAGCTATCGGTTATTCTATCAACGATAAGGTGGTTATCTTTGACCGTGTTCGTGAATACTTCCACCTCTATCCCAAGCGCGGTACGTTCCAATTGTTCAACGACTCTTTGAACTCAACATTGACTCGTACGTTGTTCACCGGTTCGTCTACGTTGATTGTGTTGGTTGTCATCTTCATCTTAGGTGGTGAAAGTATCCGCAGCTTCTCGTTCGCGATGGTTTTGGGTGTCGTATTCGGTACTTTCTCGTCCTTGTTCATTGCTTCTCCTATCGCTTACAAGATGTTGAAAAAGAAAGGGGAGACAGAACCTGAGCAAGCAGCCCTTGCCAAATAATAAAATACACATCTCATGTTCTTTATAAAGATGGGTGCTTCCGTCAAGGAGGTACCCATCTTTTTTTTAGCAAAAAATCCCTTCTTAACCATCTATGGTTGCACACTTTTATAAATAGGACAATTAAGAAGCCGTTTAAGTGTAAGTAAGTGTACAGAATTAACTTATCTATGGCACACAGATAACACTGATTTAACAGATGACCACAGATTGATTCATTTACCAAGTACCATTTGCCAAGTACAAAATAGTAAATGGTTAAATTATAAATGAATCAATCTGTGCAAATCAGTCTCATCTGAGTTATCTGTGTGCTATAAGATAATTTTGATTAGTTACTTAATTACTTATGGATTTTAGTCTTCTCGAAATAAAAGGATAATTTCAAAACTCTTTCCGGCGTCTTTACAGCTACAATTGTTGAGCGAAGATATCCTTCTCTTGATAAGAGATGTACAGAAGCCATTCAGTGGACGTCAACTTACTGATATACAAATAGAAAAAGAACGGGGAGGATTAACATTTGCTCAACAAATGTTGAGCAAAACAGATTTTGTAAAACACGCGGACAAAATTATGAGTGATTTTTTTAGCTCATTATGAGCACTTTATTCAAAATGTTTTCATACCTTTGCAGCCATGTACATCTCTTATCAAGAGAAGGATATCTTCGCTCAACAATTGTAGCTGTAAAGACGCCGGAAAGAGTTTTGAAATTATCCTTTTATTTCGAGAAGACTAAAATCCATAA
>CASGED010000043.1 GCA_949300425.1 uncultured Bacteroides sp.
GACAGGCCTTATCTTTGGCGTACCGGGTGTATTAGGGTTGCTTATCGGCGGATTGAGCAGTGGCTTTGTACTGGCTATCTTCATGGCAAACTCGGGTGGTGCTTGGGACAATGCCAAGAAATACGTGGAGGAAGGTAACTTCGGCGGTAAGGGCAGCGACGTGCACAAGGCCACCGTGGTGGGCGACACCGTGGGCGACCCGTTCAAGGATACCTCCGGCCCCAGCCTGAACATACTCATCAAGCTGATGTCGATGGTGGCCATTGTGATGGCCGGGCTGACCGTGGCGTGGAGTGTGTTCTAAGTCGGCACGGGTAACATAGTTTTGTTTTAACAGACAAGTTGACGAGGAGATACAGTCCGCAAGGCAGTACCTTGTCAGCTTGTCCTTTACATTTGCTTAAAAATGGTTTCGAGATACGTGTTAAATCATTATTGGGTTATATTAGCTCTGTTTGGAGTGTCGTTTGCCGATAGGGTGCAAGCGGATGATACGGTGTTGAATATTGATTCGGTATTGCATGTGTTGGATTACGAGATGAGCCAGTGTGATGTATACATGCAGAAAAAGGAAGAAAAACTGGTTTCGTTGAAGACCTTGTTGCGCCAATCGGTCGACGATCATCATTGCTTTGCTTTGTGTAATGAACTGTTTGAAGAATACAAGCATTACCAGTACGATTCTGCTTATGTGTATGCCGTGCGTTCCTTGCGGCTGGCGGAGCAGTTGCAGCAGCCCGAGTCGATTGCGCTGGCCAAGAGCAGTCTGATTTTTTGTTATACGGCAGTGGGCTTTTACAAGGAAGCCGACGAAGTGAACAGGGAATTTTCGGTGGAAGGACTGACTCCGCAGATGTTGGAACATTATTATTTTCAATGCCTGTATTTATATCAGAATATGCGCGATTTTGCGGTGGGTAACGACAGCCTCTGGCAACATTACGAGTACTTACGCGAACAGGCGCGTGCACAGGTGCTGATGAATGCCGACAAGAATACGGACGAATACCAGCGGAATCACTCGAAAGACATGCTTTCGGTGGAGTTCCTTTCGCCAGACTCGATGATTGAGAGGCGGAAGCTGTTGCTGGACAAGTATTCGCTGTCGCTACACGACCAGGCTGTGCAGTACTTCATGATAGGCGAGATGTGCGACAAGCTGGGACGGCGAACCGAAGCCACCTATTACATGGCACTTTCCGCCATCAATGACATCCGTTCCATTACGCGCGAGACCTCTGCCGGCAAGACACTCGCTTCCTATATGTACGAGGCGGGCGACATTGACCGTGCCACCCGTTACATACACCGGGCGCAGAGCGATGCCAACTTCTACAATACACGTATCCGTAAGATGGAAATCAACTCCATCTTGCCGCTTATTGAAAGCAGACGTTACGAGCAGATGAGCCGCCAGCGGAATTTTTCGTTTGCCTTTGGTGCTTTTGTCTTGCTTACTTTGCTGCTGTTGGTCATCTTGTATGTCATTCTAAAGAAGAAGAACCGCAGCTTGCGCGAGGCAAGGAATGAAATCGAGCAGAAAGCCCGTGAGCGCGATGCGGTCAACCGGCAGTTGTCCGTCATCAATATGCAGCTGCAAGAAGCCAATGAGATAAAAGATAGCTATATCGTCCAGTCTCTATATGGTGATTCGTCTTTTGTGAACGAGGTTGAAGAAAAATGCAAGCAGATGGAACGTAAACTGAAAGCCAAGCAGTATGACGATTTGCTGTCTGTCATTCACGGAATCAACATCAGACAAGAGCGTGAGCGCATGTCTTCATCGTTTGATGCCGCTTTCTTGAAACTGTTTCCTACCTTCTTGGAGGAATACAACAAACTTTTTCCAGAGGAATATCAGGCTTGTCTGACCGATAGTGGCATGTTGCCCACCGAAGTACGTATCTTTGCCTTAATGCGGTTGGGTATTGCCGACACGGCATTGGTGGCCAAATACCTGAATATTTCGCAAAATACGATTTATGTCTACAAAGCTAAGGTAAAAGCTAAATCGCTCGTTTCAAAAGAAGAATTTGACAATCGTATTTTGCGTATTTGTAAACTTCAGGGATCTTAATTTTATATTGATTCATATTTTATATTTAGTTGATTTATAGTGATGTAATGTAAAAAGTAGTATTAATAAGACCTTAATTGGTTGCTCCCGGAAGATATCTTATCTACCTTTGCATGTAAACAAATGAACCACATTGTTTAACTTTAAAATGTAAAGTAAAGCTATGAGAAGAAAATTCCGTAAACTGGTTTTTTTATTATGCTTGTTGTTTGTGCTTGGAGGACTGGCTCAAACTGCGTGGGCGCAGCAATTAAGCGTAAAGGGAGTAGTGACAGACGCAGCTACTCAAGAAACACTTCCTGGAGTAAACATCCAAGTTAAATCTACAACAAAAGGTTGCATTACTGATTTAGACGGGCAGTTTGTGCTCGAGGGGGTAGGCAAAAATGATGTGCTGATAGTGTCCTACATTGGTTACAAAACTGTCGAAGTGCCGGTGAATGGGCGTACAGAGCTGAAAATTGCCTTGGGTGAAGACACTGAGATGTTGACCGAAGTGGTGGTTATTGGCTATGGTACGATGGATAAGAAAGAACTGACTTCAGCCATTTCGCACGTTTCTCAAAAAGATTTTCTTGCCGTGAGCAGTATTGACCCTACCATGATGATTCAAGGCAAAGTGCCCGGAGTGTCTATTACCAATACCGGTGCGGGCGACCCTAACAACCAAGCCAGTATTCAGATACGTGGCGTTTCGTCGCGTGCGGCAGGTTTGGGCCCGTTGATTGTAATTGACGGTGTGCCTGGAGGTAATCTTACAAATCTTAATCCAAATGACATTGCCAGTTTCGATATATTGAAAGACGGCGCGGCTTCGGCTATTTATGGTACACGGGGTTCCAACGGTGTTATCCTGATTACGACTAAGAAAGGTAGCAAGGACGGCAGCATACATACATCTTATACCGGCACATTCTCGTTCGATGTGATGAAGAAAGAACTGGATATGCTTACTGCACAGGAATACCGCGACTTGCGTTCGGATTCTTCGGTAGGTTATGATTTGGGTGGTAACGAAAATTGGCTGGATGCCGTAAGCCAGACAGGATTTAGCATGCAGCATACGCTGACTTTAAGTGGCGGAAACGACCGTACTTCCTACCGTGTAAGTGCCGATTATCGCGATGCACGCGGTATCGACCTTCGTTCAGGGCGTGAAGAATATGGTGCACGTGCTTCTTTAAACCATACAACGGCTGATGGATTGTTTACGTTTACCGTTAACATCGCTCCACGTATCGCTTATCGTGACCAAGCTGCGTGGGATGTGTTCCGCAACGCTATTGAGGCCAACCCTACCACGCCAATCCGTGACCCTCAAGATCCTTCAAAATATTATAACTTCCAAGGGCAGACGGCAGGATACAATCCTGTGGAACTGATGGCTTTGGAGGAAGACAAAGGAGAAACCAAGTTGCTTGACTGGGATGCTACGGCCCGTTTGAACCTGTTGCCTTTGTTGCTGAAAGACAAGACCGGCAATCATTCACTGAACACACAAATCACATTTGCCGATCACCAATATGACAACTTTAACGGCTGGTTCCGTCCTTCTACCAGTACGTTGTGTATAAATGCCGGACGTGACGGAGAGGCTTCTCGCTCGTATAGCAAGGAACGCCAACACGTGTTGGAGTGGATAACTAACTACCAGACATCTTTCGGTGGGCACAACCTGAAGGCTATGGCCGGTTATTCTTACCAGTATTCGCAATATTCTGGGTTGAATGCTTCAAACAAGGATTTCTCCAACGATGGTTTGGGATTCAACAATATTGGCTCGGGTGAATATGCTAAAGATGAAGGCGAAGTGGGAATGGGCTCTTATAAGAATGATTCAAAACTCATAGCATTCTTTGGTCGTATCAGTTACGATTACAAGGGCAAGTATCTGATGACAGCTTCACTGCGCCATGAAGGCTCTTCAAAGTTTGGAGCCAACAACAAGTGGGGTAACTTCCCCGCCGTTTCACTCGGATGGCGTATTTCGGAGGAGTCGTTTATGAAGGGTATTGACTGGATTAATGATTTGAAGCTGCGCGGTGACTTCGGTATTACCGGAAACCAAGAATTCGACAGCTATAAGTCGCTGAGTACAATGTCGCCTTTTGGTTATTACTACTACAATGGACGCTATTTCCAGGTATGGGGTCCGTCAAAGAACGTAAATCCTGATTTGAAATGGGAAAAAGGAAAGAACTGGAACATAGGTATTGATTTTGCCCTCTTCAAGAACCGAGTGTACGGTTCTATCAATTACTTCAACCGCCGTCAGCAAGACTTGTTGGGTGATTACAAAGTGTCGGTTCCTCCCTACTTGTTTGACACAACGTTTGTCAATGTAGGTACAATGAAGAATACTGGTTTGGAAATAGATATTACTTGGGATGCTGTGAAGACCAAAGACTTTGATTATTCAGTGTCAGTAGTCGGTTCGACCATGGGTAATGAGTTTGTTGATTTCAGTAACTCGGAATATGTGGGACAAGATTTCTACGACGTAGTGGGTACTGAGGATCCCTATCCTTACCATTACTTGCAGCGCATTGAGAAAGGGAAGCGTTTAGGAAACTTTTATATGTTCAAATATGCCGGTATCGATGAACAGGGCAACTGGATTGTGTATGACAAGGACGGAGATATGATTAAAGCCGACCAGGCTACGGATGAAGACCGCCAGATTGTAGGCAACGGACTTCCTAAGTTTACTGGTTCTATGACTCATAATTTCCGTTATAAGAATTTCGACCTCTCCATTTTCTTCCGTGGCGCTTTTGGGTATGATATCTTTAACATCCATGATTTTTACTATGGCACCAAGAGCTTCATTGGTAACGTGCTGAAGAAAGCGTATGAGAAGAATGCACAGATTACTGTCAACCCGGTAGTAAGTGATTATTTCTTGGAGCGCGGCGATTACGTGAAGCTGGATATGTTGACTTTGGGCTATACCTTCAATCCTCAATGGAAATACCTGAAGAAACTACGTGTTTATGGTACCGGGAAGAACCTGTTGACTTTCACTAAGTTTAGTGGCGTAGATCCTTCTACCTATCAGGTGAACGGACTGAATCCGGGGGGTACCGGTTCGCGCAGTTACTATCCGTCGAGCCGCCAGTTTATTGTAGGTGTGCAGATTGATTTCTAAGATTCCTTAAAATTAAATGAATATGAAAGTCTTAAAAAAAATATATATAGCCGCAACGGCATTAGCTACCGTGTTTGCAACCGGTTGCACCAATTTGGATGAAACCCTTTACGACCAAGTGGGTTCCCAGAACTATTACAATACCCAGATGGATGTGGTACGTGCTACATTCCGTCCTTTTGAACATGCTTTCTGGAGCATACAGTCGCGACATGTTTTGAACGAGCTCTCGGCCGACCAGTTGATAACGCCTACGCGCGACGGATGGTGGGATGACGGAGGACGCTGGCGTCGTTTGCATTACCATACTTGGACGATTGAAGACGGCGATGCACAGACTGAATGGAACGGATGTTTCCAAGGTATCATGCAGGCCAACTATGTGATTGAAGACCTCAGTTCGTTATCGTCCGAGAAATTTGGTTTTACGGATGACGAGTTCAACAACCTCAAGGCACAGTGCCGAGCATTACGCGCTTGGTTTTACCTGAGATTATTGGATGCTTTCCGCAACGTCCCGTTGGCAGTAAGCTTCAATGATGTATCTTTGAACTCTGAAGGACAAGTAGAGCCGAAAGTCATTTTTGAATTCATTGAGTCGGAGCTGAAAGAATGCCTGAATTTGCTGACTACGAAAGAGACATTGGGAGGTAACCAAGGTATCCAGGGACAATGGACCAAAGCAGCGGCTGCCTCTTTGTTGGTACGGCTTTACCTCAATGCAGAGACCTATATCGACGAAAACCGCTATGCCGATTGTGCCACTTACGCCCAGGAAATTTTGGACGGCAAGTATGGCAAGTACGAATTGGCTGCCACTTGGGATGCTCCGTTCGATTGGAATAACGAGACATGCGACGAAGTCATCTTTGGATTCCCTGCATCACAGGGCTACTCTTATTGGCACTATCAAGGCGATACCTATTGGTGGACTGTGCCGGCGCGCATCCGTTTCTACTTCAACGACTCCAAGGCAAAGGCGGGTGATCATAACTGTAAGTATGCTGCTTCACCCAGCTATGACTTGAGTGGCAATTTGTATGAGTACACGTTGGGTATGCCTATCCAGAAGTTCCGCAAATATCCTGAAGATGAACGTTTGAAATTGTATAGGAACTTGGGCAATAATACTCGTGAAGGAATGTTCCTTTACGGCAAGCTGCCCTACACGGATGAAAACGGTGAACTGAAGTATGTACCTTCTCCTAATTCAGATTATGATTTGTGTATCCGCGATGCCGTTGGAAAGTTCCACGGACTTCCCGAAGGACAGTATCCAGACGATAAGACCAGTAACCTCACAACGGGCGATCACAATTCAGGATGGCACTTCTGTAAGTATCCTTTCTATAGTGACGAAGATGACCAGCAGATGGAATCTGACTTTACTGAAATCCGCCTGGCTGAGATTGTCTACTCATTGGCTGAATGCAAATTCCGCCAAGGTGATGTAGAGGGAGCGGCCAAGTTATTGAACAGTGTGCGCAAGCGCAACTATCCGGCGGAAAGCTGGACACGTAACCTTTATGCACCCGAAGGACAAGCCCAACTTACTGAGAGCGAATTGCTGGATGAGTGGGGACGCGAGTTCTTTGCTGAAGGACGCCGCCGCATTGATCTTATCCGTTTTGGACAGTTCAACAGTGGACGTTGGTGGGATAAGGAGGCTGATTCCGATAATCATACCGAGATTTTTGCCATTACGCGCGACGTGTTGAATGCGAACCACAACTTGAAGCAAAATCCCGGATACGACAAATAAATCTCATAACTAAAAAAGACTCATTCTTATGAAACAGCTATATCATTTTGTACAGGCAGCCGTGCTGCTGCTGACTATAGCCTTGGCTGGTTGCGAAGGGGAAAAAGACCTGATAGTCATCGAAGGAAATCTGCCTATCAAAACCGAAACGTTCTATATGGTAGGCGACGCCACTCCGGCAGGGTGGGATATCAGTAACCCTACGGCTTTGACGCCGACGGAAGCCGATCCGTTGGTTTTCGTGTATGAAGGATATCTGAATACCGGCGAATTGAAATGCTGCTTGGTGACGGGCAGTTGGGATGCGCCGTTCGTACATCCGGCTACGCAAGGACGTGAGATAAACCAGAGCGGCATCAATGCCGAAGTATTCTTGATGTACGCCGGAGGCGAAGATTTGAAGTGGAAGGTTACCACAGCGGGAACCTACAACCTGACCTTCGACCTTCGTAACTGGACCATGTCTGCATCTTATTTGGGCGAATAATTGCTAAGACGATATGTATGGACGTCGTTTTTAAACTATTCTTGTTGGGAAGTTTGCTTTGGGCAAACTTCCTGCCCGTCCATTCCCGCGACAGCAAGTTTACCCGCAAAGGTACCGGTCCGATGTATTGGATGGCCTACGAGTATTGCTACGACAACAACCGTCCTCTGCCCGAAGACCGTTACAAGAAGAACATTGATTGGATGGACACGCATCTGAAAGCGTATGGCTATGATATGATATGTACTGACGGGTGGATAGAACAGGCGCAAACGATAGATGCCAACGGATACATCACCAAGTACAACAGTGATTGGCAACATGACTTCAGCTATTGGAGTGATTACATCCGTGGCAAAGGGATGAAGTTCGGCGTCTACTACAACCCGATGTGGCTGACACGTACCGCGTGGGAACAAGACTGTCCGGTGGCAGGCGCGGAAACCACCGCCCGTCAAATCGTGGGGAAGAACAGTTTCAACGCCGATTTGTATTGGGTGGATACCGCCCGTCCCGGAGCCGAGCAGTGGATAAAGGGATATGTGCGCCATTTCATCGACTTAGGAGCCACTTACCTGCGCATTGATTTCCTGGAGAATTACGAGCGGAATTACGGTTCGGACAAATACGTGCAAGCCTTGGAATGGATTAAGGAGGAAGCAGGCGATGAGATTTTTATCAGCCTGGTGATGCCCAACTGTTTCAGTCACGGCAAGAACGAAATACCGTATGGCGACATGATACGCATCAGTGACGATTGCTTCAAAGGCGGATGGGATTTTGTGAGTGGACGCCGGAGGGGCGGACGTCAGGAAAACTGGCCGCAATACGGCAATGCGTTCGATGGCTTCATCGGATTCTCTGACATAGCGGCCCCCGGCCGGTTGATTATGGACGGAGATTTTATGCGCATGAACACTATGGCCGATATGAACGAACGCCGTTTCCTGTTCTCGTTGATGGTTGTCACAGGCTCTGCACTGGCCGTTTCAGACCAGTTTGACACGGCGACGGAGGAGTGCTTGCAGGTCTATCGGAACAAGGAACTGATAGAACTGAACAAGGCTGGCTTCTGTGCCAAACCGTTATCCCAAGATGTCAAGAGCAAAGACAGTTCCCGATGGGTTGGGAAATTGCCTTGCGGCGATTGGATTGTCGCTTTTTTCAACCGTGAAGATGTAGCGGACGAATACCGCATAGATTTCGGGAAAGAACTGGATATCGAAGCGGGAAAAGCGGGAAATGTGCGTGACCTTTGGACACATCAGGACATGGGCGCTATGGAAGGCTTCTATTCTGTGACGTTAGAGCCTCATAGTTGTCAAGTAATACGTATAACAAAGTAATTAGTGATGAAATTGGCAACAGTTTTCAATATGGGTATTTGGATGATAGTCCTGGCATTCCTTTTAGGAGGATGCCAGGATTCTGGAAGCGGTTCTTTGCAGGAGCCGCAGGAGCCTGAAACGGACATTCACGTTTACAAAGCCCCGTTGTATTGGAGTGTGTACGAATATTGTTGGAACCAGAGCAAGAACGGAGTGGCCAATGAGGATATGGACATCAGCCCGGACGAATGGGACAAAATAATCGACTGGGTGGCACGCGACCTGAAGCCTTACGGATACGATATGATATGCACCGATGGCTTTATTCCGATGATAGCCGACGATGAATCGGGATATATGACCCGTTATGGAAGCATGCCGCTGGAGGAACTCATTGCCAGATGCAAGGCAAGGGGTCTGAAAGTGGGCGTCTATGACAACCCCTTGTGGCTGCACGGACCCGATGACACCCCGATACCGGGCACGGACGTGACCTTTGGCGATTTGAAATACAAGCCGGGCGACAAGATTGACAATCCCGGCCGTGACGACACCTGGTTCAACTGGGTGGTGGCCTCGCACAAAGGTGCCAGGGAATATGTGGACGGATTCTTCAAGCATTTTTCAGAAATGGGGGTGGATTATATCCGCATTGATTTCCTGAGCTGGTATGAAAACGGGCAAGACCGTTCAATGGGCGTCGTGGGACGTGGCTACGGACGCGAAACCTATCGGCTGGCCTTGCAGTACATCTGTGAATCGGCACAAAAGTATGGCGTGTTTACTTCATTGGTCATGCCTCACCTGTTCGACCATGCCGACCTGGAGAAACGCTACGGCAACATGGTGCGCATCGTGGCCGATACGGGCGATGGAGGGTGGGGACATTTCTCTGCCAACGAACGGGGGAAGATTTATGGCTCCTGGCCCGCAAGCATGAATATGTTCGACGGATTTCTCCACTTCTCCGATGTGAGCGGACGGAACGGCGTGATTCTTGACGGTGACTTTATCCGCCTGAACACCTTCGGTACGGACGAGGAGAAACAGTCGGTCATCTCGTTGCAACTGATGGCCGGAGGCCCCGTGACTGTGGCCGACCAGTATCACACGATAGGCGACAACCTCCGCTTCTACCAGAACAGCGAATTGCTGGCCTTGAACGCCGACCGCTTTGTCGGGAAGCCGCTTGCCGCCGACCGCTGGGACAGCCGGAGCCAAATTTGGTACGGGCAACTCACTGACGGCGATTGGGTGTTGGGGCTTTTCAACCGGGAAGACAGCAGGCAGAAACGTTCTGTGGAGTTTGCTGAGCTGGGCATCGAAGGCTGCATGGACGTGCGCGACTTATGGACACACACCGACGAAGGCGAAGCCTCGCGACTGGAAGTGGAGCTGCCTCCGCACGGTTGCAAAATAGTTAAACTGAGTAAGAAATAATGTATCTTGAGTAATCATTTTAAACCAAACAACATGAGACCTTTTTTCAAAACCATCTGTCTGGCCTTGTCAGCCTCTTTCATGGGCTTACTGGCACAGGCACAAGAAAGCACAGTACAGTCGGTCACGTCGCCCGACGGAAACCTGACCCTCTGTTTTGAACTGGCCGAAGGAGGAGCGCCTCGCTATTCATTGCAATATAAAGGCAAGGATGTGGTCAAACCCAGCGGGATGGGCTTCCGGCTGAAGGACGGCACGGCCCTGGTAGATTATTTCAGGCTGGTGAAAGCATCTCAAAGCGAGAAAGACGAGACGTGGAAACCCGTGTGGGGCGAAGAGAACAAAATACGCGACCATCACAAAGAACTGCTGGTGGAATTGGAGCAAACCTCTTCCAAACGGTTGATGAACATCCGTTTCCGTGTATTCGACCACGCCTTGGGCTTCCGTTACGAGTTTCCGCAACAGCGTAACCTGAGCTACTTCGTCATTACCGACGAATGTACGCAGTTTGCCATGACCGGCGACCACACCGCCTGGTGGATTCCCGGTGACTATGACACGCAGGAGTATGACTACACACGCAGCCGCCTGAGCGAGATACGCGGCCTGATGACCGGGTCCATCACCGGCAACCTGTCGCAAACCAGCTTCTCGCCCACCGGCGTACAGACGGCCCTGATGCTGAAGAGTGACGACGGCCTGTACATCAACCTGCACGAAGCCGCTTTGGTGGACTATCCGTGTATGCACCTCGACCTGGACGACAAGAACTTTGTCTTTACCTCCTGGCTTACGCCTTATCCCAATGGCGACAAGGCTTATATGCAATCGGCCTGCCGCACGCCTTGGCGTACGGTCATTGTCAGCGACGACGCCCGCGACATCCTCGCTTCGCGCGTCACGCTGAACCTGAACGAGCCCTGCAAGCTGGAAGAAACATCCTGGATAAAGCCCTGCAAGTACATGGGCGTCTGGTGGGAAATGATTACCGGCAAAAGCGAGTGGAGCTACACTTACGATGCGCCCAACATCCATCTGGGCCAGACAGACTATACCAAACTGAAACCCCACGGACGCCATGGCGCCACAACCGAAAACGTGAAGCGGTACATTGATTTCGCGTCAAAACACGGCTTTGACGCCCTGTTGGTGGAAGGATGGAACATCGGTTGGGAAGACTGGTTTGGCAACGCCAAGGACGAAGTGTTCGACTTCGTGACGCCGTATCCTGATTTCGACCTGCCGGGCATCCGCGACTATGCCAAGCAGAAAGGCATCAAGATGATTATGCACCACGAGACGTCTTCTTCCATCCGCAACTACGAGCGCCGCATGGACGAGGCCTACCGCTTTATGAAAGAAAACGGCTACGATGCCGTGAAGAGCGGCTATGTGGGCAACATCATTCCTCCCGGACAGAACCACTACAACCAATGGCACGTCAACCACTACCTGTATGCCGTGAAGAAAGCGGCCGAATACAAAATTATGGTCAACGCCCACGAAGCCGTGCGTCCCACCGGCTTGTGTCGCACTTATCCTAACCTTATTGGCAACGAGTCGGCGCGCGGTTCAGAGTATCAGGCTTTCGGAGGCAGCAAGCCCGGCCACACGGCCATCCTGCCCTTCACACGACTGATAGGCGGCCCCATGGACTACACTCCCGGCCTGTTTGAAAACGACATAAAGAAGTACAACCCCAACAACTCTTCGTGGGTGAACACAACGTTGTGCAACCAGCTCTCACTGTACGTCAGTATGTCGAGCCCGTTGCAGATGGCAGCCGACCTACCCGAAACCTACGAACGATTTATGGATGCCTTCCAGTTCATCAAGGACGTGGAGGTGGATTGGGACCAGAGCTGGTATCTGGAGGCCGAACCGATGGAGTATGTCACCGTGGCGCGCAAGGCCAAAGGGAAAGACCTGTGGTTTGTGGGCGGCACCAACGGCGAGCAGCCCCGCACTTCAGTGGTCAGCCTGGACTTCCTGCCTGCGGGCAAGTACGAGGCCACCATCTACCAGGACGGCAAGGATGCCCATTATAAGGAGAACCCTCAAAGCTATGTTATTAGTACCAAGAAGGTGACTCCCAAAACCAAACTGAAAATCTGGACGGCGGCCGGTGGCGGATATGCCGTCAGCATTCGGCCGCTATAACCTTTGTTCCCTTTGGGGAGCAGCCGTCCTCGTTGCGGTCAAGGGCCTGTATTCCTCCTTGTCGGCGCGAGTGAAGGCAGACAGTTTGTGAGGCAGATTGTACGACTGGTTGTTTTCAGCCGGCCTGATATCCTTATTATACCGGATGGTTTGTGAAACATCTCTTTTTGTCTGAAAGCGGAAAGAATGTTTTTCAAGCCATTCGGTTGTTTTTATTATTCTTGTAGAGCGTAAGCGGCCGTTATAATATCAAAGCGGTTGATGTCGGTGTCTCTCTCACGGATAAGGTAGAACTGAACCCGGCCCCAGCCTGAACATCCTCATCAAGCTGATGTCGATGGTGGCCATTGTGATGGCCGGGCTGACCGTGGCGTGGAGTATTTTCTAAAAGCTACAGAACAGCGTCACCAGAAACGGGACGCTGAAGTCCACCACAAATCCGTGGAAGATGGACACCACGACCAGTTCTTGTCCTGCCGTCTGAGCGATGACCGGCAGGGTGGTGTCCATCGTGGTGGCGCCTCCGGCCGAGATGGGAGCCAGCCGTCCGAACCAACGCACCAGGAGCGGTGCACCCAGCAGCGTCACCAGCTCGCGGGCAATGTTGGCCAGGAGGGCGACGGTTCCCGTCTCGGCTCCTTTGTATTCGGTGATGAAGATGCTCGACAGGGAGTAGTAGCCGAAGCCCGAACCGACGGCGAGGCAGTCCGTCAGGCTGCGGTGCGACAGGAGCAGGCTGACGAGTGCCGTCCCTGCCAGCGTCCCGACGATGGTCGCGACGGGCAGGAAGACCAGTCGCGGATTGAGCGAACGGAAGTTCTTCAGCGTCTGCGGGTCGTTGCCCACGCTGACACCGACGCACGTCATCAGCGCGCAGAGGGCATAGAAACTGACGCGGCTGCCCACGTGTCCCGGCAGGAGCCCCGTGAGGCTGCACCCGACGCCCAGCACGAAGAACCCCACGATGACGAGACTTCCGCGGAGCGCGTGCAGCGTGCTGCCCTGCGTCGGACGGGTTCCGTCGGCCGCCGACGGTTTTCTCTTTTCCCCGCCCGTCAGTGTCCGCCACAGGAGCCAGGCCGCCGTCACGCTGCCCAGTGTTCCGCCCAGCGTCAGCACGAGGGCCTCCAGCCCGATGGTGTGCAGGCTGCGGATGATGGCTTCGTTGCCGCCCACCTCGACGCCCAGCAGGAAGAGCAGCGCCCAGATGAGCAGGGTGATGGCCGGATGGACGAAGCCCAGGCGGCGTTTGCGCAGCAGGAAACCCGCCGCCATCCCTGCGAACATGAGTCCGATGACTGTGAACATTTTTAATATCGTTTTTGAAAAACGGAGGCAAAGATACGGATTTCTGCCCGCTTCCGCTTATCTTTGCCGCCTGTAAATAGATGTAGGCTTATGTTACTTCCCTATTTGAATCCCGATTTGACCGAGGCCGGGTGCGACGAGGCCGGTCGCGGCTGTCTGGCGGGCGCCGTCTATGCCGCCGCCGTCGTCCTGCCGAAGGATTTCCGCAACGAACTGCTGAACGACTCCAAGCAGCTGACCGAGCACCAGCGATACGCTCTGCGCGAGGTCATCGAGCGGGAGGCCCTGGCGTGGGCCGTGGGCGTCGTCTCGCCGCAGGAAATCGACAAAATCAACATCCTCAACGCCTCGTTCCTGGCCATGCACCGCGCCATCGACCAGCTCACCGTCCGTCCGCAGCACCTGCTCATCGACGGCAACCGTTTCAAGAAATATCCCGACATTCCCCACACCACGGTGGTGAAGGGCGACGGCAAGTACCTTTCCATCGCCGCCGCGTCCATCCTGGCCAAGACCTACCGCGACGACTACATGAACCGCCTGCACGAAGAGTTTCCCTGCTACGGATGGAACCGCAATAAGGGCTATCCCACGAAAGAGCATCGTGTCGCC
Organism: uncultured Bacteroides sp.; assembly: GCA_949300425.1. Taxonomy (GTDB): domain Bacteria; phylum Bacteroidota; class Bacteroidia; order Bacteroidales; family Bacteroidaceae; genus Bacteroides. The sequence goes on from CASGED010000043.1 coordinate 14,326, forward strand.
ATTGCTGAGCATGGCACGACGCCCTATCATCGTTTGTCGTTCAACTTGCTGGGTGACGGCCAGCTCTCCCTGGACTTCGGTTGAGATATCAGAACCACTTGATTCGCCTGAACCACACGAATGTCCCTGCCGAGATGGCTGCTGACA
>CASGED010000044.1 GCA_949300425.1 uncultured Bacteroides sp.
ACCGTCGGGGCTGACCTTTATACCACCTGCAAACTGATGGGACACGCCGACGTGCGTACCACGCAGATATACGCGAAAATCGTCGACAGCAAGAAAATCGAGGCCGTGGATATGGTAGACAGGATGTTTGAACGGGAGGAATCCAAACGGGAATAAAAACCGGACAAAACAAACCTGTTCGATTAGACCGAAAAGTTACCACCACAAATGACACCTATTCACTCTTGGTAATTTTTGGTGCATACTATAGCCTTTTATCCAAATTTTAGAGTACCTTTGCACAAAAAACAATGATATGACAAACAGACTGATAGCCCGGCAACGGGAATGTGAGGAACTGCAAAGCTGTATGGATTCCAATGAATCGGAGTTCGTAATCGTATGCGGACGGCGAAGGATCGGCAAGACCTTCCTTGTGGAGCAGTTTTTTGAAGGCAAATACGCTTTCAAGTTCGTGGGAGGACACAATCTCCGCACCCGTGACCAGCTTAACAACTTCGCCAAGGCACTCAAGGCATATTCCGGAACTAAACCCGCCCCGTTCAAGGACTGGGTTGACGCCTTCGATGCCCTTGAGGACTATCTTTCCACCCTTCCCGATGACAGGCGCAAGGTCATCTTCATTGATGAAATGCCGTGGATGGATTCCCGCCGCTCCGATTTTGTGAGTGCTCTGGAATATTTCTGGAACGGCTGGGCAAGCAGCCAGTACAATATCGTACTGGTCGCCACCGGCTCGGCCACCTCGTGGATGACGGACAAACTGATAAAGAACCGGGGCGGGCTGCACAACAGGATCAAGCACAGGATATACCTGAAGCCGTTTTCCTTGAAGGAAACGGAAGAATACCTTCAAAGCCGTTCAGTCCATTGGGACAGATACCAGATATTGCAGGGGTACATGCTTACCGGAGGGGTCCCTTTCTATCTAAAAATGCTTGAACCGCAACAGAGCTTTGCCCAGAACGTTGACCGCCTGTGTTTCTCAGATACCGGTGCGCTGAAGATGGAGTTCGACGAGCTTTACAACGCCATATTCCCCGGTGCGGAATCGTACGTGGAGGTCGTCAGGGCTCTGGCCGACAACAAATCCGGTCTGACAAGAACAGAAATCAGTACAAAGACGAAAATATCCGGAGCCTATCTCACACGCATCCTCACGAATCTTGAACGCTGCGATTTCATAGACAAGACAAACCTGTTCGGAAACCGTCGGACGGATGCGGTTTACAGGCTGGTCGATTTCTATACCCTGTTCTATTTCAAGTTTGTCGAAAAGAACCTTTCAAGGGACGACCAATGGTGGACGCACCATCTTGAATCGAGCAGCATCCATTCATGGATGGGATTCACCTTCGAACTTATATGCATGTTGCACCATGCGCAGATCAAGAAGGCGCTGGGCATATCGGGTATGGCTACATCCGTTTCCACCTGGCGTTGTAGCCCTGACAAGGAAAACGGAACATCCGGGGCACAGATAGACATGATTATCGAGCGTGCAGACCGTATCATCCACCTTTGCGAAATGAAATTCAGCGAAGGAGCGTACAATATCACAGGTGAATATGAAGCCAAACTGCGGAACCGCCGGGAGCTTTTCAGACTCAAGACCAAGACGAAGAAGTCCGTAGTACATACCTTTGTCACGACTTACGGAGTCGGCGAAGGAAAATACCATAGCATCGTCCATAGCGAAGTAACCATGGATGACCTTTTTAATTCCTGACGACTATGATGATACAGCAAATTACACAACGGTTAAGTGAGGTAAACACACTTGTGTAGATACCCACAAGAAATTCCCCCACATAGTCATTAAAAAAGGGACCACCTTTAGCAGCGTTCAAAAATAAGCGAGCGTTTTCATTAAATCAAAATTTCAGCCAATTTTTTAGTTTCT
>CASGED010000045.1 GCA_949300425.1 uncultured Bacteroides sp.
ACGCAGATGACGCAGATGGGACGGATGAACGCAGATTTAAAAAAGGGGCTTCGCCTGTCACCCCGAGCGTAGTCGAGGGGTCTCACATAAGGCTCAACTCTGCGTTACATGAGGTGTCTCGACAAGCTCGACATGACAGATCCCCCAAAATTAATCTGCGTAAATCTGCGCTCGTCTGTGTCATCTGCGTTCCATCGAATACATAGCACAGTTCGATAAATTATCATTTAATCTCCCTTGCCATTTTGTATTTCCTAAACGGATTGGTTTTGCCGGCAACGATTAAAATTCGCACACTATTTTGCTGTGTGATAATAAAGTAGTACATTTGCGTAAAAAATATAATTATGGCCATAACGATTAAGAACATACCTGTTTTGGAAGGTTCTACGGCAGAAGAATTTGTACGTAGTGCAGAAGAGAACGCCCTGAAAGCAACGCCCCGTTTGTCGGATTCAGCCAAGAAACGGTTGCGGAAAGTATTGGAAAAATCCCGCTCATTCCGATTTAACTGACAATGGGCAAGATTTCCTTATACGATGATTGCGTCATGCTCGCCTACAACAAGGAAGTGCGTAAAAATTGCCTCCCTTTCAGTTGTGGTGTGGATGACCTTGATGATTTTTTCCTCAATGATGCCGATTTGTATGCGGAAGAATTGTTGGGGAAAACTTATTGTTGGGTGACGACCGAAGCCCCGCACCGTATTGTGGCGTTGTTCACATTGTCAAATGACAGCATCAAGACCAAGCTGATGTCTTCCAATGATAAAAACCGCTTCCAGCGTAACATTGTTAATCCCAAGAGAGGACGCAGTTATCCGGCTGTGTTGATAGGAAGATTGGGTGTCAACCGTGAATTTCAAAATACACCGAGCCATGTCGGGTGGCAACTGATGTCCTTTATAAAGGACTGGTTTCGGCATGAGGACAACAAGACAGGATGCCGTTTCATCGTAGTGGATGCTTACAATGAAGAAAAGGTGCTTCGATATTACGAGAAAAATGGTTTTGTTCCTCTATATAAGACGGAAGAGATTGAAAAACAGTATTATGATATCCCGCAAAATGAGCATTTGAAAACCCGCTTGCTATATTTTGATTTAAAACGGACATAGCGTAATTGCTTTTAAGTACTAATCTTATTATCCGATAAATGGGAATTTAGCGGGCTGATTAGGAGAACGCAGATGACGCAGACGGGCGCAGAGGTTCGCAGAAAACAAAGGGCTTCGCCTATCTGCACTGAAAAAATATAAGTCTGCGTTCATCTGTGTATTCTGCGTCTTCTGCGTTCCCTGAGACAGATAAATTATCATTTAATCTCCCGCCCTGTCTGATTTAATCTCCCGTCCCTTCCCTTTAAATCAAAAGGGTGCTCTCTTTAAATGAAAATCATCCGGTGTTTTCCTTCATAAGATGCGGTGAAAGGACACGGAAGAAGCCGTGTTTTGTATCGGACAAGCCTATGGTTTGCGTTGTCCGGCCGATGTTTCACATACTACAAGACGTTTTGCCGATGTATGTTTCACGCCTTCACGGCCTTTCAACCGATTGGTTTTGAGTGAAATACGGTGAAAGATGTATCTTTCACGGATGTTTCACCTCTCCGTTTCGTGAAAGATTCGGGATTCCTCCTTTGAAACCGATTCTGTACGATTTATGCACATGGATGTACGATTTTACCCTATTGCGTGAAACATGTCTGAGCGTGAAAGGAACGGATGTTTCACAACATGTACTTATAAATCAGAAGAATACAGGACGGTGAAAGCGTGAAACTTTCACCGGGTGAAAAGTCCCTTTTGGTTGTTGCAAAGTCCCTCTTTACGATGCTGAAGTCCCTCTTTACGGGCGTAAAGTCCGTCTTTGGCAAGGGGATGGGAATAAATTATCATTTTAGCACACATTCGAAACCGGGTGATGGTGTGTCGAGGATGCGGCGCTTCCTTATTGGGGAAGGGTAAGGCATTATATTATGGAGGAATTTCTTGTCGGGGAGAGAAGAAATACGTAAGTTTGTAGCGATTATCCAGTGTGTTGACTTACGCTTTTTAGAATTAATTTGATTGAAATATGAAACACATCATCATGTTCATTGTCTGCGTGTCTGTTTTCACGGGGTGCCGTCCCGGAAAGCAAACGGATAAAACGGAAAGGGAAGTAGAGTATAAAATCACTTACAACGATCCTACGGTAACGGTTCCTGCGCTCGACTTGTTCCGGGAAATAAGTTATTTGCCCTTGGAGACGAACGATTCTTCCTTGTTGTCCAACACTCCCAGGCAGATTATCCGTGAGAATGGCTATTTGTACATTACAGATATTAACACCAAGAAGGAAGTTTATATCTATGATTTAAAAGGGAAGTATGTGCGGAAAATAAGCCGGCGCGGGGAAGGACCGGAAGAATATATTGGCTTTTTTCGTATTGCGGTAAATAAGCGTGGCTGGGTGACGTTGGGCGATAGGGTGCAACATGCGATAGTGACTTATGACACGGAAGGGAATTTTATTTCAAAAATTCGGATAGACACTATTTGGGCTTTTGCAAATTTGGCGTACTTGAATGACAGTATATTATTGATGGAATCAGATCAACCGAAATACAAGTTTCACGTTCTTAATATGCACAGCCGGAAGGTCGTTAACACTTTTGATCCGATGAAACGGAAAAGATTGGTGTACGGACTTATGTATGACCATTTTACCACATATGACGGAAAATGTCTGTTGGCCGCTTATCAGAATAATAACGCCATTTTGGAAGTCAATCAAGACAGTTCCTGTGTTCGCTATCGGTTTAATATCAATGACAAGATGCCTCCGGCTGATCTTTGGACACGAAAGGATGCCGATACAGAGGAGCTAAAGAATGGATATATCGGACATATTCCCTGTTTTGCCGAGAACGATCGTTCCATGTTTCTTTTGTTTTGCGGAAACTCACGGGATGCCAGTACAACCGGGATGGCTTTCATTGACAAGGCCACGGACGAGGTACGTAGTTTCCGCCGGATAGCCCTGACGGACAAGATGGTGATAGAGCCGGAAAACTTTTATTCGTGTGGGGACGGAAAGGTTATATTCGCATTATCTTCGGAATCCATTTTGGATAGCGGAGATGAGGAGCTTATCGCCCTTTTCCCTGGTTTGGAGCGGGATAGCAATCCTGTTCTGATGTTTGCGGAACTGAAGTGACATGGGGGACGATTGCTAAACGGAATTTCATGGCTTAAGGCCTTTGTCCAAAGAAACCGTCCTGCGCTCGGCAATCGATACCTTGGACCACGGAGTGACCGATGTCCATAGCGCCAAGTCTTGCAGGCTGGCGGGGTAGGGAGTTCCGCCACGCAAGTCTTCTTTCACGGCTTTCAGCATCACAAAGTCCATGCCTTGGTGATGGGTGTCCACCTCCAGGGCGGTTTGCCCCCACCGTTGCCAATAAGGATGTTCGTAGCGGGCGATGTAAGCGTCGTCTTTTTCCCACGTCTCGTAAGGGCTGTTCCCTTCTATATAAATAAGGTGGCGGTCGCCTTGCCAGATGCCTTTGGTGCCTTGTATCTCGAAGTCGAGGCTGCGGGGACGGGGCAGGGTGGTGTCGTGGGTGAGCGAGAGCAGGACGCCTTTCTCCGTTTCCAGTTGAGTGACTACCACATCTCCCAAGGTTATCTTGATGTCCGTGTTTCCTCCCAAGTCGCGGATGCGCTGCATCAGTCCGGCGGGGCGGGAGGCAAAGGATGTCAGGCTTTTGAACCGGTCTGTCCGTCCGATGCCGGCGATGAAGCACAAGGGAGCCAGGCCGTGCGTGGGGTAGAGGTCGCCGTTCTCTTCCTGATAGAACCGGCTGCGCCATACGCTTTCCGTTTTTTCCCGGTTGCCCAACGTGCCTTGGTCGTCCAACAGCAGGCGGCGCAGGTCGTGCCGGTAACCTCCACGCATGTACACGATTTCGCCCAACGTCCCGCTTCGTACCAGACAGGACATGGCCATGACATCGCGCATGAAAAGCGTGTTCTCCATTGGGTAGACTTTGCGTCCGGTTCGCTCCGCCAGTTCCAGCAGGGGGCGGTACTCGTCCACATAAAGCCCTCCTTTGATTTCCAGAGCTACATCGGCGCCGTGTTCTATGCAACGCATGGCATGTTCTACGTGGCACTTCCAGGGGGAGGCCACGAACACTAATCGCGGCGTTTGCTCGCGTAGCATCCGCACGTAGTCGGTCTCGCCGCGGGTATATGCCTTTGTTTCAGGCAAGGCGATGCCGGGCTTTCCGGGGTCGGCAAAAGCCGTTGCCCGAAAGCCGGGGATGTGTCGCAACAAGTTGAACAACTGCATGCCTCTATAACCCAGGCCGATAAATGCGGTTTTGATGATGTCGCTTTCCATACTTCTTATTTTATCTTTCGTGCGGACAAAGGTATGAATTTGTATTTGATTTTATCGGATTTTGGCTATCTTTGTCTTTTGTTTAAATGAATATGCGCAATGACGGATGATATTATATGGAAACGGTTGATTCAATCGGGCGATAAGGAAGCCTTCAGATTGCTGTACACCAAGTACTTCACTCCGTTGTGCCGTTTTATTTATTTATATGTGCGCGACGAGATGGAGGCGGAAGAACTGGCTACCGAGGTTTTTCTGCGTGTTTGGGAAAAACGGGAGGAGCTTGATTTCTCGTTGTCCCTTAAAGCCTATTTGTTTGAGGCGGCGCGCAACAAGGCCGTCAACTTCATTCGTGACCAAAAAGAAAAAGTCCCCCTCGACTTCTTGGAGGAGACCCCGGACGGCGGCACAAGTTTGGAAGAGGAATTGGAACTGAAAGAATTGCGGAAGTTGATAGAAGAGGCGGTCTGCCGTTTGCCGGAAAGATGCCAAACCATTTTCAGGAAAAGCCGGGAGGAAAGCAAGAGCCATCGCGAAATAGCGGAAGAACTGAATATCTCGACGAAAACCATCGAGGCGCAAATCACCATCGCCCTCAAGCATATCAGGAAGTTTCTGGGCAAGCAATATTATTACCTCTTTTAAGTACATAGAAACGGTTTTAATAGAACCTATACTTCAATGGCCAATGAAGCAAGCTTACTTTGCCATCGAAGCAAGCTTACTTTGCCATTGAAGCAGTATTTCTTTGAAGGTGGATAGTAGTCATCTGCCCAGCAATTCTTTCTCCGCCTGTTCCATCCGGGCGAAGTTGAAACCGTCCACCACTTGTTGCATTAAGTCTGCAATCCGGTCGTTGCACAGGTTGCCAATGCTTCCTTCGTGTGTATGGTGTACTTGCTTGTTGGGGATGAAGCGGCCGGCTTCGATGTCCAGTCCCACTTTCTTGTAGGCGTCGCGGAAAGGCATGCCTTCACGTGCCAGGCGGTTTACTTCTTCCACGCTGAACATCAGGTCGTACTTGTCATCATCGAGAATATGTTCGTTCACCCGAATGCGGTTCATGATGTAGGTGGTCATCCGCAGGCAGTCTTTCAGTTCCTGGAAAGCGGGCAGGAAGACTTCTTTGATGATTTGCAGGTCGCGGAAATAACCGGAAGGCAAGTTGTTGGCTATCATCATGATTTGTTGGGGAAGTGACTGGAGCTTGTTGCATTTGGCGCGTGTCAGCTCGAACACATCGGGATTCTTCTTGTGGGGCATGATGCTGGAGCCGGTGGTGCATTCGTCCGGGAGTTTGACGAAACCGAAGTTCTGGCTGTTGAACAAGCAGGCGTCATAAGCCAGCTTGGCAAGCGTGCCGGCAAGGGTGGCCATGGCGAAAGCGACGTTGCGCTCCATCTTGCCGCGTCCCATCTGGGCATACACGACATTGTAGTTCATGGAGTCGAATCCTAACAGGCGGGTAGTCATGGCGCGGTCCAGAGGAAAGGATGAGCCGTAGCCGGCGGCAGAGCCTAACGGATTGCGGTTGCACATCTTGAACGCCGCTTGCAGGAAGAGCATATCGTCCACCAGGCTTTCAGCATAGGATCCGAACCACAGCCCGAAAGAGGAAGGCATGGCAATCTGCAGATGGGTGTACCCCGGCATCAAGACGTCCTTGTAACGTTCGCTTTGTGCGATTAAGACATGGAATAATTCTTCAGTCTCCTCGGCTATCTCTTTGATTTGGGTGCGGGTGAAGAGCTTGAGGTCGAGCAGCACTTGGTCGTTGCGCGAACGTCCGCTATGTATTTTCTTCCCTACGTTCCCCAACTTGCGTGTCAGCATCAGTTCCACTTGCGAGTGGACATCCTCCACGCCTTCTTCAATGAAGAACTCGCCTCGTTCGGCCAAAGCATAAATTTGTTTCAGTTCGGCCAGGAGTTGTGCCAACTCTTCTTTTTGAAGCAGACCGATGCTTTCGAGCATGGTGATGTGCGCCATAGAGCCTAAGACATCGTGCTTGGCCAAATAGATGTCCATCTCGCGGTCGCGTCCTACGGTGAAACGCTCAATCTCTTGGTTCACCTGAACCGATTTTTCCCAAAGTTTCTGAGCCATATTTTTAGGTGTTGGTTTCTAATTAATAATGTATCATAGCCAATGAATCCGCCATTTTGTTCAGTCCGTCTTGCAGAGGCTTTTGTATCATCATTTTGGTGAAGGCATTGATTTCCATTCCGATGGTGAGCTTCATTTTGCACTCCGATTCGTTAACGGGAACCAGCTGAATCCACAAGTTGAAGGGGAGGGGAGAGGCGGTAGTGGCAAATTTGACACACTTCTCTGGTTCGCGTTCTACAATCTGCAAGGTGATAGTGCCTACAGGGGGCACTTCCACGCTTAGGGTGTCTGACGTGAACGACAGGTTCTTCATTTTGCCTACGGGCAGCCGGTCCTTGATTTTTTCCAAGTTACTCAGGTCGGACAACTTTCCGTAGACTGCATGTTGGGAGGAGGCAATCGTCTTTACTTCGCTTTCGAATTTTGTCATAATAGGGCTTCTTTTTACGCAGGTGCAAAAAAAGAACTATCCGGTGCATGGATTGTCCGGACAGTTCTAACTCACCAAAACTTTACTAAATATGAAATTGAAAATTTTCTTATTTTCCGGCATCCCAATTGGCGGGGTCTTTTCTCCATTCTTCCAATGTGGGTATGTCGCTCTCTTCGATATAGCCGGTACGCAGGGCGACGTCAAGCACGACAGCATAGTTGGTCAATGTGACCAAAGGCACCTTGGCGTCCTTGAATGCCTTCTCGGCGATGGGGAAGCCGTATGTATAGGCGGCTACCATGCCGATGACTTCACATCCGTCGCGGCGGATTGCTTCTACAGCCTTCAGGCTGCTTGAACCGGTTGATACAAGGTCCTCAATAACAACCACTTTCATGCCGGGGCGAAGCTCGCCCTCAATCAGGTTCTCTAAACCGTGGTCTTTCGGTGTAGAGCGTACATATACAAAGGGCAGGTTCAAAGCGTCAGCTACTAATGCGCCTTGCGGTATGGCTCCTGTGGCTACACCGGCAATGGCGTCTACCTGGCCGAAACGTTCCAAAATCAGACGCGTGATTTCTGTCTTAACAAAATTGCGGAGAGAAGGATAAGAAAGCGTTTTGCGGTTATCGCAATAGAAAGGGGATTTCCACCCGGAAGCCCATGTGAAAGGATTGGCCGGCTGGATTTTTACAGCTTTGATTTTTAATAACTTCTCTGCGAACAACTTTTCTAAATTTCTCATAGCGAATTCTTAATTAGATAAATCCAAATACAAAAGTAAGGAAAGAGAATGAAATAAAAAAACGATGCGTGCATTTTTTTGCGCATATTTATTCTTTTTCTTCTGAGAGGTCGATGCAACGGGCGATGTCGTCCATCTCAAAACCTCGTCCTAAGGCATAACGGATAAGTTTCCCTTTTAATTCATAGTCGTTTTCCACATGGAGGCTCCGGCGTTTGGCGTTCAGCAGGGAACGCAATAAGGACAGGTACTCTTCCGGGTCTATCACTTCGGCCATCAAAGGCCGGTAGGTTGTTTCGGGGATGTGTTTGAGTTTCAGTGCTTGGGCGATTTTCATCTTGCCCCATTTGTCGAAACGGTATTTGTCGCGGATGAAAGCGCGGCTGAACCGCGCCTCGTCCACGTACTGTTCTTTTTCTAAGGTGGTTATAATCCGCTTGATGACTTCGTGTGGCAAGCTCCATTTGCGGAGCTTTTCTTCTATCTCCGCCCGGCAGTGTTCGGCCGTCGAGCAGAAACGCGCCATGCGGTTCAAGGCTTCTTTTTCGTCAATAGCTGTTTCCATTTTTTTTTAGTAGGACGCTTTAAGCCTTCCCTTTGACGGGCAGCAACAAGGGGCGATAGTACACGGCCTGACGGTCGGCATATTGCTCAATCTTGTTTTCACGCATCAACTGGGCTAATGCCAGGCACAGGTCTGTACTGGCCATGTTGCAGAGCTGTTCCAATTGCGCAAAGGTGCATCGCGTATAGTGCGACAGGATGTTGTACACTTGCATGCTATTTCTCTTGATAAAGTTTAGGTTCAAATTCATCTTTTGTTCTCCTTTCATTATTTCAGTTATTAGTTGGTAGAACAAAGAAAAGCATTTCCAAGCGAAATCCGGTCATCCATTAGGACTTAAAAGCATTCTTTTCGTCACTTTTTATTAAAAAACAAACTTAGTCTTTCTTATTGGCCCGCTTGCGTTCTATCTCATCAAGAATCACCTTGCGCATACGCATTGACTTGGGCGTGACTTCCACGTATTCATCGCCCTTAATATATTCCAGCGCTTCTTCCAGGGAGAATTGCACGGGCGGGATGAGGCGCGCTTTCTCATCCGAACCGCTGGCGCGCATGTTGGTCAGCTTCTTCGACTTGGTGACGTTCACCACCAGGTCGTTTTCGTGCGAGTGTTCGCCTACCACCTGTCCGGCATAGACTTCTTCTTGCGGGAAAATGAAGAAACGTCCGCGGTCTTGCAACTTGTCTATGGCGTAAGCAAAGGCCGTCCCGCTCTCCATGGCAATCATGGAACCATTGGTGCGGCGTTCAATCTCGCCCTTGTAAGGCTGGTATTCCTTAAAACGGTGTGCCATGATGGCTTCGCCTGCGCTGGCCGTCAGCACGTTGGTGCGCAGTCCGATGATGCCGCGTGAAGGCATGTCGAACTCTAAGTTCACACGGTCGCCTCCGGCCGTTTCCATCTTCGTCATTTCACCTTTGCGGCGGGTTACCATATCTATTATCTTGCTGGCATATTCTTCGGGCACGTTGATGGTGAGCTCTTCCACCGGCTCGCATCGTACACCATCTATTTCTTTGTAAATCACTTGCGGCTGACCTACTTGAAGCTCGTACCCCTCGCGGCGCATAGTCTCGATGAGCACGGAGAGATGGAGCACTCCACGGCCTGAAACCACCCATTTGCCGTCTTCTTCACTCTTCTGCACACGCAAGGCGAGGTTTTTATCCAATTCCTTCATCAAGCGGTCGTGAATGTGCCTCGAAGTGACATACTTTCCTTCGCGTCCGAAGAAGGGAGAGTCGTTGATGGTGAAAAGCATGCTCATGGTCGGCTCGTCAATGGCGATAGGGGGCAGCGCTTCGGGATTTTCGTAATCGCAGATAGTGTCGCCTATCTCGAAACCTTCGATACCTACCAAGGCACAGATGTCTCCCGATGAGACTTCGGACACGCGCACACGACCCATGCCTTCAAATGTATGTAGTTCTTTGATTTTGGTCTTGATGATGCTTCCATCACGTTTGGCCAGTGAGACGTTCATGCCTTCTTTCAACGTACCTCGGTGTACACGTCCCACGGCGATACGGCCCGTGTAGGACGAATAGTCTAAGGACGTGACCAGCATCTGCGGCGTGCCTTCCAATTGTTGGGGGGCGGGAATGTTCTCCAGAATGCAGTCCAGCAGAGGCGTGATGTTGTCTGTAGGATTCTGCCAGTCGGTGCTCATCCAGTTATTCTTGGCCGAGCCGTAGATGACCGGGAAGTCTAGCTGATCTTCTGTAGCGTTCAGGCTGAACATGAGGTCAAACACCATTTCGTACACTTCTTCGGGGCGACAATTGGGCTTGTCCACTTTGTTCACCACTACAATCGGCTTCAGACCTATCTGCAAGGCTTTTTGGAGAACGAAACGAGTCTGCGGCATGGGACCTTCGAACGCATCTACCAGCAGGAGGCATCCGTCCGCCATGTTGAGCACACGTTCTACTTCCCCACCGAAGTCGCTATGTCCCGGAGTATCTATAATATTGATTTTAGTATCCTTATAGTTTATGGAAACGTTTTTCGAGAGGATGGTAATGCCTCGTTCGCGTTCCAAGTCGTTGTTATCCAGCATTAATTCACCGGCGTTCTGGTTGCTTCGGAACAGGTGTCCGGCCAGAAGCATCTTGTCTACAAGCGTCGTTTTGCCATGGTCCACGTGGGCGATGATGGCAATGTTTCTAATGTTCTGCATACAAATACCTATTATTTCGGGTGCAAAGATAGTGCAAATTGAGCGTAAAACATTCAAGCTCGCTTGAAAATGTTTTTCCGAAATGCCGTCCATCTTATTTAAAGATAGTGCAAATTGAGTGTAAAATCGGTATGGCGGGGAATATTTTTCACGTAAAGCATTGTTATCTAAAAGATAATGCTTACCTTTGCGCCCTCGAAAAGAGAGAATATTTATCAACCTTTTAATTATTAAAAACATTATGTATTTAGACGCTGCTAAAAAGCAAGAAATCTTCAGCAAGTACGGAAAGTCTAACACTGACACCGGATCGGTTGAGTCTCAGGTGGCATTGTTTTCCTACCGTATTGCTCGTCTGACTGAGCACATGAAGCTCAACAGAAAGGATTATAGTACAGAAAGAGCTTTGACCATGTTGGTTGCCAAACGCCGTTCGTTGCTGAACTATTTGAAGGACCGCGACATCGAGCGTTATCGTGCCCTCTTGAAAGAGCTCGGCTTGCGTAAGTAATCTTCGGATTATTTGTGCGGCAAAAGCATTAAAAAAAGAGGATGTGTCAAATGATGCATCCTCTTTTTCTATGAAATGTGGTATTGTTTGGGGGATATATTCGTTTAAAGTAGTATTCGGCACAATTATTTTAGTTCCCGCTTTTTATCGTATAGAAGATAAAGACGGGATTATCGTCTTTGACTTTCTCTGTAAGTTCCTCAGGAATGTTAATCTCACCCAAAGACTGATATGATTCTAATTCATAAGGAGTTATTACTTGTACCAAAGTGCTGTTATTTGCCATGCGTCCCCATAGTGGGAAACCATGCCAGCCTCTTGTCCCAGTCATTCCCATCTGGATATTTATGTCTGCCAGATTGTAAATGTCATCTTTAGGAGTAAGGCAAGGCTCTACATTTGTCTTCCCATTCACTTTGTTTACTGAAGCCACGTAAAATTTCCCGTCTTTGATTAATCGGAGATAATAATTCTTTTCCGTCTCAAATACATCGCTGACGAATATATCATTGGGAGAAGCAAATTTCTCAATTCGGCGGATATTAAGCCCTCGAACGATTTCCTCTTGGGAATTTTCCAAAAGACATATCAAGGCGGGCTGTATGCCTTCCGTCGTTAAACGGAATATTGTATCATTAGCTGCCATCTTAAACAAAACACTTCGATAATTATCAGACGGCACTCCCGCAATGCCAAACGTAAACCCGGAGTCTTTTTCAGGCACTAATGGGGAACAAAAATCTTTCTTTGTTGCAAGCGGCTCTCCGTTTTCATGAAAAACTCCAATCCCGAAGCTGTCTTTGAAAGGAATAAACGGCATACCAATAGCGGCAATGCAATCATTTTGCAAATGGCGGGCATAAATAATCGGACGTTCCAATGGAATGTCTTTTTTAAATTCCCCTTCTAAAGAATAGACGCCGATTTTACTGCCTATGACATATAAGTTGTCATTAGTTTCATCCGCTTGGATAAAGCCTATCATGCCACGGAAATCATTCGGACCTTGTCCTTGCCGTAAAAAGGTACGAACGAATTTCCCTTTTCGGTCAAATAGAACGATGCGTGCTTCTTTTCCTACCAACACATATATATACTTGCTCGTAATCGCATAATCTACTACGCCGTCAATCAGCGATTCATCACTTTCTGTAGTTTCTAATGGAATGTATTCCACATCTGTTATTTCATCGGCAATCGGAAGCGTGCCTGGCGAACGAAACGCTTCCCGCACAGAGGCGGTCAGTATTTCTTCACCGTTTTGTTTAATAGCGTCAGAAGCGCATGATACGAATGTGAATGCACATACGAATATAAGTAATAATCTTTCCATGTTATACATATAAGTAATACAAACATATTTTTTATTCCACAATCCACTTCTCGATGTTCCGCGTCTGTCTGCTGAAGTTCACGCCAATTTTGAACACCTTCCGACTGTCCGAAGCGAACGGCAAGGCATATTGTTTCTCTTCTATTTGCTGCAAGGCTTCCTCCGCGGTGCCTTCCAGCTTGAACTCCATCACATAGACATACTTGTCCGTCTGCAGCACCAGGTCAATACGTCCTTGCGAAGTGTGATATTCCGCCTTTACGTAGAAGCCGATGAGGCGAAAAACAATATACAGCACATTCTGGTAGTGTAGTTCCTGGTCACGTATCAACTCGTAGGGCGTGTCGGCGAAGAAACTTTGCAGGCGGTGGAGGAAGGCGTCGGGATTTCCGCTTTCTACCTCACGGACTAAACATTCCATTTCGGAAGTTGCTTCTTTTTTAGAAATCGATGTATAATAAGGCATCAAAAAGTTGATGAAACCTTCCTCCACCTCTTTATTGGGATAGCCTAACAGATAACTCTTGAAACGTGTGTCGTAGTCTTTGATGGTCAGATAACCACTTTGGAAAATGACCGGCAACGGTTCGTCGTCCCCGTAAATGCTGTTGAGCACGTCCGCATTGGTCACGGCACGGGACATTGTTTCCAAATCGTAGTTGCTTCTTTTTAGCAGCTCCACTAAGTAAGTGGGCGTGCCAGTCTCGAACCAATAGCTTCCGAACTCGTCTTCTTTGAACGTGTTTAACAAGCTGAACGGATTGTAGATACCTTCGGTGTTCGGGGCAAAATGATAACCGTCATACCATTCTTTCAGTTTGGCGCACGTCTCTTCGTAAGTGAGACCTTGCGCTTCGGCCAACTCGTGCAGTTCTTCTTCCAAATTATCATGGATTTCCTGTTCCGTCATTCCGCACAGGCTAACGTATTTTTTGCTCATCGAGATGTCTTGCAGGTTGTTCAGGTCGCTGAACACGCTAACCTTTCCAAACTTCGTCACTCCCGTCAGCATGGCGAACTTGATGCATCCGTCCATCGTCTTCAGCACGCCGTAGAAAGGTTTCAACGTGTTGCGGAATTCTTCCTGCAACGCCTTGTTGCCGATGGCCTGCAGCATGGGCTTGTCATACTCGTCCACCAAAATGACCACCCGCTCTCCGGTCTGCTCGCAGGCACGGCGGACAATGCCGGCAAAGCGTAAGGACAAAGAGGCTTCGGATGAATTTCTTCCATACAAATCTTCCCATCTGCTTAAATAAGTGTTCAATATATTGTTCAGACTCTCCGTCGAATCATATTTCTCGATGTTCAAGTCGATGTGCAAGATGGGGTACGTTGTCCAATCCTTCTCCA
>CASGED010000046.1 GCA_949300425.1 uncultured Bacteroides sp.
ATATAAGCAAGGGACGCTGCACATGGTCAAGTCGTTGGAACTAATAGACCAGACACCGCTCAACCCTGCCAACCGACTCAACAACTTTATGGAGCAATGTAGTAATAACAATCAAAAATAATAGGAGAACAGAAAAATGAAAAAGCAACCATCAATCGCATTAGGAACATGGTCGTGGGGCAAAGGAATGGCCGGAGGCGACCAAGTGTTCGGCAACAACGTGGGGGTGGTAGAACTGCGCCCGGTATTCGAAGAGGCTATGAAGAACGGGCTGAACCTATGGGATTCTGCCGTGGTCTATGGCATGGGTGATTCGGAGACCATCCTGTCATCATTCACCAAAGGATGCAGACGTGAGGACGTGCTTATCTCCACCAAGTTCACCCCGCAGATAGCCGATGGGACGGCGGCAGACCCCGTGGCAGCCATGTGCGAAAGCAGCCTCTCGCGTTTCGGCACGGACTACATCGACATGTACTGGATTCACAATCCGGCAGACGTGGAACGCTGGACACCCTATCTCATCCAGTTAGTAAAGAGCGGCAAGGTACGCCGTGTGGGTGTTTCCAACCATAACCTGTCACAAATCAAACGGGCGGAGGAAATCCTTTCAGCGGAAGGCGTGCACGTGTCCGCCGTGCAGAACCATTACAGCCTGCTCTACCGCTCGTCGGAGAAAGCCGGCATCCTGGACTACTGCAAGGAGAACGGCATCGATTTCTGGGCATACATGGTGTTGGAGCAGTGAGCATTGAGCGGCAAATACGACACGCAGCATCCGCTTCCGGCAGGCAGCCAGCGCGGAGAGACCTACAATCCGATGCTGCCTCAGATAGAGAAGTTGGTAACCGTCATGCGCGGCATCGGCGAGAAGTACGGCGTATCGCCCGCACAAGTGGCATTGGCATGGGCTATCGCCAAAGGCACGACCCCGATTATCGGAGTAACGAAAGTATCACAGGTGCAAGATGCGGTGAAGGCGATGCGTATTTCCCTTACCATAGAAGAAATCAATCAAATGGAAATGGTGGCAGAAGAAACAGGAGTTGATACGCGCGGCTCTTGGGAAATGCCGATGATTTGAGTATGATATAAATTAAATATTCAACACATGAAAAGGATACTGTTTTTATTATTCGCAGCAACAATGATTAATATTCAAGGAATTATGGCACAGGAAAAGATTACACAGACATCGGAAGCGGACGGAAAGGCCGCTTTCCAGCGGGAAATGATTTTCCCCATCGGCGAGCCGAACACCGCTTACGCCAAGTATTTCATCGGCAACAGCTATCTGGCTCCCATATCCAAGGAACAGATACCTTTCAGCAATGTCACTTTCGAGCCGGGATGCCGCAACAACTGGCACATTCACCATGCGACTAAAGGCGGCGGGCAGATGCTGGTCTGCGTAGCCGGTAAGGGTTGGTATCAGGAGGAAGGCAAGCCTGCAGTACAGATGCTTCCGGGCGATGTCATCCACATCCCGGCGAATGTGAAGCACTGGCACGGAGCGGCGGCGGACAGCTGGTTTGCGCATCTCGCCTTTGAGGTGCCCGGAGAAAACACGTCGAACGAGTGGCTGGAGCCTGTGACCGATGAAGAATATAACCGGTTGGGGAAATGAGATTACTCACTTTATTGTTTGCGGGAATGTCTCTCGGATCCGTACCTCTTTGCGGGCAGACGGTCGATGTCCACACCCACATCATCATCCCTGAATATGTGGAAGTACTGAAAGCGCATGGGGCG
>CASGED010000047.1 GCA_949300425.1 uncultured Bacteroides sp.
GGGAATTTAACTGTGTGTTTACGATGGAACGCAGATGACGCAGATGGGACGGATGAACGCAGATTTAAAAAAGGGGCTTCGCCTGTCACCCCGAGCGTAGTCGAGGGGTCTCACATAAGGCTCAACTCTGCGTTACATGAGATGTCTCGACAAGCTCGACATGACAGATACCCCAAAATTAATCTGCGTAAATCTGCGCTCGTCTGTGTCATCTGCGTTCCATCGAATACACAGCACAGTTCGATAAATTATCATTTACTTAATCAATATAGTTATGAAGAAAATTGAAGCAATCATCCGCCGGACGAAGTTCGAGGATGTAAAAGAGGCATTGTTGGCCGCGGACATTGAGTGGTTCTCTTACTACGATGTGCGTGGCGTGGGCAAGACGCGCGAAGGGCGCATCTATCGGGGAGTCATGTACGACACCAGTTCCATTGAACGCATTATGCTCTCCATCGTCGTGCGCGACAAGAATGTAGAGAAAACCGTGCGGGCCATCCTGCGTGCCGCACAGACGGGCGAGATAGGCGACGGGCGTATCTTTGTCATCCCGGTGGAAGACTCTGTCCGCATCCGTACCGGCGAGCGGGGCGACATCGCGCTCTACAATGCGGAGCAGGAAAAATGAATGTGATGAATAACCTACTTAAACTTTGATAATCATGGATATAACGACACTAAACAGCGGTAACACCGCTTGGATAATGGTTTCTACCATCTTGGTACTGTTAATGAGTATTCCCGGCATCGCCCTTTTCTATGGCGGACTGGTGCGCCGGAAGAACATCTTAAGCATTGTGATGCAGACGCTGTTCATTGTGGGCGTAGTCAGCATTCTGTGGATAGCGTTCGGCTACAGTTGGGCGTTCGATACGAGTTTCGCCGAGTCTGGCAATCCGCTGGCGTTCCTTATGGGCGGTTTTGACAAAGCGTTTCTGCATGGCATCGACATTCATACACTGACTACGGGCGACATACCGGAACTGGTCTTTGTCATGTTCCAGTGCATGTTTGCCATCATTACGCCGGCATTGATACTGGGTGCCTTTGCCGAACGCATCAAGTTTTCCGGTTACATCGTGTTTATTACCCTATGGGTGATATTGGCCTATTTCCCCATGGCGCATTGGGTATGGGGCGGAGGTTTCTTGCAACAGATGGGAGCCATCGACTTTGCCGGAGGTACAGTCGTACATATCAATGCCGGAATTTCTGCCTTGGTAATGGCCGTTATGCTGGGCAAGCGAATGGATTACCGGATTGGACACCCCATCACGCCGCATAATGTGACTTACGTCTTTATGGGTACATCGTTCCTTTGGTTAGGATGGTTTGGTTTCAATGCCGGTAGCGGACTTGCCGCCGACGGGCTTGCCGCCAACGCTTTCTTGGTGACGCACGTCGCTACAGCCATGGCGGCTATCACCTGGATGGTGATGGACTGGCTGTGCAACAAGAAGCCTACTACCATCGGTGCTTGTACGGGTGCCGTGGCGGGATTGGTGGCTATTACGCCTGCCGCCGGTACGGTAGACTTGTTGGGTGCATTCTGCATCGGCATTATTACGCCTGTGGTCTGCTTCTTTATGGTAGCTGCCGTGAAACCTCACTTTAAGTACGATGACGCGCTGGATGCCTTTGGCGTGCATGGTGTAGGTGGTATTATCGGTTCGGTACTGACCGGTGTGTTTGCCACACGGTTTATCACGGGCGAAGGCGGTGTGCAAGGTGCGCTTTATGGCGACTGGCATCAGCTGTGGGTGCAGGTGCTTACCACACTTATCTCCATCGTGTTCAGTGCGGTTGTCACTTACATCCTGTTTAAGGTGGTGGATGCCACGATAGGACTGCGTGTTGACAAGCGGGTAGAGGAAGAAGGACTTGACATCTACGAACATGGTGAGTCGGCGTACAATAATTAAAGCTTTGTGCCGTATGGCTGTATGAATGTTCGTTTGTTCATTCATTCATTTGTTGATATTCTATACTATCGGTCCGGCAGATGTATGTACCCTCTCCTGAACAGCTTTTAGGATAGGGCCAGGGAAGGTTAGAAACATAGACCCCGAATGTTTCTAACCTTCCCCCTTTATGTTAGAAACCTTCGGCCTTTGTGTCTCTGACATAGAAACGGAGTTCTTGAAAATATTTGTGCTTTTGTATGTTGTTTTTATCTGTCGGAACTTTGAGGATGGGTGTATTTTGTTGCATCGACCGTGAAGTCTTGCTTGGAAGCTCTTTTTTGCCTTATTCTGCCAAGGGACGCTTGCAATCGTTTGCATCGTTCATGGACTACTTTCTCCCTTCTTCATGGCGTTGTTACACGGATAACATCTACATTTGTTCACGTCTTATAGCGACTGCTCGGAAAATGCCATGAAACACCAGCCCGCCGTTGTAAGTCTGTAGCCACTTCCTTGTGGCGTATGAGAAGAAAATTGTATTATATTTATTGTTAACTTTAATTGTTTTAGATGCATGAAGCAAGTTAATCTTAGAATCAATCAAAAGATTCTTTCCCTACTTGTAGGGTTGTTTTTGTGTGTAGGCGCTTATGCACAGACAGTTACCGTGAAAGGGCATGTCGTTGATGCCACGGGGCTGGAAGTCATTGGCGCGAATGTCGTGGAAAAGGGCAATACCACCAACGGTACGATTACCGACTTCGAAGGTAACTTTACGCTGACCGTACCCCAGGGTGCCACCCTTCAAATCTCTTTCATTGGTTATAAACCGGCTGAAGTGGCCGCCGCTCCTACGGTGTACGTGAAATTGGAGGACGATACCGAGCTGCTGAGCGAAGTGGTGGTTATCGGTTACGGTCGTGCAAAGAAAAGCGACATGACCGGTTCGGTTACGGCCATCAAGCCGGATGAAATCAACAAGGGCCTTCAAGTAAGCGCCCAAGACATGATGCAAGGTAAGATTGCCGGTGTGAACGTTCAGACCAGCGGTGGTGAGCCGGGTGGTAGTGCCAACATCCGTATTCGTGGTGGTTCGTCACTGAACGCGTCAAATGACCCGTTGATTGTTATCGACGGTTTAGCGATGGATAATTATGGTATGCAGGGTATGTCCAACCCGTTGAACTTGGTAAACCCTGCCGATATTGAAAGCTTTACGGTATTGAAAGACGCTTCGGCCACAGCTATTTATGGTAGCCGTGCTTCCAATGGTGTCATCATTATCACGACCAAGAAAGGCCGCAAAGGCATGAAGCCGACTGTTACCTACAATGGAAACGTGTCGTTCAGTAAAGTGGTCAATAAGGTGGATGTGCTGAATGCCTCGGAGTTTATGGATTATATCCAAGGCAAGACCGGTATGACTGATGAAGAATGGTTGGCAAGCAATTATTATGCAAGCATGGGCTATTACAGTGCCTACGAGTATATTACGGATGACAGCGGAAAGATTACCGGAATCGGACCTGCTGCCGGCGCAGAACATTTGTTTGCTGATACGGATTGGCAAGACCAAATTTATCGTACGGCCATCAGTACCGACCATAATGTGACAGTTGCCGGTGCCTACAAGAATCTTCCTTATCGTCTTAGCTTTGGTTATACCAACCAACAAGGTATCTTGAAGACTTCCGATTACGAGCGTTACACGCTGAGCCTGAATTTGAATCCTACCTTCTTTGATGAACATCTGACGGTGAACTTCAGCGCAAAAGGTATGATAGCCAATACTAGTTATGCGCAAACGGGAGCGATAGGTGCCGCTACTTCTATGGATCCTACCAAACCGGTGATGATTAACGATCCTATTTATAACAATAACTTTGGAGGCTATTTCAGTTACCATGTGGCGGTAGACCATTCTGACCCGGATTGGTTATTTGAACCGCAATCTTTGGCGGCTGACAATCCGATGCTTTTGCTGAATTCTGCAACGGATAAAGGTAAGGGTAAGCAATTGAATGGAAATTTGGAATTGGATTATAAGATTCATGGTTTTGAAGATTTGCATTTGCACGTGAATGCAGGTATGGACTTGAAGAGCGGTGAAAGTAACAAATGGTATAGCCGTTACAATCCGGACAATTATTACTTTGGTAACCAAGGGTGGAATACACAGGATACCTATAACCTTTCGCTGAACATGTATGCGCAATACATCAAAGAGTTTAATGAAAACCATAACTTCGATGTGATGGCCGGTTACGAGTGGCAGCACTTCCACAAAGAAACGGACTATTATTACTATGGTACTTATCCGGAAACAAACCTTAATACGCCGGGTGAACTTTATAACCCTTCTCAAAATACGCTTTATAAGACGGAAAATTACCTGGTATCATTCTTTGGACGTGCCAACTACTCCCTTTTGGACCGTTATCTGTTTACTTTCACGATGCGTGCCGATGGTTCTTCCCGTTTCCATAAGGATGAACGTTGGGGCTACTTCCCTTCAGCAGCCATCGGTTGGAAAATCAAGAATGAGGCATTCTTAAAAGATGTGGATGCGGTGAGTGATATGAAACTGAGATTAGGTTGGGGTATGACCGGTCAGCAGGAGGGCATCAATGATTATTATTATATAACGACCTATTCTAATAATAGTCAAGGTGCTTATTACCCGATAGTAGGTAATGGCAGCACCATCCGTCCCGATGCTTACAATACACGTTTGACATGGGAAAAGACCACGACGTACAATGCCGGTATTGATTTGGGATTCTTCAACGACCGTTTGACAGCTAATATTGATTACTACTATCGTAAGACAACTGACTTGATCAATACAGTAGCTGTGTCTGCTGGTACTAATTTTAGGAATAGAGTGACGAGTAACATTGGTGGTTTACATAATCAAGGTCTGGAGTTTTCTGTTACTGCACGACCCATTCAGACTACGGATTGGAGTTGGGAACTGGGCTTCAACTTTACGTACAATGATAACGAAATTGATGAATTGGTGGCTGGCAATGATAGTGATTACAAAATTCTGCATGGCGGATTGGCCGTAGGTGACAGTGGTTCGGATGGTATACAGGCCTATGCGGTGGGACAACCCGCTTCCGCTTATTATACATTCCAGCAAGTATATGATGAGAACGGACAACCTATAGAAGGTGAATTTGTAGACCGCAATGGCGATGGCGTTATCAACAACAACGACCGTTATTTCTACAAGAAGGCTGACGCTGATGTGATGATGGGTCTTACTTCCAAGTTGATGTATAAGAATTGGGACTTTAGTTTTTCTTTACGTGCCAGCCTGGGTAACTACGCTTACAATGCCGTAGAAGCAAACAACTCGAATACTTCTGTAGACCGTTTGTATAATGGTGACAGTTGGCACAATGTGTTGACAATGGGTATGGACAAGAACTGGGCTTATGTATCTACAACGGATGCCTTGTCCGACTATTTCATCCAGAACGCTTCGTTCTTGAAATGTGACAATATTACATTGGGCTATAGT
Organism: uncultured Bacteroides sp.; assembly: GCA_949300425.1. Lineage (GTDB taxonomy): Bacteria > Bacteroidota > Bacteroidia > Bacteroidales > Bacteroidaceae > Bacteroides. Next base: position 5,437 of record CASGED010000047.1, read on the forward strand.
TTCGACAAGTTGTTTGGCAAGATTGGCGGTCGTGTCTACGCCACCGTGCAAAACGTATTTACCATTACGAAGTACAAGGGTATTGATCCGGAAATCAGTGGCGGATATGATGGAAACATTTATCCGCGTCCTTTCACAGGCATTTTCGGTTTGTCGCTCAATTTCTAACTAATCAATAAAACGAAGAATTATGAAAATAAATAGATTGAAATCTTTTCTGTATGGTGCGGCCCTGCTTTTGGGATTAGGGGTTACATCGTGTATAGGCGATTTGGATGTGGAGTCCATTGACCCGCAAAAAAATACGGAATTAAATCAGGACGCACTATTTAATAAGGTGTATGCCTCGTTTTCCTTGACCGGATTGACCGGTCCGGATGGTAATCCTGACTTGGACGATGTGGACGAAGGACGTAGTGACTTCTTCCGTACGCTATTCTATCTGAATGAGTTTACTTCTGATGAAGTACATTGGGTATGGTCAACCGATGCCGGTATTCCGGAACTGTTGCACAACTCATGGGGTGAAAGCTGTGTGTTTTCAGCGGCCATGTATTACCGTTTGTATTTCACCATTACGCTTTGTAATTTCTATTTGGCGGAAGCATCGGGTGCGGCAGACCAAGAGATGCGCAATGCGGAAGTGCGTTTCATCCGTGCTTTGAACTATTACTATATAATGGATTTCTATGGACAGGGAGCTTTCACGGAAGAAGTTTCTATAGATGCTCCTATTGGGTATAACCGCCAGCAGTTATTCGATTATATAGAGAGCGAATTGTTGGCTTGTGCGGATGTGATGGCTCAGCCCGGACAGAATACGTATGGTCGTGTGGACCGTGTGGCCGCTTGGCTGCTTCTGGCCCGCTTGTATCTTAACGCGGAGGTCTATACAGGCACGGCACGTTGGCAAGATGCCATGACGTATGCTGAGAGGGTTATTGAAAACGGTTATTATCATTTGAATACGACGGGTGCGACCAATCCTGCTACGGGTGAAGTTTATTCGCCTTACCAGATGTTGTTCTTGTCAGATAATAACTCAAATGGCGCACAGTATGAAAATATCATGGTCGGTATGTTTGACGATGAGAATACCAAGAGCCATGGTGGTACACAGTTCTTGGTTCAGGGTAGTTATAGTAACAAAGATGCTACGATGTTGTCTTATGCTCCATCGGGCGTTGATAACAGTTGGGGTAAATGTATTCGCCTCCGTAAACAACTGATTGAAAAATTCTTCCCCAATGGTGCGCCGCAAACAAGTGTATTATCCGATTTCCTTGCTCAAGCGGGGGACGATCGTGCGTTATTCTATGGCTACGGTTTGAATGAGAGCATTGAAGATGAAAGTACAGACGAGAAATATGGTTTCAATTGCGTAAAGTTCCGCAATGTGAACTCTACGGGTGCCAGCAATAACGACCCGGGCTTTGTCAATACAGACCTGCCGTTGATGCGTATTGCTGAGGCTTATCTGACGTATGCGGAGGCTTCGGTTCGCCTGAACGGTACGGTGGGTAATACGGACGCGAAAGAGAAAATTGACGCCTTGAGAGACCGTGCCAATGCCAGCAGGCAAAGCAGTTATTCGTTGGATGATATTTGCGATGAATGGAGTCGTGAGTTTTGGATGGAAGGTCGTCGTCGTATGGACTTGATTCGTTTCGGTAAGTTTGGCGGACAGGCTGCCTATCGTTGGGAATGGATGGGTGGAACTTATTCCGGAAACCAGTTCCCTGCTTATATGAACATCTATCCGTTGCCTGTCAACGAAATTGCTAACAATAGTAATTTGAGTCAAAATCCGGGCTATTAATTAAACCAATAAAGAAAATGAATATGAAAAAGATATTATTTGCTTCCTTATTAGGAGTCCTTACCTTGGGATTTTTCTCTTGTGAGGATGACAATGACTCCAATCCCGTTGTGCAGCAGCCAAGCGGTTTTGAACTGAACACACCGGCTTTGGCGGGCAATGTGTACGACTTGGAGCGGACGGACTCGATTAGTTTCACATACAGCCAGCCGGACTACGGATATACGGCTGCGGTGAGTTATTATGCACAGGTTTCGCTGACCGATACATGGGAAAATCCGACTGATGAAGAGGCTGCTCCGGTGTTCGTGGAATTGGATGGCTTTGTGAATAAAGCGGAATATAAGGCGGCCGCCAATTTGGTAGACCGTGCCATTATGCAAATGGGTGAGTATGCGGAAGAAGATGTGCCGGAAACGTTGACCATTTATGTCCGCATGAGAGCCGTGCTGTATTCCGGTTACGAATGCTTCTCTAATACCATTCAGTTGACGGTCGCTCCTTATTATACCGAACTGAGTGAAGCTGAACCTGAAATGTGGTATCTGGTAGGTGGCTGCATAGGTGATGGCAGTTGGGACAATACAGCTGACGGTATAGGAGTGAATTTGGTTCCGATGTCTTTGGTTGCCGGTTATGAATACAATGCTTCGACTGGAAAGGGCCTCTTGACTTATACAGGTTACTTCCTCGCCAATCAAGGATTCAAGTTGGTGATGACTCCCGGCGGTTGGGACAATCAGTGGGGTAACAGCGGTGCTGACGGTATTGACAATCCGGTTAAGAACGATGGCGCAGCGAAGAACTTGTTAGTTCCCTCTGACGGATATTATACGATTACGCTGAATACGGAAACGGACGAATTGACCGTTGAAGCCGTTACGGATGCACCGAGTGTTTACCATATTCAGATACAAGGTGACTTTAACGAGTGGAAAGACGCCGCAATGGAACCTGTCAATAAGGCGACACCTGACAATAATCATGTCTGGAAGTATGAACTGGATGCTACAGGCGGTGATACGACGGCTAAGTTCAAGATAAGTCCTGAAGATGATGGTGATAAGGGTTGGAGTGTCAACTGGGGTGGTACAGAGTTCCCCTACGGTATTGGTACTCAGAATGGAGCGGATATTCCGGTTACGGCAGGCAAGTATCTCATTATTTTCAATGACATTACCGGTTACTATCATTTCTATACAATAGAATAACATTTAGCGGAGGATGCTCTTCCCGTTAAGACATCCTCCCTTTCAAACCTATAAAAAGAACGTTTATGAAAAAGAAAGCATTATATGTACTGACCTTGGCGGCTTTGACATTTGTCGGTTGCAAAGGCGATTACGATGATTGGGCAGCTCCCCAAGGCTTTGAGCAGGAAGAAGCCCGTAGTGTTTCGCTGACGGCTACCGCGGCTTCGCCTATCGACATGGCGGAAGTGACTACAGACTCGTTGGTGTTATTTACTCCCTCTGTAACGATGGGTGAGGAAGATAAGGTGGTAGGATATGAATTGGTGCTGGACGGCACGCAGAACATTCCGGTTACACTGGAGGCGAAAGCAAGTGTGGAGGATTTGAAGAATGCGGTTGTCGCTTTATATGGTCAGGCTCCGGTAGAACGTACGCTGGCCGGTGTTGTTACGGGATTGATACAAGCGGACGGTTCGGTAATGACGGTATCTGCGGATATATCTTTAAGCGTGACGCTTCATGTGGATTATGGAGAATTTGTTTACGTTGTAGGTAATCCGGCTTGGAGTCCGGAAACCGCAGCCTCTTTGCGTTCGCCGAACTTTGACGGAGTTTACACAGGCTTTAGTTATGTGGACGGAGACTTTAAGTTCACCAAGGAACGTAATTGGGATGCTGAATATAATTTCGCAGACTTCACAACTTTGAGCGAAGGAATCACGCAAGGTGAAGGAACCAATATCAATATAGCGGTTCCGGGCTACTATTATTTAGTGGCCGATTTGTCCACCGGTTCGTTGACCGCTACGTTGATTCAAACGTTCGGTGTCATCGGCGACTTCAATAGCTGGGCTGCTGACGCTCCTATGACTTACGATGCTACCAATGATTGTTGGACAGCGACCGTAACCATGACTGCAGGCGGATTTAAGTTCCGTGCCAATGGTGCTTGGGATATTGATTTGGGTGGAACAGCCGATGACCTGAGTGCAGACGGTGCAAACTTGGCTATTGATGAAGACGGCACTTATGTCATTACTTTGTATGCCAGCCGCACAACTTCCAACAATATTTATTGTACGGTAGAGAAACAATAAGCAAGCTTCATTGCATTTAAGTGAAAGGATGCCGCTTCGGAACGTAAGGACCGAGGTTCGGCATCCTTTTTTGCGATAGTCGCAACATCCAAGGACAACGGTTCATCTGATATTCAAAAGAGGATTATCCTATATGGCGGAGAGGATAATCCTCTTTTGAAAATAGGATAATCCTCTCTGGCGCGGAACATCTTGGCAAAGTAAGCAAGCTGTCTTGGCAAAGTAAGTAAGCTGAAATGGCAAAGTAAGTAAGCTGTCTTGGTAAAGTCAGCAAGCTGCGTTGGCAAAACCAGTACTACTGCCTTTTTAACACGAGTACGTCTACTACAAAGTCAGTAAGACATTCAGTCTATCCTTGAGACAGCTGTTAGAAACAAATAAGGTGTGCTAATTCAGTATCGGCACACCTTATTTTGTTTTTATAAATATGAATGTTTAGTACGCAAACAGCGGATAGTCGGCCATGGTCTTATTGACGCGGGCACGAACTTCAGCGATGACCTGTTCGTTGTCTACGTTGGAGAGTACGGTTTCTATCATTTCGGCAATTTCGTACATCAGGTCTTCCTTGGCGCCGCGGGTGGTGATGGCCGGTGTGCCTAAGCGGATTCCCGAGGTCTGGAAGGCGGAGCGGGTATCGAAGGGCACCATGTTCTTGTTGACGGTGATGTCGGCCGATACCAACGCTTTCTCGGCTACCTTACCGGTCAGGTCGGGGTACTTCGAGCGCAGGTCTACCAGCATGGAGTGATTGTCCGTACCGCCGCTGACGATGGTGAAGCCGCGGTCCATCAAGGCTTGCGCCAGAGTGGCGGCGTTCTTCTTCACTTGCAGGGCGTATTCTTTCCATTCGGGTTGCAGTATCTCGTTGAAAGCTACGGCCTTGGCGGCGATGACATGCTCCAGCGGGCCTCCCTGTATGCCGGGGAATACGGCCGAGTCGAGCAGTTGAGACATCATCTTGATTTCGCCTTTCGGAGTTTTCTTGCCCCAAGGGTTGGGGAAGTCTTTGCCCATCAGGATGATACCGCCACGGGGTCCGCGCAGAGTCTTGTGAGTTGTGGAGGTGACGATGTGGGCATACTTCACGGGGTTGTCCAGCAGGCCGGCCGCGATAAGTCCGGCGGGGTGGGCCATGTCAATCATCAGGATGGCGCCTACCTTGTCAGCGATTTCACGCATGCGCTTGTAATCCCATTCGCGTGAATAGGCCGAGCCGCCACCGATAATCAGCTTAGGCTGTTCGCGCAGGGCGATTTCCTCCATCTGGTCATAGTCCACGCGGCCCGTTTCCTTGTTCAGGTTATATTCACAGGGGTGGTAGATGATGCCGGACGTATTGACTGCCGAACCGTGTGACAAGTGTCCGCCGTGAGCCAGATTCAGACCCATGAACTTGTCGCCCGGATTCAGTACGGCCAAAAATACGGCCGCATTGGCTTGTGCGCCCGAGTGAGGCTGTACGTTGGCCCATTCAGCATCGAAGATTTTCTTGATGCGGTCTATGGCCAGTTGCTCGCTTTGGTCTACCACTTCGCATCCGCCATAGTAGCGTTTGCCCGGATAGCCCTCGGCATATTTGTTGGTGAGGCAGGAGCCCATGGCCTGCATTACTTCATCACTTACAAAGTTCTCGGAAGCTATCAGCTCAATGCCTTTCAGCTGGCGCTGATGTTCTTTCTCAATGATGTCGAAAATCAAATCGTCTCTTTTCATGCGTTTATTAGTGTTATAAAATAATAATGGTTCTTTTAACAATGATTCTTTTTCTTACCTTTATGAAGTTGCAAAAGTAAGGTAAATAAATGAGATAACGGCCTTCTGGCTCTAAAAAAACATGCCCAATGAGAAACTTAACACATTATCCCGCCGGTGAAAGCGTATTTCATTGTCAGGAATTTCCTCGCCCGGCGAGGGGGTAAGTTCGGGTGATGTGTAAGTGATCTTCTTGGAAATATTGTGCAAACCGATGTCGTATCGGAAATCGAAGAATACGCGTGATATGGTGATGGCCACACCCAATGTCAGGTTCAGGTTGAAGGGATATAATTCTTCTTTCATATTGTCTAAGTTGAAATTCTCGAACGTGATGTCGTTTTTACGGTCCCAAATGTAGCGTATTTTGGGTCCTCCGAATACGGCCAAGCTATATGGTCCGTCCTTAATGATGTTATAGCCATAGATGACGGGGATGTCGATGCTATGGATAGAGGAAGTGATGGAGGCCTGTTCGAGCGGTGTGTCTTCCGGCGCGCCTTCGGCTTGAGGCTTATCGAAGAGGATGTTGCAACGGTTGACGGAGTAAGAAATCTCCGGTTGGATAAAGTGGCGTTCGAAATTAATCCGCATGAAGACGGAGGCGAAGTAGCCTATCTTGTAATTATTTTGTACTTCCTTGATTTCCTGCCCGTTGATGCTGAAATCCGATACTAAGAATAAAGATGCGGTAAATCCCCCCTTAACACCGAAGTTTACGATATGTTCGTGCGGAGGCTGTTTGGGTGTGGTTTCGGGTATTTCTATGATGGAAGCTGGGATGGTATCGGTACGCATAGATGTCTCAGCCCACACGGATGCGGGCAGGAAGAGTCCCATGCTCCATACGAAGAAAAGTTTCCATCCTTTCATACCTTTACTTATTCTTTTGTTTGTTTCTTTTCTACAGACCAACCGAACTTTCCAATCTTTTCGCCCAATTCGTAGTAGCCTCCGTGGACATAGACCAAGGGGTTGGCTTCGGCCAGTTCGAACTTCCCGCTTTGTGGATTGAGGTTGTTTTTCTCAGCACGTACGTTCACCACATCGGCTATGAACATGTCGTGCGAGCCTAATGACAATATTTCCTTTACCCGACACTCGATGCACAAGGGCGACTCCTCGATGAGGGGGGCGTTGACCACGGTGCATTTGCCCGGAGTCAAGTTCATTTCCTTGAATTTTTTGTAGTCTCGTCCCGAACGTACGCCACACCAGTCCGTGGCGCGCGCCATCTTCTTGGTGGTAAGGTTGATGACAAACTCCATATTGCGCCGGATGATGTCGTACGAATGGCGTTCGGGGCGCACGGAGATGTAACACATGGGCGGATTGGTGCAGATGGTTCCCGTCCACGCTACGGTCAGGATGTTGTATTCTTCGGGCGTGCTTCCACAACTCACCAATACAGCGGGCAGGGGATATATCATGGTGCCCGGTTTCCAGTCTTCTTTCATAGATGCTAATTTATTGTTTAAATGAAGAATGATGAATGAAGAATAAAGAATTAGGTTGTGCTGTCCGTAGAGACGATGTGCACATCGTTTCTACTATCATATCGCATGGTATTCTTCATTCATCATTCTTCATTCAAGCGGGCAAAGCCCGCTATTTACAGTATCGTAATATTCTCCCTCGTCTGTTCCTTTTCGCAATAGTGGCACTTGATGACGCATCTGTCCTTGTCTATCACGTGGAAATAGGTAGGCATCGGTTCGTTGTTGGTGATGCACTTGGGGTTGGCGCATTTCACGATGCCGTGCAACTCGTCGGGTAACCGCAGTTCGCGCTTCTCCACCACCTCATAGTTGCGGATGATGTTCAGCTTCACGTTGGGGGCCACTACAGCGATGCGGTTTATCTCGTCGTCGCAGAAGAACTTGTCGGCTATCTTGATGATGCCTTTCTTACCCAGTTTCTTGCTGTTCAGGTTGAAGCCGATGGTGATGTTGTTGCTCATGTGCTCCAAGCCGAGGAGAGACACTACGGTAAAGAGTTTCTCCGCGGGGATATGGTCGATGACGGTGCCGTTCTCTAAAGCGGCCACCTGCAATTCTTTCTTATCGTTGGTCATGATTTTTCTTCTTGGTTATTATATATTATATGGTGTCATTCGCTTTGCTTCACTTCGTCCAGCGTTATGCCAAGCACATCGCATAGAATTGCTTCGCGGGCATAGAGTCCGTTTTGTGCCTGCTGGAAGTAATACGCTTTCGGGCTTTCGTCCACATCGTAGGCTATCTCGTTGACGCGGGGCAGGGGGTGCAGGATGCGCAGGTTGGGGCGTGTGTGTTCCAACATCTTGGCACGCAGGATGTAGACGTTCTTCACCCGCTCGTATTCCATCAGGTCCGTGAAGCGTTCGCGTTGCACGCGGGTCATGTAGAGAATGTCGGCATCGGCTATCTCCTTTTCGGTGAAGTCCGTATGCTCTATGTAGCGTATGTTGTGCTCCTGACAGTAAATTTTATATTCTTCAGGCATCTTCAGTTCTTCGGGCGCGATGAAGTGGAAAGTGGGGTTGAAGTGGCGCATGGCCATCAGCAGGGAATGCACCGTGCGGCCATATTTCAGGTCGCCAACCAAGTAGATGTTGAGGTTTTCCAGCGTGCCTTGCGTCTTGTAGATGGAGTAGAGGTCAAGCATTGTCTGCGAAGGGTGTTGGTTGGCTCCGTCTCCAGCGTTGACAATGGGCACATCGGTCACTTCGCTGGCATAGCGGGCGGCTCCTTCCAAGTAGTGGCGCATCACGATGATGTCCGCATAGTTGCTCACCATTTTGATGGTATCCTTCAGCGTTTCGCCTTTCGACGAACTGGTGGCTTTGGGGTCGGTGAATCCGATGACCCGTGCGCCCAGTCGGTTGGCGGCCGTCTCGAAACTGAGCCTTGTGCGGGTAGAAGGCTCGAAAAAAAGGGTTGCTACCACCTTCCCGTCCAAGATGTGACGGTTGGGACGTTCTTCAAACTGCTTTGCCATTTCAATCATGTAGAGGATTTTCTCCTTTGTGTGCTCGGCAATGGTCACTAAACTTCTGTTTTCCATATCGTTTGGGTAAGTTTTATCTTTTCGAGAGTGTAAAGTTAGGCAAAATCTGCGGGATGGGGAAATTCTTGGGTAAGTTTTTCAATAGGTTTTTTCTAAAAAGTATAGAATCATGTCGAAAATAAAAACGAAAATACATACCTTTGCCAAGTCTATAAAAACGTTTGAAAATTCGGATATCGAACTATGATAAAGAAAGTTGTTATTATACTTTGGATTCTGTTGGCCATCCTTGTGTTGGCGTGTACATTGGTATTTGTCTCTATCTCAAAAGGTTGGATAGGATACATGCCGCCCGTGGAGGACTTGGAGAACCCCAATTATAAGTTCGCGACGGAGGTCATGTCGGCCGACGGGGAATTACTGGGCACCTATTCGTTCAACGAGGACAACCGCATTTATGTGGGCTATCAGGACTTGTCGCCCCACGTGATAAAAGCGTTGATTGCAACGGAGGACGTCCGCTTCTCCGAGCATTCGGGCATTGATGCCAAGGCTTTGTTTCGTGCCGTGGTGAAGCGTGGCATCCTGATGCAGAGGAATGCCGGCGGCGGCAGTACCATTACCCAGCAACTCTCCAAGCAACTCTATTCGCCCAGTGCGGAGAACACCATGGAGCGTCTTTTCCAAAAGCCCATCGAGTGGGTGATAGCCGTCAAGCTGGAGCGATATTACACCAAGGAGGAAATCCTCACGATGTATCTGAACAAGTTTGATTTCTTGAATGGTGCCGTGGGCATCAAGACGGCTTCGCAAACCTATTTCGCATGTGAACCGAAAGACTTGAAGATAGAAGAAGCGGCCACGTTGGTGGGCATGTGCAAAAATCCCTCTCTTTACAATCCGGTGCGTTATAACGAACGGACGCGCGGACGGCGGAACGTGGTGCTTGACCAGATGCGTAAAGCCGGCTACTTGACGGATGCTGAATGTGACTCTCTGCAAGCGCTTCCGTTGGAGTTGCGCTACAAGCGAACCGACCATAACGAGGGACTGGCCACTTACTTCCGCGAGTATCTGCGCGGGGTGATGACCGCTAAAAAGCCCGATAAATCCAAATACCGCGGCTGGCAGATGCAGAAGTTTTATGAAGATTCGTTGGATTGGGAGAACAATCCTTTGTTTGGCTGGTGTGAGAAGAACCGCAAGAACGACGGGAGCAAGTACAACCTTTATACCGACGGGCTAAAGATATACACTACGATAGATTCGCGCATGCAACAATATGCCGAAGAGGCCGTGACAGAGCATTTGAAAGAACTTCAGGGCTACTTCTTCAAAGAGAAAAAGGGACGTAGGAAAGCCCCCTATAGTAAAAACCTGACGCAGGAGCAAGTGGACGAAATCCTGATGCGCAATATTCGTCAGACGGATCGCTACCGTTCGATGAAGAAACATGGCGCGTCGGAGGAGGAGATTATGAAAGCGTTCAACACACCTCACGAAATGTCCGTATTCAGTTGGACGGGTACAGTAGATACAACGCTCTCTCCCCTCGATTCCATTCGTTACTACAAACACTTTTTGCGGGCGGGCTTCATGTCCATGAATCCTCGCAACGGACATGTGTTGGCTTATGTAGGCGGACCTAACTATCATTATTTCAAGTATGACATGGCCATGGTGGGGCGTCGCCAGATAGGTTCTACCATGAAGCCTTATGTTTATTCATTGGCCATGGAGAACGGTTTTTCACCCTGTGACGAAGCCCGCCACGTATCTTATACGTTGTTGGATGAGAACGGCATTCCTTGGACGCCCCGCAATACAAGCAAAAAGCGTTTAGGCGAGATGGTGACCTTGAAATGGGGCTTGGCCAATTCGGACAATTGGATTACGGCCTATCTGATGAGTAAACTCAATCCGTACGAGTTGAAGCGGCTGGTGCAAAATTTCGGGGTACGCAACAAGGAAATCGTGCCTAGCGTATCGCTTTGCCTCGGTCCTTGCGAAATATCGGTAGGCGAGATGGTAAGTGCCTATACCGCTTTCCCGAATAGAGGCATCCGGGTGGCTCCTTTGTTTGTCACTCGCATTGAAGATAATGAAGGAAACCTTTTGGCTACTTTCTCGCCGGAAATGAACGAGGTTATCAGTACTTCTAGCGCTTACAAGATGTTGGTCATGCTCCGTGCCGTGGTCAATGAAGGCACGGCCATGCGTGTACGCCGTTTGGGTATTGAAGCTGACATGGGAGGAAAGACGGGTACTACAAATAATAATTCCGATGGTTGGTTTATGGGGTTCACTCCGTCCTTGGTGTCCGGATGCTGGGTAGGAGGCGAGGAGCGCGACATCCATTTCGATTACATGAATCACGGGCAGGGTGCCTCCATGGCATTGCCCATTTGGGTGAAATATATGCAGCGCGTGTATGCCGACAAGGCTCTTGGCTACGACCCTGAGGAGACTTTCCAACTTCCCGAGGACTATGATCCTTGTGCCACAACGAACGTAGAGGATGAGAGTATTGTAATAGAACCCAATCCCAGCATGGGGCTGGACGATTTGTTCAACTAAGAGCAATGAGGTATGTCGTAAGTATCGGAAGTAACGAGCATCGGCAGGAAAATATGCTTTTGGCTCGCAGGCGTTTGTCTGAACTCTTTTCGGATATCCGCTTTTCCTGCGAGAAAGAAACCGCCCCCTTGTATCTGCATCGTCCTTGTCTGTTTTCTAACCAAGTGGCATGCTTCTACTCCGACTTGTGTGCCGAGGACGTGTGTGCGTGCTTGAAGAATATTGAGCGTGAGGCTGGTCGGAGTCCGGAGGACAAACTTCAGGAAATCGTGAAGCTGGATATAGATGTGCTCATGTGCGAAGACGCCATCATCCGTCCCGGCGACTGGAAACGTGAGTACGTGCAAGACGGATTGAAATACCTGAATATAGTATAAAAATGACTTAGAGAATCCATGATAGATAGAACTCTTCAGCCCCCGGTGTGTGAGCCGGATGATTTTGTGATGCAACGCCCGGAGTGTCATGTCCTGCCGAATGGCATCCCGTTGAATATATTGAACGTAGGCGATAGCGAGGTGGTGCGTGTCGATGTCCTGATGAAAGGCGGACGTTGGCACCAAAGACTCCTGCTCCAAGCCTTGTTCACCAACCGTATGTTGCGCGAGGGTACCTTACGTTATTCCTCCTCCGAGATAGCCGAGAGGCTGGATTACTATGGCGCATGGCTGGAACTTTCCTGTGCGGCGGAGTATGCCTTCATTACCCTGTATTCCCTGAATAAATACTTGCCCCAAACCCTGGATGTACTTGAAAGCATGGTGAAGGAGCCTTTGTTTCCCGAAAAAGAGCTGCGGATTGTCCTTGATAATAATATGCAGCAATTTATGGTTAATTCCTCCAAAGTGGATTTCCTGGCTCATCGGGGCTTGGCCGAAGCTATTTTCGGGAAGCATCATCCGTGCGGACGGGTGGTGCAGGAAGAGGATTACGGACATATCACCCGCGAAGTGTTGCGCGAGTTTTACGAGGATTATTATCATTCGGGAAATTGCACGCTTTACGTGTCGGGGCGGGTGACCGATGAAGCCTTGGCGTACATCGAAAAACTCTTTGGCAGAGAACCCTTTGGCGCATGCCGGAAACCGGTGCTTCATCGGAATTTTACGCCCGAGTCCATGCCGGAAAAACGGGCCTTCATAGAGCGCTCCGACGCCCTGCAAAGTGCCGTGAAGATGGGCATGACTACGCTGGAGAGGAATCACCCCGATTACTTGAAGTTCCGGGTGCTGGTCACCTTGTTTGGAGGATATTTCGGAAGCCGTCTGATGTCCAATATCCGCGAGGAGAAAGGTTATACCTATGGCATATCCGCCGGACTGTTTTCTTATCCCGGCGTAAGTTCGCTCGTCATCAGCACCGAGACCGCCAACGAATATGTGGAACCGCTCATTCGGGAAGTATATCGGGAGATAGACCGTCTGCAAAACAAGCCGGTGCGGGAGGAAGAACTGGCCATGGTGCGCAATTACATGTCGGGCGACTTGTGCCGTAGCTATGAGTCGGCCTTCGCCTTGGCCGATGCTTGGATATTCCTGCAAACCTCGGCTTTGCCTCCCACCTTCTTTGACGAGACTTTGCGGACTATTAAGGCCATCACCGCGGAAGATATCCAGCGCCTTGCCCAAGAATACTTGTGCAAAGAGAATTTAAAAGAAGTAGTATCGGGTAAAAAAATGGGCTAAAACACTTTGGGGCTTTGCCCGTATTAGAGGAGAAATCGTATATTTGTCCGCGAATTGAATTTTTGATTGAAACCGTAATGAAGAAATTACTATATATAGCTTTATTCTTTGTATGTATAAGTCAGGGTGCCGTGGCGCAAGAGAGCGGGAACGGCTTCTTTGGTAAAGTGAAAAACGTGTTCTCTGCCGATACCCGCATCGGAACCTACACCTTTAAGGACGGGGCGGTGTACACGGGCGAGATGAAAGGCCGTAAGCCTACGGGCAAAGGAAAAACGGTGTTCAAGTTGGGTGACACGTACGAAGGCGAATACGTGAAAGGCAAGCGCCAGGGCTATGGTGTGTACACCTTTACGGATGGCGAACGCTATGAAGGACAATGGTTTCAAGACCAACAACACGGGCGGGGTACCTATTATTTTGTCAACAATAATCGCTATGAAGGATTGTGGTATCAAGACTATCAGATGGGCGAGGGTACCATGTTTTATTATAATGGTGATGTCTATCGGGGAAATTGGGCGAACGATAAGCGTGAAGGCGAAGGTGTCTACACGTGGAAGAACGGATCGGAGTACGTAGGCACCTGGAAAGATGACAAGAAAGACGGGAAAGGCGTATTGATTTGGAACGATGGGAGCAAGTATGACGGGGAGTGGAAGAATGACCTGCGCGAGGGCTATGGCACCTTTGAATACGCCAATGGAGATAAGTATGTGGGTCATTGGCGGGAGGATATGCAGCATGGCAAGGGGATTTATTTTTTCCACACGGGCGACCGCTATGAAGGCTCCTATGTACAGGGTGAACGTACGGGCGAAGGCGTCTATTACCATGTTGACGGCAATAAATATGTAGGCCATTTCGAGAACGGAAAGCAGGAAGGCAAAGGTACTTTTACGTGGGCGAATGGCGCCGTGTACGAGGGTGAATGGAAAAATAACGAACGTAGCGGCTATGGCATATATAAATGGAACAATGGCGATTCTTACGAAGGACAATGGAAAAACAATAAGTTTGACGGACAAGGTACATTGATTCTTGCGGACGGTACCAAATATACCGGAGGTTTTGTGGATGGCCTGGAAGAGGGTAGCGGAGTGCAGGAAGACAAGAACGGCAACCGTGCGGAAGGCTTCTTCAAGCAAGGCAAGAAAGATGGCCCGTTTGTAGAGAAAGACAAAGACGGGAACATCATCCGCAAGGTCACCTACAAGATGGGGAGGATTGTATTGAACTAATCTTTTAGTTCAATGTGAGCTTGAACACTCGGCAGTCTGCCTCCTTACGCGTCATGTCGGGTAGCAGGGTGCCGGGTGTAAACAATCCGTAGACCGAGGAGCCCGAGCCGCTCATGGCCGCATAAATGGCTCCGGACTGATATAATTTTTCTTTCAACGTGCCGATTATAGGAAATTTCGGGAATACGCTTGCCTCAAAATCATTAATTATGTTTTCTTTCCATTCGTTTATCGGTCGCTTGACGAGATCTTGCAAGTTTTGTGCGGGTCGGTGCGGCTTGATGTGGGCGAAGGCGTCCCGTGTTGAGACAAAGACATCGGGTTTGATGACAATCAGCCCGTAGCCTTTCAGGGACAATTTGATGGGGGTAAACACGTTTCCGATACCTTCCGCATAGACCGGCTGATTGCGGACAAAGAAAGCGCAGTCCGCACCTAACCGTGCGGCATATTCTTCTAATTTATCAGTCGGAATATTCAGTCCGAAGCATTCGTTGAGTAACTTCAACATATAGGCGGCATCGGAAGACCCTCCTCCCAGTCCTGCTCCGGTGGGGATATGTTTGTGCAGGTGAATCTGTACGGGGGGCAACGGATAGTGTGCGCCCAGCAGTCGGTATGCCTTCATGACCAGATTGTCCTCGCTGTTCCCTTCTATGTTGATGCCCGTTAGGGTAAATGTACAGGCCGATTGAGCATCCTTGGTTGGAGGATTTATTTCAAGAGCGTCTTCCAGCGGGATGGGGTAGAATACGGTCTCTAAATTATGATACCCGTCCGGACGTTTCTCTACGACATTCAGTCCTATATTGATTTTTGCGTTAGGAAATGTTATCATCTTTATTCGGATTTTTGTTAATTGCCTTAGACCTTAAACACTACAAAGATACCAAACTTTTTGGAATAAGCCGCTCATTTTTCTTTAGGAAATCGAAATATTTCCTACCTTTGTTCCCCGTTTTATAAAAATGAGAATTTAGCATATTAGCACATCAAATATATGGCAGAACAACGCAGAACTACACGCACGCCACGGAAAAAAACGCCGGAACCGGTGAACGATTATGGACGCATCCAGCCGCAAGCCCCTGAATTGGAAGAGGCTGTGCTGGGCGCATTGATGATAGAGAAAGACGCCTATTCACTGGTCGGCGAGATACTCCGTCCTGAGTCTTTCTACGAGCATAGGCACCAGCTGATATATGCCGCCATTACCGACCTGGCCATCAACCAAAAGCCCGTGGACATACTGACCGTCAAGGAACAACTGGCCAAGCGGGGTGAGTTGGAGGAAGTGGGAGGTCCCTTTTACATCACTCAGCTGAGTAGCAAGGTGGCATCGTCCGCTCACATTGAATATCATGCCCGTATCATTGCGCAAAAGGCATTGGCCCGGGAACTGATTACTTTTACCAGTCAGATTCAGACAAAGGCTTTCGACGAAACCATTGATGTAGACGACTTGATGCAGGAGGCCGAAGGACGCCTGTTCGAGATTTCGCAACAGAACATGAAGAAAGACTACACGCAAATCAATCCCGTGATTGCCGAGGCTTACCAACTGATGCAAAAGGCCGCCGCCCGTACCGATGGTTTGAGTGGACTGGAAAGCGGATTCACCAAGTTGGACAAGATGACTTCCGGTTGGCAAAACTCTGACCTTATTATCATCGCCGCCCGTCCGGCTATGGGTAAAACTGCCTTTGTGCTTTCCATGGCCAAGAACATAGCCGTGAATTACCATAATCCAGTGGCCTTGTTTTCGCTCGAAATGAGCAATGTGCAATTGGTGAACCGATTGATTTCCAACGTGTGCGAGATTCCGAGTGAGAAGATAAAGAGCGGTCAGCTGGCCGATTACGAATGGCAACAACTGGACTACAAGCTTCGCGACCTGCTGGATGCGCCGCTCTACGTGGACGACACACCCTCGCTTTCCGTCTTCGAACTTCGCACCAAAGCTCGTCGCCTGGTGCGCGAGCATGGTGTGAAGCTCATCATCATCGACTACCTACAACTGATGAACGCCAGCGGCATGTCCTACGGTAACCGTCAGGAAGAGGTCAGCACCATTTCGCGCTCGCTTAAGGGCTTGGCCAAGGAGTTGAACATTCCCATCATCGCTTTGTCCCAGTTGAACCGTAGCGTGGAGAATCGTGAAGGCGAAGAAGGCAAGCGTCCTCAATTGAGTGACTTACGCGAATCTGGAGCCATCGAACAAGATGCCGACATGGTGTGCTTCATCCATCGTCCGGAATACTACAAGATATACACTTCCGCCGATGGCACCGATTTGCGCGGCATGGCTGAAATTATCATTGCCAAACACCGTAACGGTGCGGTGGGTGATGTCCGCCTGCGTTTTATCGGCCAGTACACACGTTTTCAAAATCCGGAGGACGACATGATTATTCCGCCTCCCAATACCGATGGAGGAACTACTTTCGGTTCGCGTATGAATGCGCCTATCGGGAGTACAGCCACGCCTCCGCCTCCTCCCGCAGATGATTACAACCCCTTTGCCGGAGGAGGGAACGACGGGCCGTTACCCTTCTGAATGCGTGTGGGAATTACCGCAGTCTCACTACCCTAACTCCTGTCCACGTCTTGTTGCGTGCGAACATTTCGGCAAAAGAGTTTTCAGAGATGAGGACTTTTTTGCTGCTGGATGAGGCGTGCAACAGGTGAAGCCGTCCCGTACGGTAACAGGCGAATCCCAAGTGGACCACGTCCAGCCCGGGGATGCTGGTCGTGATGCAGAGCACGTCCCCATCCTTTATCCAAGGCAAACCTTCGCGGGGGATTTTGTCTTTAGGCAGGTAATGTACGGTTTGACCGGATAGTTTTTTTTCTATGGACTTCATTTGTGTCACGCGGGTAGGGGAATCTTTCAGGTGTCGGTATGCATCGGGGTGAGAGGACATGAAAGAGAGCTTCACCGTTAGTGTGTCGGAACTATACCGGGCTGTGACGTCTTCGAAGATGTCCGCTTGCACGCCGTTGGATATCCATTCTGTGATGTAGTGCAGGCGTGATGTGTAGCCCTGTATCGTTCCGTCCCGGTACCGGATGCGTCTCAGATAGTCTTGGGCACATAGCGTATCGCCTTCGGCCAACGTCAGGGCAAGCGCATACTCCACGTAAGTGGTGCAATCCACTTCATTCCAATTCATCACTATTTGTTCCTTGTCTCCCGTTTCGAGTGTATGCGCCACGTAGGGCCTTCCCACGAAGGTCAGCGCATGGCGCAATACCGCCTTACCTTCCAAGTTTTGGGCACAGGAGGTAAGCGTTGTAAATAATAAGATGATAGACAATAGGGTGATTGTTCGCATAAATTTCCATTTACTTTACCTCTTCTTTCAACCATTTTTCTAATTCCCCTGTCCATTGGCGTTTGAAGGCGAAGCCATCGCGGAAGCCCCAGCCGTGTCCGCCGGAAGGATAGACATGTAAGGAACATCCTGATACCCCGTTCGTGAGCAGAGCTTCGAAATAATGGATGCCGTTGGCGGGCGGAACGGATCGGTCATCGGCTGATAGCATGATGAAAGCCTGCGGAGTGCGGGCGTTCACTTGCTTCTCCAGCGTATATCTTTTTTCTAATTCTGGTGTAGGATTCTTGCCGATGAGGTTCTCGCGCGAACCGGCGTGGGTTACTTGGGGATTCATGGAGATAACCGGGTAAAACAGGATTTGGAAGTCGGGACGGGTCTCCTCCGAGCTATAGAGTGTGGCGAGCGAAGCGGCCAAATGTCCACCTGCTGAAGCTCCCATGATGCCTATGCGGGCGGGATTGATACCCCATTCCGAAGCGTGCGCGCGCACCAGGCGGATGGCTTGTTCGGCGTCGCTCAAAGGTACCTCGTGATGTCCGTTCGGCATGCGATATTTCAGCACCACGTAGGTAATGCCTTGTGCGCCCATCCATGCGGCCATGTCATGTCCCTCGTGGTTCATGGCCAGGCGTGCGTAACCTCCTCCGGGGCAGGCTATGATGGCCATCCCGTTAGGATTCTTCACCGGATAGACCGTGATGGAAGGTTGGACTACATTGGCCACACGGCCTCCCTCCAGGTCTTCTTCCGTACCCGTCAGGCCGTTGCTGTTGGGGGCTCCCTCCGGCCAAAGAGGGAGTACTATAGGAGTTTGTGCAAACAGCATCGTTGATATAAACATAAGAGTCGTTGTTAACAATGTTTTCATAATGCAAATAGAATTAGATGGTGTTACTTAATCTTCAGGGATGCCTTGATGAAATAGAATATCAGGATGGCGTAAGCCAACAAGGCCACTACCTGAGACATTGGATTGGCTACCCAGGCGTCGTTCACCAAGTTGATGCCGCCGAAGCGCATACCGGCACTCACCACACCCATCAACGCGCCTCCAGCGATGAAGCCAGATGCCAGCAGCGTGCCTTTCTCGCCCCGTTCGGCGTTCAGTGTGGCGTCCTTGCTGCGCGACGTCATATACCAATTGATGGCACCTCCTACCAGCAGAGGAATGTTCAGTTCTAACGGGATGAACATGCCCAGCGCAAAGGCCAGGGCGGGAATCTTTAGCCACGTCAATACAACGGCCAGCACAGCACCAATGCCATAGAGCAACCACGGAGCCGACACACCGCTCATCAACGGCTCTATCACAGCCGCCATGGCGTTGGCTTGCGGAGCAGCCAGTTGTCCGCTGGTAAATCCGTAGGTTTTGTTCAGGATGATCATCACACCGCCCACGGTAGCCGCCGACACGATGGTACCCAGGAATTTCCATGTCTCCTGCTTTACTGGTGTTGTACCCAGCCAATAACCTATCTTCAAATCTGTAATAAAGCCTCCGGCCATGGACAAAGCCGTACAGACTACACCACCCATCACCAATGCGGCCACCATGCCTCCGGGACCTTTCAGCCCTACGGCTACCATGACCACGGAAGCTAAAATCAGTGTCATCAGCGTCATGCCCGACACCGGATTGGTGCCAACGATGGCAATGGCGTTGGCCGCTACGGTGGTGAAGAGGAAAGCGATGCCCGCTACCAAAAGGATGGCTACACACGTGTGGAGTAAGTTACCCTGCATGACGTCAAAATAGAAGAACAGGAACACCAGTATCAAGGTGATGATGGAGCCGATGGCGATGAATTTCATCGAAAGGTCGCGCTGGGTACGCAGGACATGCTTGTCTACCTTCTGTTTCCCGCCCATTTCCTTGGCGGCCAGGCCTACGGCACTCTTGATAATCCCCCACGACTTGATGATGCCGATGATGCCTGCCATGGCAATGCCTCCGATGCCGATACTCTTGGCGTAGTACGTGAAGATGTCCTCAGCCGACATCTGTCCCACGGTCTGCGTGATTTCCGGGTTCCATTGGTTCAGCACCGCATCGCCCCAAATGAGCGACATGCCGGGAATGATTATCCACCACACGGCCAGCGAACCGAAGCAGATGATAGCCGCATATTTCAATCCAACGATGTAGCCCAAGCCTAATACGGCAGCACCGATGTTCACCTTGAACACCAACTTTGTTTTTTCCGCCAACATTTCGCCCCAGGTACAGAAGCGGGTGGTGAAGTTCTCGTTCCACCAGCCGAACGTAGCCACGATGAAGTCATACAATCCACCTATCAGCCCCGCGGCCAGCAAGGGCTTGGCCTGGCTGCCTCCTTTCTCGCCCGACACCAACACTTGTGTAGTGGCAGTGGCCTCGGGAAAGGGGTATTTGCCGTGCATGTCGCTGACGAAATATTTGCGGAAAGGTATTAAGAAGAGAATGCCCAAAATGCCTCCCAGCAGGGAACTGATGAACACTTGTGCGAACGTCACGGTCACTTCCTCCGGATAGCTTTCCTGCAAAATGTACAGGGCAGGTAAGGTAAAGATGGCACCTGCCACAATGACGCCCGAACTGGCACCGATGGACTGGATGATGACGTTCTCACCCAAGGCATGCTTACGTTTGGCGGCGGTAGATACTCCCACCGCTATAATAGCTATAGGAATGGCGGCTTCGAATACCTGACCTACCTTCAGCCCCAAGTAAGCGGCTGCGGCCGAGAATAGGATAGCCATACACACACCCCACGAAACCGACCATACGTTCACTTCCGGATAACTTTTCTCCGGACTCATCAGCGGGTTGTACGTCTCGCCGGGTTTTAGTTCGCGAAACGCGTTCTCCGGCACTCCCGCAATCACTTCTTCTTCCTGTTGTTTCATAACTGAATACTTTGTTTTTATTTAAAAATGTTTCTTTGATTCTTTAAAAGCCAAAAGTACGGAATATTTTGTTTTAACGGCTATTTTCCGGAAACTTTTTTGTTGAAAAGAACGTGTGGCAAGTGTTGGAAACATGTTTTATCGTTACAAGCTCGGCCTTTTCATGGAAGGAATGTCGTATTTTTTAGTTATTCACCGTTTATAAATAAGTGGTATTTGGCTTTAAAATTCGTATCAGATGTATGGATTGAGATAATATTGATAGACACTGATATGATTTTGATAAGTGTTAGCGTTTTTTTTTCTTCGCACATGTTAACACGATGTTCCACTCATTTAGTAAAACAGACCATGAAAGATACTTCGTAACCATTTGACGTAGGAAATGAAAAAACTGACCGGACGGAAACCGTCCCGTCCCTATATGTAGTAATAATAACCCCAATTTATTTTGTAACATGAAAAATACCCACTTGAGAAAAAACAAGGAATTCTCAGCGTTTGGCAAAACAACATTCATCGTGGCGCTTTCGGTGATGGCCGCATGGATGCCCGCGTCCGGCGTGACGGCGGATGAAGCCAACCAACCGACGGCGGTGTACGCACTGCAGCAAGAGAAAAGAACTGTGACCGGCCTTATCACCGATGAGGACGGCAACCCCATCCCCGGCGCAACCGTTGTCGTGCAGGGCACGGGCAACGGTGTGACTACTGACATCGAAGGCCGCTACACATTAAGCAACGTAAAGGCGGGCGACCTTATTGAGTATCGCTTCATCGGCTTTAACACTGAGACGCGGGAGTATAAAAACGAATCTACCCTCAACATCCGTCTGATAGAAGCTTCGGTGGGGCTGGAAGACGTCGTTGTCATCGGTTACGGACAGCAGAAGAAGGAGAGCGTGGTGTCATCCATCAACACTATTTCGTCCGAAGAACTGCAGATGCCAGGACGTAGTCTCTCGAACAATCTGGCAGGACAGATAGCCGGCGTGCTGGCCGTGCAGCGTTCCGGCGAGCCGGGCAAGGACAACTCCAGCTTTTGGATTCGTGGTATGAGCTCGTTTGCGGGCGGTACGTCGCCTTTGGTGTTGGTGGACGGAATTCCCCGCAGCATGAACGACATCACCCCCGATGAAATCGAATCGTTCACCGTCCTGAAGGATGCCGCCGCCACGGCGGTGTATGGTGCCGAGGGCGCCAACGGTGTAGTCCTCATCACCTCCAAGCGCGGACGTTCGCAGAAACCTACGCTGGACGTGCGTGCCGAGTTCAGCTACGTGGCTCCCACACGCATGCCGGAGATGCTGGGCTCGTACGACTACCTGAGCCTGTTCAACGAAGCCACGTGGGAAAGCTTGGGTAACCCCACAACGTGGACCAAGCCGTGGTCGGACGAGGTGCTGGAACTCTACCGCACGCACGCCGACCCCGACCTTTACCCGGACGCCGACTGGCTGAGCCTGATGAAGGACTGGACGCACAACGAGCGTGTCACGGTGAACCTGCGCGGAGGTTCGGAGCGCGTGAAGTACTTCGTCTCCGGCGCGTTCTACAACGAAGCCGGCATCTTCGACTCCAAGGCCATTGACAAGTACGACGCCAACATCAACCTGAGCCGCTACAACATCCGTTCCAACATCGACATCGCCGTGACCAAGACCACGGACCTGGCGGTGGACATGAGCGGCCAGTACATGGAGTCCACGTACCCCGGCTACAGTTCGGACGACATCTTCTCGCACATGTTCTCCAACTCGCCCCACAAGATTCCGTTGCGCTATTCGGACGGAACCTTCTCCGAGACGGACATGTACAACGGCGGTAGCCAGCAGCAGCCCTATAACATGTTGAACGAGTCGGGCTACACGCGTGACTGGGACGCTTACCTGCAAACCAAAATCACCTTGAAGCAGAAGCTGGACTTCATCACCAAAGGATTGAGTATGAAGCTGACGGGAAGTTTTGACGCCACGTATTCTTCATCGACCAAGCGTACCAAGACTCCTACTGTCTATCAGATGAAACTGAACGAGGCCGGAGAAAAAGAATATGTGCTGATTAACGAGGGAAAGCCCAACTTGACCGACCCGAAGAGCAATGCGGAAGACGGCGAGAAACAAATCTACTTGGAAGCCTCCTTCAACTACGACCGCGTGTTCAACGACGTACACGACGTGCATGGCATGTTACTGTACATGCAGAAGGACCGCCAGCAACAGGGCAACGGACTGCCTTACAAGAAACAAAGTCTGGTGGCCCGTGTGTCTTATGGTTATGACAACCGTTACATGTTGGAAGGTAGTTTCGGTCTGACGGGTAGTGAGAACTTCGCCAAAGGCCACCGTTACGGCATCTTCCCCGCCGTGGGCGCAGCTTGGTATATCAGCAACGAGGCGTTCATGGAAGGTACAGAGGACATCATCAGCAAGTTGAAGCTGCGTGCTTCATACGGTCTGACGGGTAACGATGACGTGGACGGCGACCGTTTCCCCTACCGAGGCACGATGAACAGCGGCAGCAGCGGCTATAACTTCGGCTTCAAAGGCGGCGTAGGCGGCGGAGGTACCAACGGACAGGGCAGCGGCGTTATCGAAGGCTTGTTCGAGGCTCCTTACCTGTCGTGGGAAGTGGAAGAGAAGAAGAACGTTGGTATCGACATTGGCCTGTTACGCGGGCAGATTGACCTGAGCGTGGACTTCTTCAAGAACGATCGTCGCGACATCCTGATGCAGCGCAAGACCATCAGCGCCATGACCGGTTTCCGCGAGGCTCCCTGGCAGAATTTCGGTAAGGTGACGAACAAGGGTTTCGATGGTAACATCATCTTCAAACAGAACATAGATGAGTTCATGCTGACGTTCCGCGGAAACGTGACGTACGCGAAGAACAAGATTGTGGAATACGACGAAGTGCCGCCTCTGTACGACTACCAGACCTATACGGGCCATAGTATGGGTACACCTCTGCTTTACATCGCCGACGGGCTTTATACACCGGACGACTTTGATATTACCGAGAATCCCGTCGACGGCAGCAAGACCTATACCTTGAAGTCCGATTTGCCCCAACCGGCGGCAGCCGTGATGCCGGGTGACATCAAGTACCGTGACCTGAACGATGACGGGGTCATCAACGACTACGACCGCACGTACGACAACGGTTTCTACTCCACCAATCCGGAGTGGGTGTACGGCTTTGGCGTGTCCGGCGAGTGGAAAGGCATCTATGCCGGCATCTTCTTCCAAGGTGTGGCCAACGCCTCCATCAACATCAAGAGCGGCAGTTTCATCCCCTTCCAGGACGGCGACATGCAGGCCGTGCGTAAGGAAGTGTTGGAAAGCCACTGGAGCAGCAATGACCCGTACAACCAAAATGTGATGTTCCCCCGTCTGCGTCCTGCCCAATATTCGCACAACAGCTTTAACAGTACGTGGTGGTATCGCAGCGGTAACTTTCTCCGCTTGAAGAACATCGAGGTGGGATACGAGTTCGACAGCAAGCTCTTGGCACGCCATTGGGTGAAGCGGGCACGCATCTACGCGCAAGGTACCAACATCGCCGTGTGGGACGACATCAAGATGTGGGACCCGGAATTGGGTAGCGCCAATGGCGGACAGAAGTACCCCATCAACATGACGTGGACTCTCGGCGTGGAATTAGGATTTTAATCTTTTACCTTAAAAAATTGAACGACATGAAAACAAGAAATATACTATTATCCCTCCTGTTGGGCGGAAGCCTGACTTTTTCATCGTGTGCCGATTACCTGGATGTGTCCGATGAGTTGGCCAGCAACCTGACCATGGAGCAGGTGTTCGACAACGTGGCTTACACCAAAGGCTGGCATGCCAACATCTATAACTGCATCTGTGAATATTCGCAGATATTCCTGAAACCGACCGGATTCCAGAACCCGTGGCCCCATTTGTGTAATGAGCTGACTTGCGCTTACTCCAATGCCCGCACGGAGATGGAAAACGGCTTTACCGCCAGCAACGCCAGTTTCCATCGTTTTACGGACATGTACAAGTACATCCGTCAGGCTTACATCTTTTTGGAACGCGCCAAGCCGTTGGGAAAAATAACCGACCAGCAAAACCTGACGGAAGCGGACATTGCCCGCATGAAGTCTGAAGCTAAGTTCTTCATCGCTTACGGCTATTTTTCACTGTTTGAGTTGTATGGTCCGGTACCCATCATTGAAGGTATTGTGGATGAAAGTCAGTCTTCTTTCGACTTCCCGCGCGCTTCGGTAGACGAGATGGTGCAGTACATTGACAGCCTGTTGCAGGAAGTGCTGAATGAGGACATCCTGCCGCATACGTTGCGCTATGTGGACGAAAGTACGGGCGAAGAGACGGAAAACATGAACGAAATGGTGCGTCCCACACGTGCTGTCGTATTGGCGTTGCGTGCCAAGTTGTGGGTATATGCGGCCAGTAAGTTGTTCAATGGCGGGTTCCCGGAAGCCGTTGCGCTCCGTGCGCCGGACGGCAAGCAGATTTTCCCGGAGGAAGACCGTGGCAAGTGGGAGACAGCCCGACAGCACTGTAAGACTTTTATCGAATTTGCCGAAGCGAACGGGTATGAATTGTTCCGTGCTTATAACACGGACGGTACGGAAAATCCGGGCCAATCGGTGTATCAAGTATTTCAGGATTATAACCGTGAAATCATTTGGGCCAGCAGCAAGACTAACATGAATTCGGTGACTGCTTCCGATGGCCTTGACAAACGTTGTACTCCGCGTGACATCTTCAACAGTTTTGCCGGAATCGGCGTGTCCCAGCAGATGGTGGACGCGTTCTTTACGGACAAAGGCTTGGACATCAGCGAAGACCCCGATTATAACGAGGACGGATTTACCGACATCAACAATCCGTGCGCCCAAAAGCAACCGCAGATTGACAAGCAGGTGTTCAACATGTACGTCAACCGTGAGCCTCGTTTCTACCAGGCCATCACGTACCACGGCAAAAGCTGGCACATTCAGCCCAAGTCGGGCTACACCGTGAAAATGGGGTGGGGCGACCCGAACGATGACAGCAACTACGACCGCCAGCACTTCTCCGGCTACTACTTGTACAAGCGTTGCAATCACACGCTGTTGAACACCGGTTCCAACAACAAGAGTTGGGCGCGTCCGTCCATCATCTTCCGGCTGGCCGATTTCTATCTGTACTATGCCGAGGCTTGCAATGAAGTTGACCCGTCAGACCCCGACATCATCCGCTATATAGATATGGTACGCGAGCGTGCCGGCATTCCGGGCTATCAGGAGTTGAACGACACAGGAGCGAAAACCGGTGTCATCGGCAACTACGAAGCGCAGGCCTACGCCATCCGTCGCGAACGGCAGGTAGAACTTTTCTCTGAAGGACAGCGTTACTTCGACGTGCGCCGCTGGATGATATGCGGTCCGGGCGAGGAAGCCGACCAGTCCATAGAATATGGCATGAACGTGAAGGGATCATCCTCACTTCCGCCCAGTGATCCTAACTCGTTCTTCCGCCGCGCGGTGGCACGCCGGTACAACTGGACGCGCGCCATGTACCTGTACCCCATTCCGCACAACGAGATCGAAAAATCGCCCAGCATGGTGCAGAATCCGCTGTGGTACGGTGACGAAGAGCAATGATTCTGAAGTAATAGGATTGTTTTCAGGCATCACGGGCTGTTCCAGAAATTGGTTTTGGAACAGCCCGTTTTTTCTATGGCTATTTATCCGTCACATAGTAAATGGGGAGGGCTAAATTATCATTTAATCTCCCGTCCCGTCTGATTTAATCTCCCGTCTCTTCCCTTTAAATGGGAGTGACCTTCTGATTAAACCTAATTTAGCCGCTTGAAAACAGGCCGTGTCTGTACCGGCATGACTGTATGTTTCACCCTCTACATAAATCTTCCCGTTGCAAGTTTCACGCCTTCACGGTGTTGTAATCACTTGACTTTGAGATAAATGCTGTGAAAGATACATCTTTCACGGATGTTTCACATCTCCGTCTTGTGAAGGATGCGGAATCTCTCCTTAAAAACCGATTCTGTACGATTTGTGCATATGGATGTACGATTTTACCATACAGCGTGAAACATGTCTGAGCGTGAAAGAAAAGTATGTTTCACAATATATGACTGAGAATCAAGTAACACACGCACATTTGATATAATAATGATAGCATTTGAAACAATACTGAAAACCGGAGTCATGGTTTTCGTGTACTTTAGCGTCCGATATGGGTAATAAGATTATGAGGAGATTTCTGTTCATACTTTTGTGGTTAGGTTGTGCCTGTGGGGGCGGCTTGTACGCACAGCTTCCTGTTATTATGGATATGGTCCATCATAACCCCGGCGAACCTTTTACGGAAAGTAAATTCAACGACCCGGCCACATTGGCACGATATGGTTACAGCGCACAGGTGGTCAATGAATTCCAATCGGTACACACCGCCATCACCTATGACGGACTGGATGAACGAATCTGTCCTCCCGGCTCGAAAGAACGTTTGTGGGCCGACTCCGTGGCCGACAGAATCCGCCACCGGATAGAAGCGATACACCAAGCCGGCTTGGAGGCGTATTACTTTACGGATATAATCGTCTTCCCTAAGCGGTTGGTGGAGATATTCCGGGATGAGATTTGCGACGCGGACGGCAACATTGACTTTATGAGGCCGAAGACGCAAGAGATTCATCGGATGATGCTCAGGGAGGTGTTCGAGCGTTTCCCCGCATTGGACGGGCTTGTCATCCGGGTGGGAGAGACTTATTTGCACAACACGCCTTATCATACGGGTAACGGTCCGGTACTGAAAGGCAAAAGCGGTGCGAAGCGGAACGCCCCGTACAAGACGGACGGGGGAGAGGAAGTGCACCGAAGTTTGATGAACTTGCTGAGGGAGGAAGTATGCGTCCGGCTGAACAAGAAAGTATTCTATCGCACGTGGGATTTCGGCTATTTTCATACTACTCCGCAGTATTACCTGAGCGTGACCGATGGCGTGGAACCCCATTCCAATCTGTATATATGCGTCAAACACGTGAAGGGAGACTATTTCCGTACGTACAAATTCAATCCGACGTTGGGGATAGGACGCCACAAGCAGGTGGTTGAAATAGAGTGTCAGCGGGAATATGAAGGGAAAGGCGCCTATCCCAACTATATAGCGGATGGTGTGCTGAACGGTTTTGAGGAGTTGAAGTCCGATGCCGCTCCTTACTGTATGAACCATCTCAAGGCTAATCCGCTGTTGGCCGGAGTTTGGACCTGGTCGAGAGGCGGAGGATGGCGGGGACCGTATATAAAGAACGAACTGTGGTGTGAAGCCAATGTGGCGGTGCTTGCCGGGTGGGCGCATGATATGTCGCTCACGGAGGAAGAACTGTTTGCCTCCTACGCGTCCCATAACGGGTTCGAGGGAGACGACATCGGACGTTTCCACCGTCTGGCGCTTTTGTCGGCCGACGCTATTGTCAGGGGAAGATATTCGTTGGTTAAGCCCGTCAGGGTGTTGTGGACCCGTGACCAGTTCATCGGCGGTTCGGAAGCGTTGAAGGGTAATTTGGAGACCATTGTAAAATCCGGTCTGACAGACCGCGTGATGGCGGAGAAGCGGGAAAGCGTGGTGATGTGGGAGAAAATCGTGGCATTGGCCGACTCGATACAAACCGGACGTCCCGACGTTAGAAGCTATTTACGAACGTCTGCCGGCTACGGACTTTTGCTCTACTCCATTTATGAGCAAGGTTGGATTATTATGCTGAAAGGTTACGAAGGAGACAAGTCGGGGAAATATGATGTGCGGGCGATGGAGGAAGCCATTGCGCGGTATGACCGTTTGTGGGAGGAATACCTTTCGTTCGTCCAAGCTCATGCTGATTGTGCCACCGCCTACGAGCCTTATAGTTTTAACTTCAGGAATCCTCCGTCGTACCGTAACCTGAAGCAAGGCTTGAAACCTTCTGTAGATAAATATAGAAGAATAATTCAGAAGCAAAGTATAGAGTGATAAAAAACGGCAGGAGCACGTCCGGAGAACCGCAGAGGAACAACGGGCCTGTCGTGGATGACGGATTAATGTTGAATTAAAATAGATAGACTGTTATGAAAAAGAACTTTTGGATGGGAGGCGTTGTGGGAATTTTCTTTTTGTTCCCCACAGCCTTGCATGCGAATCCTCCCGTAAACGAAAAACCGGACAAGGCCATCATGGCGCAGGTGCGGTCGCAACTGAAGTCGTTGAAAGACGCTTCTTATTATCAAAACAAACTGAAGGAGATTGAGGCGGAAGCTGATCCCGCCAAGCGGTCCCAAGCCATGCTTGAGTTGGCGGATGAATTGGATCGGGTGTCGGACTTGCAAGTGCAATTGTCGTGGCTGAACATCGAAGCCATTGGTCTGGCGCTGGACGACATGAAGAATCAACCTTCTTTCAACGTGGATCGTTGCCAGGCCATGCTGGATGAACTCAAGCAACTTGCCGCCAAGGGATTTGACAGCATTTACGAAGGCGATACGTTGGCATGGGCCGACGCGGAGAAGGCATTGAAGCTGAAGAAGGACATCCTGCTGGCCAACCCCTTGCTGGATGCTGACCGTATCGTGGCGGCACGTTACATATTAGGAAAAGACGACCGAAAGGCGATGGCTCCCAAACTGGGCACGCAGAACAACAACTGGTCCAACCAAGGCTCGGCCAGCCGGGGCGGTTTTGACGCGGCTATCGTAGAACTGACAAACTTGCGCGGAGACATTAATGTGCGCGAAGTGTACAAACCCACAAACACATCACCTATATCAGACCTCCGGCTTCACTGGGATGGAGACCGGGTCATGTTCACGCAATTGCGAGATGACAAACGCTGGAATGTTTTTGAAGTAAAACTGGACGGGAGCGGTTTCCGGCCATTGATAGAAAATGAGGAGCCGGATTTGGAGTTCTTCGACGGAACTTACCTGCCCGACGGGCGCATCATTGCCAACTCGAACATCGGATACCAGCGCATCCCTTGCTTGAGCGGTGCCAATCCGGTGGGCAACATGGTACTTTATACCCCGGCTGAGAAAAACTTGCGTCGCTTGACGTTCGACCAGGACGGGAACTGGAATCCGGTAGTCATGAACAACGGACGTGTGATGTATACCCGTTGGGAATATACGGACCTGACCCATTATTATTCCCGCATCGTGATGCACATGAATCCGGACGGGACGGAGAACAAAGCCCTTTATGGCAGCGGCTCCATGTTCCCCAACAGTACCTTCGATGTACAGCCTCTGCCGGGCACCGGCTCTGCTTTTGTAGGCATTATTTCAGGACATCATGGCATTGCACGTTCCGGGCGAATGATTATTTTCGATCCGGCCCGAGGACGTAAGAACGTGGGCGGCATCGTGCAGGAGATTCCTTATCGTAACCGTCCGGTGAAGGAAGAAATCAAAGACCGGTTGGTAGACGGGGTATGGCCTCAATTCATTAAGCCTATGCCGCTTAGCGACAAATACTTCTTGGTAGCCGCTAAACTTTCGCCCCGTTCGCTTTGGGGAATTTATCTGGTGGACGTGTTTGACAATGTCACTTGCATCGCCGAGGCGGAAGGCGAGGGATTCATCAGTCCCGTTTTGGTGCGCAAAGTGTCTATGCCGCCTGTCATAGCGGACAAAGTGAAGCTGGGCGACAAGGAAGCCACCTTCTTCATTCAGGACATTTATGAGGGCGAGGGGTTGCGTGGCATCCCGCGTGGAACGGTGAAGGAACTCCGTCTGCACGCCTATGAATACGCCTATGTGTCTAAGAAGTCGGACCACAATTGGCATGGCATCCAATCCGGATGGGACATCAAACGCTTGCTGGGTACCGTCCCGGTGGAAGAGGACGGTTCCGTCATCTTCAAGGCTCCTGCCAACACCCCAATCTCCATACAGCCGGTAGACAAGGACGGCGTGGCCGTACAGTGGATGCGCAGTTGGGTAACCGGGCAGCCGGGAGAAGTCGTTTCCTGCATCGGTTGCCATGAGGACCAGAACCAGATACCGATACCCAAACGCGTGATTGCTTCCCAACAGGCTCCCCATGCCATTATCCCGCCTGAAGGAGGAGTACGTTCCTTCACCTTTGACTTGGAAATACAGCCCATACTGGACCGTGCCTGCATAGCCTGTCACAACGGGGAGAAGGCTTTCGACCTGCGCGGGGGCAAGAAGGACAAGTACGGTTATGGTACATCCTACCTCAATTTCCATCCCTACATACATCGTCAGGGCGGTGAGGGCGACATGGTGGTGCTACAGCCTTACGAGTATCATCCGAACACCAGCGAACTAGTACGCTTGTTGAAGCGGGGACACTACAACGTGAAGTTGACGGAGAAAGAGTGGCGCACGTTGTATAACTGGATAGACTATAACGCGCCGGACAAGGGGTATTTTGAACACGGCTCAATGGACAAAGTGCCCTATAAGGGCTTTGATGAATACACGCGCCGCATGGAACTGGCCGACAAGTATGCCGGCGGGAGCAGCGTGGATTGGGAAAAAGAACTGAGGGACTATGCCGCTTACCTGAAAGGCAAAGGGGAGATAAAACCCGTTATGCCGGAAGAAGGGGAAACTGTGAAGAAAAAGAACCTGAAGGTGAAAGGATGGCCGTTTGACGCCGCTACCGCCCAAGCCAAGCAAGCCGCCGACGGAGAGACTCGCATGACTGTCGAATTGGCTCCGGGCGTAACCATGAATTTTGTGCGTATTCCCGCCGGAGAATTTGTCATGGGTAGCTATGACGGTCCGTCCGATACCTATCCCACCGCTAAGGTGAAGGTGGACAAGGGCTTCTGGATGGCCGAACTGGAAACGACCAACGAGCAGTTCAACGTATTCTTCCCCGAACACGACAGCCGTTTCATCGATCAGCAGTGGAAAGACCACGTGGTGCAAGGCTATCCCGCCAACCAGCCCGACCAGCCCGTCATCCGTGTCAGCTATGAGGACGCCATGAAGTTCTGTAAGGCGTTGAGCGAGAAAACCCACTTGAAAGTGACTCTTCCGACGGAAGCCCAGTGGGAATGGGCGTGCCGGGCGGGAAGCGACACGGACTTCTGGTTCGGAGCGATGGGGACAGACTTCGGCACGAAAGATAACTTGGCGGACAAGACTACCCTGCTGTTTGCCGTGGCGGGTGTCGACCCTAAGCCGATGAAACCCACTCACGCCATGTACAAACACTATACGTTCCTTCCCAAGGACGAGTCGGTGGACGACGGCAACTTGGTGCAAATCGGCGGCAAGGAGTACGAAGCCAATCCGTTCGGACTGTATAACATGCATGGTAATGTCTGCGAATGGACACGCTCCAATTATGTGCCTTATCCTTACGATGAGAAAAACGAGGAGGCGACGGCTGAATGCAAGGTCGTCAGAGGAGGTTCGTTCATTGAGCGTCCCAAGTTCTCCACTTCTTACTCGCGTAAAGGTTTCTTGCCCTACCAGCGTATATTCAACGTAGGTTTCAGGGTCATTATTGAGGACTAATCGTTTCTTCATATTTTTTTGTTGAAGGCACGGAAGCGCAGGGGAATGAATTCCCCGGTGTTTTCCGTGCCTTTTTGTACGTTTGGTTCTTTGGAAAAATGTGCTGTAATAGTTTAAAATAGGATTTTGAGACAATGTTTTAAAGATTTGAGACGCTTTTTTATACATCCTATTGTTTTACACATTATCTTAGCGGTAAAAATAAATAGATAGAGAAATGAAAAAGAAAATGAAAACTCTGATGGGGGGACTGCTCGTGTCAGTCGTGTTTTGCACCGCTTGTGCCCCGCAACCGCAACCGGAAAATATTGTAAAAGATGATTTCGATTTCGCTTCCCGGCAACTGAAGTATGCCTTGACGCGGGTCGATTCGGTCAAAGCCTCGCAAAAGGACGGCGAAGGCAAAAGAAAGTTGGTGTCTCCGCGAACCATTGCCGACGACGGGTCTTTCAAAATGGTCGCTTCGAGGGATTGGACCAGTGGCTTTTTCCCCGGCGAACTGTGGTACATGTATGAATATACGGGCGATGATTTTTGGGAATCGGAAGCCCGGAAGTTTTCCGCCAACATCGAAGATCAAAAGACCAATGGCGGTACGCATGACATGGGATTCAAGATGTATTGCAGTTTCGGGAACGGCTATCGTCTGACGCATGACAGTGTTTATCGGGATATCCTGTTGGAGTCGGCAGCCACGCTGATTACCCGCTATAAACCGACCATCGGCTGTATCCGTTCGTGGGATCATAGCCGTGACAAGTGGCAATGTCCGGTTATTATTGATAATATGATGAACCTGGACCTGCTGTACTGGGCTTTCCGTGAGTCGGGCGATTCCACCTATTATAATATAGCTACCACCCATGCCCGCACGACGATGAAGAACCACTTCCGTCCGGACTACAGCTCTTATCATGTGGTGGACTATGATACCATCAGCGGCGAGGTACTGCATAAGCATACGCACCAAGGCTATAGCCACGAGTCGTCTTGGGCACGCGGCCAGGCATGGGGCTTGTATGGCTTCACGATGTGCTATCGGGAAACCAAGTTGTCTGAGTTCTTGGCGCAGGCGGAGAATATCGCGAACTATATTTTCACTCATCCGTCTATGCCGGAGGACTTGATAACTTATTGGGACTTTGACGTACCCGACAAGACGAACGAACCGCGTGACGTGTCCGCAGCGGCCGTCATGGCATGTGCGATGTACGAGTTGTCTATGTATAATCCGGAGAAGTCGGCCCAGTATAAGAAGTGGGCGGATACCATTGTCACAAGTTTGAGCAAGTATTACCGGGCACCCTTGAACGGAGCTTACGGCTTCTTGCTGCTGCATAGCACCGGCGCCCATAATTTTGAGCGTGACGTACCTTTGGTTTATGCCGACTATTATTTCCTCGAAGCTCTGCTGAAGAAACAGAAACTGGAGAGCGAAGGAACGGCTTTGCTGTAACACTTCTAAAAAGATAAGGAAGATATGAGACGTACTGTTTTATTCATCATAGCGGCATTCTTCTTGCTTGGATGGACGAATGCCAAGATACCTGTCACTGCCCATAAAATCAGGCTGACAGACAATTGGGAGTTCCTTCGGGAAGATGTGGGCAACTTGTGGGAACTGGTGCGGAAGGTCCGTAAAGGACAGCCGGAAGAACAACCATTGTGGCAAAAGGTCACGTTGCCCCATTGTTTCAATGCGGAAGACGCCGTAGACCCGGACGTAAACTATTATCAAGGACCGGGATGGTACAAAACGTTGTTGCAGGTGGAGAATCCGTATCCCGGAGGGCGCGTTATGCTGGAGTTTGAGGGAGCCGGCCAAAAAACCGATGTCTATATCTATATGACGAAAGTGGGAAGCCATGTCGGGGGATATGACAGTTGGAATGTGGACATTACGGAAGCGGTTCAGGCTTTCCTGGCCAGTGACGAGGCGAAACGTTTTCAGGGGCGTGTCCCGTTGAGTATCCGTTGTGACAATTCGCGCGATGCGGAAATGATTCCGTCGGATTTGTCCGATTTCAACGTGTATGGCGGCATTTACCGCTATTTGAATTTGGTATATCTGCCGGCAGTCTCCGTGTCTTCGCTGAAGATAGAGCCTGTGCTGGACGAAAAACGGTCGAAAGGGAGTTTGAAGGTTTCTGCCAGGTTTTATAATCCGTCGGATATCCGCCGGGCTTCCGTGGAGGTCCGTATAAAGTCGCCGGAAGGTAAAGTGGTGAGTACACGGACGCTGGAAGATGTCGTGCCGTTGGGCGATGCGCTACTGCTTGATACGGAAATTAAGAAGCCTGAATTGTGGGATGTATCCTCGCCGTCATTATACACCTGTGAAGTGGCGGTTAAGGCCGATGGTCAGGAAACGGTAGCAACGGAACGTTTTGGTTTCCGTCAGTTCAGCTTTGTAGAGAAAGGACCTTTCTACTTGAACGGCAGGCGGCTGTTGTTGCGCGGTACCCACCGGCACGAAGACCATGCGGGCGTGGGTGCGGCCATGACGGAGGAGCAGATGATTCAGGAAATGCGGATGATAAAGGACATGGGCGCCAACTTTATCCGTTTGGGGCACTATCAGCAATCGGAGATTATCCTCCGCCTTTGTGACGAGTTGGGTATTTTAGTATGGGAGGAGATTCCCTGGTGTCGCGGTGGCGTCGGAGGCGTTAAATATCGCGAACAAGCCAAGCGGATGTTGCGGAACATGATAACCCAACATTACAATCATCCTTCTGTCATCATTTGGGGATTGGGCAACGAGAACGATTGGCCCAATGACTTTCCCGAATTTGAGCAACGGGAAATCCGGTCTTTGATGAGCCAACTGAATGATATAGCCCATAAGATGGATGCTGGGCGCAAGACCGCTATCCGCCGATGTGCGTTCTGTAGTGACATCGTTGATGTTTATTCTCCGTCCATTTGGGCAGGCTGGTATAGCGGTCAATATACGGACTATCAGCAAAAGACAAAAGACGAGGTAGAGAAAGTGAAACATT
The DNA here is from genome assembly GCA_949300425.1 of uncultured Bacteroides sp. Taxonomy (GTDB): domain Bacteria; phylum Bacteroidota; class Bacteroidia; order Bacteroidales; family Bacteroidaceae; genus Bacteroides. The sequence continues at coordinate 40,548 of CASGED010000047.1, forward strand.
TCCTGCATGTGGAATGGGGAGGCGACAGCCACGCCGGACGACATGCGGAAGTGGTGGCGTCCCTGCGTAGCGGAAACGAAACTGCGGAAGATGTGGCGTTGAACGGTTCGGCCTTGGTATTGAAGAAAGGAGACTGGTCGGAAACTTATATCGTAAAACTGATGGACTGGCATCTGAAGGAGCAGGAAAACATGCCTTGGCTGACCGGGGCCGCCTTTTGGACGTTCAAGGATTTCTCCACGCCCATCCGTCCGGAGAATCCCATTCCTTATATGAATCAGAAAGGAGTCGTTGAACGCGACTTGACGCCTAAGGAGAGTTATTATGTATTCCAGTCCTATTGGTCGGAGAAACCGATGCTCCATATCTATGGTCATGGCTGGCCCGTTCGTTGGGGTGAGGAAGGTGAAGAGAAAGAAATCCTTGTGTACTCCAATTGCGCTTCGGTGGAACTTTTCCTAAATGGAGAAAGCCTGGGCGTACGGAAACGGGATAGCCAGGATTTTCCGGCGGCGGGATTGCGTTGGAATGCCGTGTTTAAACCGGGCGAAAATGTGCTTCGGGCTGTAGCGGTAGCCGATAAGGAAGAATTGGCGGACGAGATACGTTTCGAATACCAGACGGCGAAATGGGGGAAAGAGACCGATTTCAAGATTGTTACCAAAGATTTGGGCGATGGTATCGTAGAGGTTGAGGCTCAACTGGTGGATGCTGCCGGTGTGAGATGTCTGGACTCCAAGAGTTTTGTCTATTTCGACATTGCGGGTGACGGAGAGCTGATTCAGAACCAAGGTACCGCTTGTGGCTCAAGAAAGGTACAGGCCCGGAACGGGCGTGCCCAAATACGTGTTCGTACGAATCAGGGTGTATCGTGTGTGGCGGTTAAAGCCCAAGACGTGCATACGGCTTTTGTGACAGTTAAGTATACAGTTTTATAAAATAAGTGTAGGTTATGAGAAAATATGTATTATGGTTTTGCTTGCCGTTTTTCTGCTTATGTGCTTGTGTAGCTGATAAGGAAAATCCGATTGTAGCAGATACGTTGAAGCATGGTGTTTTGCGGCAGGCAAATGAAAATCTGGCAAGGCAGCCGGTAACTATAACTTCTTTTATAGCAGAGCGCAGCCAGGGTGACCAACATGATTTTTATTCCGAGGGCGACTATTGGTGGCCCGACAGTACAAATCTGTCGGGGCCTTATGTACGGCGTGACGGGCAGACCAATCCGGACAACTTCGTGGCCCACCGGAAAGCGATGGTGGAGTTCAGTTCGATAGTGGGTAACCTGACTTCGGCTTATCTGCTTACCAAAGACCGAAAATATGCGGATGCGGTTGTGGCGCATGTACGTGCCTGGTTCATGGATAAGGATACTTATATGCGTCCTTCCCTTTTATATGCTCAGGCTATTAAAGGCGTGGTGTCCGGTAGGGGGATAGGCATTATAGACACGGTTCACTTGATGGAAGTGGCTCAATCGTTGCGTAAATTGGAAAATGCGGGTGTCCTGCCCGAGGAAATCAGTAAGGGGAGTAAAAAATGGTTCTCTGACTATTTGAAGTGGATTTCCACCCATCATTATGGCTTGGACGAAATGAAGGCTAAAAATAATCATGGTACTTGCTGGGTGATGCAGGCCGCCGTGTTTGCCAGATATGTAGGAGACGAAACGATGCTTTCTTATTGTCGAACGCGCTATATCAATGATTTATTGCCTCGTCAGATGGCTGATGACGGAAGTTTCCCCCTTGAGTTGGAGCGTACCAAACCGTATGGTTATTCGCTTTTCAATCTGGACGCAATGGCAACTATTTGCCAGACGCTTTCTACGCCGGAAAATGACCTTTGGCATTATGCGACGCCGGACGGGAAGAATATCGGGAAAGGCATTGATTTTATTTATCCCTATGTGGTAGATAAAAATACGTGGCCATACGCTCATGACATCATGTATTGGGAGGATTGGCCGGTGGCACATCCGTTCTTGGTATTTGGCGGCATTAATCTTGATAAGCCGGATTGGTTGACTACATGGGTAGGACTTGAACATTTTCCACAGGTAGAGGAAGTCGTTCGCAATCTTCCGGTCCGCAATCCGCTGATTTGGCTGTAATTTGAAACAGTCAGATAAATGGGAATTTAGATGGCACACAGATGACACAGATTAAAAAAGATGACCACAGATGTATCTGTCACCCTGAGCGTAGTCGAAGGGTCTCATGTAAGACCTCCTCATGCGTTACGTGAGATGTCTCGACAAGCTCGACA
>CASGED010000048.1 GCA_949300425.1 uncultured Bacteroides sp.
AAAGTCCTTGAAATTCAGTAACTTTAAAGAAAAGTTCCCGCTTTTCGTATGAAGAAAACTGACCCCAAGGACTTGTGCAAAGTTAACCAAATCCTTCCGATTATGCAAGAGCATTTTGGAAAATCGATGAATCTGGCCCGCTAACGTCAATGACAAATTATGGATTCCCATAGGCCTCACATAACGAGACAAATCATAACTCAATGAAACCTTTTGCAATTTTATAAAGCTGCGGTCCAAATATAAAGTTCCGGTATAACTTGCATTGTCCTTGTAATCTATTCGCGGATAAAACGCATCAGTATTGGTTGGCGTCCAATAATCATAAACAGGATGATTCAAATCTCCTCTATTGACGTAACCGTCAAAATAAGGCGTGCTCGATGCCAAATAATAACCATTTCCACCCCATACGGAATTAAAATACAACATCAGAGAAAGATCCTTATATTGGAATGTATTTGTAAAACTCCAACGGAAATTCTCTTTGGATGTGCCCAATATCTGCCTGTCTTTATCGGAAGAGATTGCCCCATCACCATCGACATCCTGCAATTTGTAATCGCCAGGCCGCATTCCTTCCATAATGGTCCCATTATCAACGTCTTCTTGTTGCCACATGCCATCAACTTTATAACCATAGATAGTACCTAATGATTTGCCAATAAAATAACCGGAATTAGGAAGGTCGTCTTCTTTACCATCCCCATCATTGTCATCGCCAAAAATAGTAGCAACTTTATTTCGGTTCAATGAGAAAGCAAAATCAGAGGTCCACCGGAAATCCTTGGTCTGAATATTCACAGAATGCAAGCTGATTTCAACTCCTTTATTCTTGATTTTACCCAAATTAGACATAATGGAAGTCTTACCGGAGATATCCGGAATGGCCATTGAGAATAACAAGTCTTTGGTATCAGTAAAATACATGTCTATACTTCCAGATAACCGGTTATCCAAAACTGAGAAATCTATTCCCGCATTAAAGCCAGTGGTTGTTTCCCAACTCAAATTGTCTGTAGCAAACGTCGAGATGTACTGTGTAAGCGCATAGGTATCACTACCGGCAAAAAGATATTTGTCAGTTCCAACTTTGGCCAACGTAGTATATGGATTTATCGATTAATTACCATTAGAACCATATGAAAGACGAAGGTTCAAATGATTGACAAATTTCACATTCCTCATAAAGGATTCGTTGGACACATTCCAATTAAAACCGGCTGAAGCAAAAGTTCCCCATTTCTTATTCTTGCTAAAAGCGGAAAATCCATCATGACGGACTGTCCCTGTCATAGAATAACGATTATCAAATGTATAGGTTGCACGCGCCATCCAACCTATCGCTCCACTTTCACCGCCACCCGTATTCACAGTTTGCACTTTTCCGTCTTCTAACTTGTAATGACCAAGCACCGTGTTATCAAAACTTTCGGCATACAGCTGGTTATCATCCCAAGTATTACGTTCCCTCGAGTAAAGCAATGTCACATCAAGGTTGTGTTTCCCGTTAAAAGTGTTATTATATTTAATAATATTGTCCAACATCATACTGTAATCATAGCCTATGGTTCGCTGGCCTTTCCCATGTTTTCCTTGTCCTTCCGTCGTATATTCATCGTAGAAATAATAATCTTGAGACCACCGCAGATTATTAGAATAGACCATTGAATATGTCAATCCTTTTACCCAGGGAATCTTTATTTCCGCATTCAAGACACCTCCCAAGTTATTGCGCTTTTCCATATTATCAGTTTGCATGCTCCAAAACGGACTTTCGAAGGAAGTCGTTGATTGCGGATATTGAAGATAACGTCCCTCCTCGTCATAAATAGAAGCATAGGGGCTGAAGTGTGTCGCCAAAAAATCAGGAGAACTGCCCGAATAGTCGCGAATACTATAGAAAGATTTTACACCGACCTTCAACCAGTCCGTAATATTACTTTCCAAATTTATACGACCGGAAAAGTTCTTGAATTGATCGTTTAAGATAACTCCCTTTTGGTCTGTCAACGAAGCAGAAATATAGTAATTAAACTTATCCGTACTGTTGGATATGCTTAAATTCGCTTTCATGCTATAAGCATTTTGAGTAAACAAATCATAGGGATTTGACACAGTTGGCTTATGATCCGGTGTCGCATTATAATTTTTCTGTTCTTCGGCCGTAAGGTACATAGCCACTTTGCTTGGATCGGCCTCCATCCCATTCGCTTCTCTATAATCCAACAAGCGTTGAATATAACCCGGCCCATCATAAATCTTCAATCGCTCTAACTGATTACTGATACCATAGGAAAGATTTACATTAAACTGCGGTTTTCCATCAGAAGAATGTCCGCGCTTAGTCTGAATCAGTACCACACCATTAGCCGACCGGCTACCATAAACCGCAGCGGCACTGGCGTCTTTCAAAACGGTGAATGATTCAATATCTTCGGAAGGGATGTCACCCAATGATCCATTAAAAATAGCACCATCGACAACAATCAACGGACTATTTCCACTCGTTGACTTTTGTCCACGAATGGTAAAGCTCGCCACTTGTCCGGCAGCATTTGTTCCTTCTACATTCAAGCCCGGCACACTACCTCTAATCGTTTCAAGAATATTATTGGTCGGTACTTTTATATAAGTATCAATTTTAGCTTTGGCAACAGCACCCGTTATTGCCTGTCTATTTAACGTACCATAACCAACCACCACCACTTCATCCAGCATTTCCGTATTTTCCTGCAAAGAGACAATCAGTTCTTTTTGATTTCCCACTGTCACGTCTTGAGCCACATAACCAATATAACTAACCACCAACACCGCATCCGATGGGACGTCCAACGCAAACCGTCCATCTATATCCGTTATCGTACCTATTGAAGACTGCCCCTTTACGGTTATATTAGCTCCTATTATAGGCTCACCCTTCGAGTCTCTCACTACACCTGTTATTCTTTTAAGAACCGCCTGTTGTGCCGGCAACACCATAATCACATTGCCGGACATCTTGTACGTCAGGTTCCGCCGGGTCAATTCCTGAATCAACAAATCTTTTAATTCCTTATTTTCTACAGAAACCGTCACGTTCTGCTTGCCTGCGACATCAGCATCGCGATAGGAAAAGCGATAAGAAGTTTGCTTTTCAATGGTACTGAATAATGTTTTGAGTGGGGCATTGTTCAAGCGGATGTCCACTTTCCCCGTCTGGGCGTACGCTCCCGCAAAAGTTAAGATACATAAAGATAGCACAAGGCTGCGGGATATCCCGCATTTTTCATTACCTTTGCCTCGCCAAAAGGATGATAAATCTTTTAATTTCATGATATTCTTCGGTTTTTAGTTCTTTTAATGAAGCTATGTTGCCGCATAGCTTTTGGACTAAGCCTCTCTGCCTCCGGACGGTTTGCCGATTGTCCGGAGGTTTCTTTTTTGATGTGTGTCTTCCTATGTCTCCATGGTCTTCCTGTTTTTAGTTATTCAATCAAGTTTGCTATGTCATATCGATATGAGTCCATCTCGTTTTCATAGGTAATATCCGGAAAGGGGCGTTTTATAACATCCGAAAACGCATGTTATAAAACATGGTTCTAAAAATATGTTTTCACAGCGAACTCAAATTGTTCCATAAATATCCGCTTAAAAGCATACAGATTGTTCTGCTCATAAAAAATAAGCATTGCTTTTTTATAATCAATAGAATCGACAGTCCTAAAAGATATCGGACAATGTTTATCAGCCAAAAGCAAAGCGTTGCTTACAATACGTGCAGTCCGTTTGTTTCCATCCGTGAAAGGTTGTATATACGAAATTAGTACTAAAGCCAAAAGTGCTTTTTCAAAAGTATTCGTACGACTGTTTATCAGAGTACAAGTGTCACGCATGGCCTCACGGATTTGAAACTCATTGTCAAGTGGTCGATAATTAGTTCCCGTAATGCCTACCCGTCGATGCCGAATTCCTTTGTCTACATTTAAATCTTGCGTCAATAGAGTATGTATGTCTTCTATATGGTTTACAGTCAACGGATGGAGATAATCCGGTTCAGAAAGAATGAACTTTAATGCCTCTTTATGATTGAGCAACATAATAGCCTCTTCGCGCTTCTTTCCTTTGGCTTCCTGCTGTTCTTTCAGCAATCGTTCCGTTTCCAACAACGTATACGTATTACCTTCTATTTGAGATGATTTCCAACTAAGGTCTATTCCTAACCTCTCCATTTCTTTCGCATAACCTATTGGGGACAATTGCGACACATTGTTCGTAAATTCCTTTTGCAGATTATCTAAATATTGTTTTTCTTCAGGTAAGAACAATTCAACATGGGGTAACACATCGTTTATCAATTCAAAATTGAACGAGGGTTGTACTTGGCGTTCATCAATGTCTTGCTCAAAATAGGCATCAAGGTCAAATGTCATTAACACGTGCGCTTGCGGAGTAATGCTGTAACGTACGGTACGTCCAGAGCCCTGTTTCTGTATCAAACCTTTAGCAATACAGTCGGCTATCAACCGCTTCACTGTTGCGTCACTGAGACCTAAATCCGTTTCTTCCATAATTTGAACCCGGGAAGATGACGGATGAAAATGCAGATACTGCAATATTCTATCTACGTGATTCATATCATCTATTATTTCTTATTATACTTTTCGGCTCAAAGATACTGCTAATATCTATTTTTTCGGCTCACAATGAGCCGAAAAAAGCGTTTTAAGCACCTGTTTTGAGCCGAATCATCATTTCATCTGAATACTGATTTCATCTCCCGCACGCTTATACTCAAAGCCGTAGTGCTGACGCAGAATGTCCAAAACATCTTCCACGTTCTTCTCACGGAATACGCCGGTGTAAGCATCGTTACGGAACGTTGTATCATTCACACTGAACGTCACGCCAAACCTGCGCTCCAAGCATCGGAATACTTCCCGCAAGGGCTCGTGACGGAACACTAACTCTTCACCTATCCAGGCTGTCTCCGCCTTGGTGGACGTCTTCTCCAAACTTAATTTCCGGGTACGTTTGTTATAAATAATCTTCTCATTGGGATTGGCGTACAGCATCTGGTCGGGAGAAGCCGTGGCGTTCACACACACTCGTCCCTCTATCAAAGCCATCTCATAGAAATCATTGTCCTCATAAGCATAAACGTTGAATGTGGTTCCCAGCACCGTCACATCCATGACATCCGTATGCACCACAAAACGCTTACTCTTATCTCTATGCACCTTAAAATAGCCTTCACCGGAAAGCGCCACTCTGCGGTCGGTTCGTCCGAAATCCTGTTGGTAAGTCAATGTAGAATTAATATTCAAGCGCACCTCGGTTCCGTCCGGCAACAATACGGAAGAAGGGGCTGATTCACCGGAACGTATCGTAACCGACTGAGCGGAAAGCTGCTCCATCTCGCTTCGTTGTAAAAAAAACGCAATGGAAAAGCCGGTGGCCAATATCAGCAAAAAGCCGGCCGCCACCTGAAGCCAGCAGGAATTTCTCCGGCTGCCGACAGACACTTGCCTTACCTGCCGTTGCAGACCGCCATACAAAGCCTGCACCTTCTCTTGGAGAAGTGGCGGGTAATCTTCATACTGATTCCAATGCGAATGAAGAAGTCCTTTCAGTTCTTCATCATCCGTGGCATTGACTTCATCCCGCAACTGACGGAACTCTTCTTTCGAGATTTGCCCGGCATGGTACTTCCGGAGTAATTCCCGCATCTTATTTTCAGTCATACTCATATTCCTTTTATGATTATATCCGTTAAGAAGATATTTATAACATCGAAATTCGCATGTTATATAACATGTCTTATGCTGATTTCATCCGTCTATCCGTTCAATAAGAACAGGAAGGACAACAGGCAAGCATACCGCTGCAGTTCCACCCGCATCACCTTTAGGGAAGCAGAGAGCTGGTTGCGCACCACTTGCTCGCTGATGGAGAGTTGACGGGCTATGTCGGAAACGGAGATGCCCTGCTCTTTGTTCAGTTCGAATATCTCACGCTGGCGGGGAGTCAGTTTCGCCTTGGCTTTGGCCAGTTCCTCCTGAAAACGCCCGAAGTCGATATGCCGCTCAATGTATTCGCCGGAGATGTTCAATTGGCTCAGATATTCCACATAGTCTTCCATGGAAGGATGGTTGAGCTGGCGGCGAAGTTCTTTCAGCAACAAATGATAAGAAATGGTGAAAAGGTAAGATTGAAACGAGCAAGCCGGATTCAAGCTATGACGATGAGTCCAAAGACGAAGAAAGGTCTCTTGCACAATGTCGTCCGCCACATCTTCCGACTTGACATAGCGGTAAACGAAACTGTACAGCCTCGACACCCACCGCTCATATAATTCCCGGAAACTTTTCTCCGAGCCGGAACGGACTCCCATCAGCAAGTGCTTTTCATCCATCTTTTGCGATTTCCAGTTAATCTTTCATTTGAAAAATTTCCCAAAAGTAGAAAAATTATCGCAATCCCAAAACAAGTTCCTCCTGTTTCCGCTTAAAATAGCTCGGTTCTCTCGGGAAATGCGTACAAGATGTCCCGCGCCAGAGAGGATTATCCTATTTTCAAAAGAGAATTATCCTCTCCGCCATATAGGATAATCCTCTTTTGAATATCAGATGAGCCTCATTTGGGGGTACGCCCAAGCAAACAGTTTGGGCAATGTGATTACCACCCTTTGGTAATGTCATTACCATCCTTTGGTAACCACATTACCAAGGCGTGGTAACCAGGTTACCAAAGGATGGTCATTTGTTTGGGATTAGTTTCACACGCACTTTCTTGCCCGTGTAGGTCACCGTCTTTTCCATGCCATCCGCCGTCCGGACGGTAAAGCGGCGGGTTTCGAGCATCCCTTTGTAAGAACCTTGGCGGGCATCGATGGTCAGCGTCCGCGAAGAATCGTCCCAACGCATGGGGATTTCCGTATAAGCCCCTTGCTCGTAGTTATAGTTGTCGAACTCGTCTTCGTAAAGGCAAAAACTGCCGTCCGCACCGGGATAGACCCACACTTCCAGGTTATCCCAAGGTTTCTCCGTGGCATATTGCACTTGCGGGCCACGCGGTACGATGCTGCCCGCCTTGACGTAAAGCGGCAAGATGTCCAGCGGCGCAGCCTTCTCTACGGTTTGTCCGCCTTCCAGTCTTTCGTTCGTCCAGAAGTCATACCAGGCCGCGCCTTCGGGCAGATAGACTTCGGCGTTTTTCACCTGGCTGAAGTCGGGCACGCGGTTTTCACCTTCCATCCGCGTGTACATCGGGTCGGTCACGGGACATACCAGGAACGAAGCGCCGAACATGTATTCGCTGCCCATGTCCCACACGCGACGGTCTGCCGGGAAGTCCATGGACAAAGCGCGCAAGAAGCTGGCCTGGTGGCGGGTCACCTGCCACGAAGTAGAATAAATGTAGGGCAAAAGACTGTAGCGCAGGTTGATGTACTTCTCGATGGCATCGTAATAAGGCTCTCCCTTTTTCCCGAATTGCCAGATTTCACGGGCCGCGTCCGCCCCGTGCGAACGCATCATGGGGCAGAACGTGCCGAACTGCATCCAGCGGACATGCAATTCGCGGTAGTCCGGGTCGAGCGTTTTTTGGGGATAATTACCTAAGAAGAAGCCGCCTATGTCCGTATTCCAATGCGGAATGCCACAGAGCGAGAAGTTCAGTCCGGCGGGAATCTGGCGTTTGAAGGTGTCCCACGATGCCGAAATGTCACCCGTCCACGTGTTGGCGCCATAACGTTGCTGCCCGGCAAAGGCGGAGCGGGTCAGGATGAACACGCGCTTGTCCGAAGTGGCGGCACGCTGATGGTCGTACACGCCTCCCACCGCCATCAACGGATAAGCGTTGCGCACCTTGCGGAACGTACCCAGATAAGTAGGATTGTCATAATCGGAAGGCTTGATGTCCAAGTGGTCCGGGTCGGTGGAGTCCATCCACCAGGCGTCCATGCCCAAGGAGAAGATGCCTTTCTCCAGATACTTCCAATAGATGTCCCGTGCCTGGGGATGATAGGCATCGTACACGCGCACGCCGGAAGGATAGTCCATGACGGGCGGCCATTTGTCCGAGCCCGAAGGAGGCCATGTATTGAAATCGAACAACATGCCTCCGGCTTTCAGTTCCTGATAGGGCTTGGTCATAGGGCCGAACGAGGACCACACGGAAATCATGGCATGGGCGTTCATCGCATGAATGTCATCCAGCATCTTCTGGGGATTCCAGAACTCACTGTTCAGGAACTCCATCGCGTTCCACAAGTAGTTGCTGCCCCAGTATTGCCAATCTTGAATAATGCCGTCCAAGGGTACGCCCAGTTCACGGTACTTGCGCACTACGCCCACCGTTTCATTCTGGCTTTTATAGCGTTCCTTGCTTTGCCAAAAGCCGTAGGTCCATAGCGGAAACATCGGGACCTGTCCGGTCAGCGTACGCATCTCGGCCACTACCCCGTCGCCATTGCCTCCATACATGAAGTAATAATCCAGAAAACCGCCCACTTCGGAGTCGAACGTAGTACCCCCGGCATTGTCTGTAAAGGTAGTGGGCGAATAATTGTCCCAATATACGCCATACCCCTTGACGGACTGGAAGAAGGTCACGACATCCTCCAGATTGCTTTGTATCAGATACTTGGTTTGGTCGCGTTGGCTCATCTTGCCTGTCTGCAGCTGGCCTAATCCGTAGATAGCCTCGTCCTTGTCCAAGGTAAAGGTCTGGCGGATGCGATAATCGCCTTTGTCAGCGCCTTGCTCATAGAGGCTGAACGAAGGAGCGCCCTGCTCGGCCAAAAGCTCGTTGCCATCTCTCGTCAGGAAACGCAAGGTTCCGTCGGCCTTGTTCACCCGTACCAGTACCTTTGCCGTCCGGAGTACGACCTCATCCCCTTGTTCCTTGTAACTGAACTTCACCTTTTGCGGTTCCAAAATCACCGAAAGACTTTCCCGTTCGGGCATGGTCTGTTGAGCTACCGGATATTTCACTACCCGCACAATGGAAGGAGAATAAAATATCACTTCACCCCGACTGAGACCTTCAGGCGTCTCCAACCGTGCCCCTTGTGATGTCTTGACCACCGACTGGGCCATCATCCACCCGGATATGCATAGCAGCACTCCGAGCATACTTACTCTTAAAACTCTCATAAAAATACTACATTAATAATACATTGTCTCTATATTAGCGCAAATTCTTTTGAAATATCACGTCACAAACTTAAGAAAAAACGACGAAATAGCCTTCGGGAATCGGAGAATTTGAAAAGTAAATCTTATCTTTGTCCCCGTTTTTTCACTCTTCCCATGCATGGAAACAACAGATAGAACGTTTATGCCATTTATTCCTTATGTAAGCAAGGGCGTTGTCCTGCTATTGTGCTTACTCTTGCCGTTCGCTTCACGCCTATCCGCTCAGGTAGAACAGGACGTTTTTACGTTTTCACCCAAGCCGGAGAAGGATTGCAAAGGCAAACTGATGCTCCACGTGGATAACCTGAATTTCTTTCAGAACAACGAGTTCAAGACGTTGACGGACGGATATTCTTTGCCCGGACTTTGGATTCAGCCCCGGCTGGTGTTCTACCCGCTGGAAAACCTGAAACTGGAAGCGGGCATGCACATGCTATACTATAACGGAGCCTCACACTACCCTACGGGAACCTATTTAGAGCTTCCCGGTTATCAAAGCGACGAAAAAAAGAGGGTACACATACGGCCTTTCTTCCGTGTCCATTTGACAAGTAGGAACAAGATGTTCCATCTGATTTTAGGCAATCTATACGGCGGCTCCGCACATCGGCTTATCGAAGCGTTGTACAATCCGGAACTGAACCTGACGGCCGACCCCGAAAGCGGCATGCAGGTGCTCTTCCAATCGGAACTTTTCGACGCGGACGCATGGATAGACTGGCAAAGTTTCATCTTCCGGAACGACAACCACCGGGAGCGTTTTATCCTGGCACTCTCCTCGCGTTTCAAGTTGAACAATCCCCAAAAGGCATGGCACTGGTACATGCCCATACAGATAGTAGGCCAACACATCGGCGGAGAAGTGCAGGCAAGCCCCTATCACGGGATTTCAAGCCTTGCCAACCTGGGCATAGGAATCGGAATGAAATGGAACATCGACCGGAAGATTCTGAAGGACATCCAGGCGGAGAGCCATTTCGTGGGATATAAACAATTGGCGGGCACGCTCCTTCCCATCGATAACGGTTACGGATGGCACAACGCCGTCTCCGTCCGCCTGAGCGACTTTCATGTCAAGGCGGGACACATGAACTCCCGGAAATTCGTCTCCATATTAGGTTCACCCTATTTCGGTTCCTTGACCGAATCGGCCGAACCGACCGTATTCGAACATTCCCAAATGGTGTACGGGAAAATAGAATATAGCAAACGACTGAAAGACATTGCTTCCTTAGGCATCAACCTGACCCTCTACCAATATTTCTCGGGCAACGGGGTAGATGCCGACGGAGAGCGGATAAGCAGCCAATCATCGGCCAGCATCGTAGCCGGAATCTACCTGCGTGTCAGCCCGTCCTTGTTCTTGCACCGGTTTTAAAGTTAGAAAAGCATACGCCCATGAAACTCCTTTGGATAGACCTCAACAGCTCCTACGCCCATTCCTCGCTGGCACTTCCGGCACTGCACGCCCAAATGGCGGGTGACGCTTCAGTGGAATGGGAAGTAGTGTCGGCCACCATCAACGAAAACATCGGGACGATAGTGGAGCAAATATACCGCCAGCGGCCGGACATGGTAGCGAGTACGGTCTGGCTGTTCAACCACGAAGCGCTGATGCACATCTTGGTGCGGGTCAAGGCGCTGTTGCCTGCCTGTACCGTCCTATTGGGAGGGCCAGAGTTCCTGGGTGATAATGAACGCTTCCTGCGCATTCATCCCTTTGTACGGTGCGTGTTCAGGGGAGAAGGTGAAGAATCGTTTCCCCGATGGATGGAGTGCCGGGACATGCCGGACCGATGGAACGAGATAGACGGGCTGTGCTACCTCGACGCCGAAGGACACTACAGGGACAACGGGACGGCACGCGTCGAGCATTTCGCTGAATTAGTGCCGCCCGAGCGGAGTGTCTTTTTCAACTGGAGCAAGCCTTTTGTCCAATTAGAGACCACCCGGGGATGCTTCAACACATGCGCTTTCTGCGTAAGCGGAGGCGAGAAACCGGTACGGGCATTGGGCATGGAGACCATCCGCCGACGCTTGGACGTCATCCGCGCCCACGGCATACGGAACGTGCGTGTGCTGGACCGCACTTTCAATTACAACACCCGCCATGCCAAAGCCTTGCTCGAACTGTTCCGCACGTATCATCCTGACATCCGTTTCCATTTGGAGATACACCCGGCCTTGTTGGACGAGGAACTGAAAGAAGAACTGCGTCGGCTCCCCTCCGGCTTGCTGCACTTGGAGGCGGGCATCCAAAGCCTCCACGAGGACGTGTTGCGGGCAAGCCTGCGCAAAGGCAGCCTGAATGCTTCGCTAAGCGGATTGCGCTACCTCTGCTCCCTCCCCAACATGGAGACGCACGCCGACCTGATAGCGGGGTTGCCCCATTATCGGTTAGAGCAAATCTTCGATGATGTACGCACGCTGGCCGAATATCGTGCGGGCGAAATCCAGTTGGAGTCACTCAAGCTCCTGCCCGGCACAGCCATGCGCCTCCATGCGGCTGAGTGGGGCATCCGCTATTCGTCCTACCCGCCCTATGAAGTGCTGCAAACGGACGCCATCACGCCGGACGAACTACAGACAGCCCGCCAACTCTCCCGCCTGCTGGACGCTTACTACAATACGCCCGCCTGGCAAGATGTCACCCGCCAATTGATAGGAAAAGAAGAAAGATTCCTGCACGACTTCTTGGCTTACCTTGTGGCGGGCAACCTGATAGACCAACCTATGAGCTTAGAGAAAAGGGGCATCGTGCTCTATAGCTATTGCAAGCAGACTTATCCGGACTTTGCGCCGGCGGTCACCCGCGCCTGGATAGAAGCCGGCATGTCACTCAAGAAAGAACCGGCAGAACAGGTACAAACCAAACGCCTTGCGCCTCCTGCCCGGTGGCAAGTGACGCAAGGCGTTTACCGCCCCGACCTCCGGCTCTGCTTTCTTCCTACGGGAAGTCCGGAAGAAGGTCACGGATGGTGGTATGGCTTTGAAACGCAGGTCCAGAAAGCCGAACCGGTGTTCAAAGCCCAAAGCTGACACTCAACGTGCCCGTTGTTCATACTCTACGGATGCCATGATGAAAGAGCCGATGGCTTTTCCTTCGTTCTCCACCACAAGCACATCTTTACCGCACAAGTAGTAATTGACGGTTCCCGTACGCGAAGGGTCTTTGGCAGGTCCCAGTCCGGCGGAAGCGCAAGTCTGCACGATGTCAACGCCTCCGTCCTCCCGCTCGCGGATAAAGGTCTTGAGCAAGCCTTGGTAAGCCTTCTCGGCCACAGGCATGTAGACATTGGCGTCCAACAGTCCCAAGCGGATGCCTTTCAGGTAAGCGTAGGTAAAAATGCTTGATGCGGACGCCTCCAGGTAGTTGGACGCCGTGCCTACGTTGTACACCATATTATATATAGTATCTCCCTTGCCGTCGCCCGTCACGGAAGCGTCGTATTGCAGAAGCTGATACCAGACGCCTGACGCAGGGTCCTGCCAACGCTTCAAGCCTGCGGCCACTTGCTGCAGGATGGCGGTCAACGCCTGATAGTCGGGATGTTCCTTAGGCATATACTCCAGCACATCCACCAACGCGGCAAAATACCAGCCCATGCCTCGTGCCCAGAACTCCGGGCTGCAACCTGTGTACGGGCCGTCCTTGCGTGCCCAAAAAGAGTTTTCATCTTCGGGCGTGGCCGACCATGCGTGATAGTTGAGTTGCTTGTCGGCATCGTAGGTATAGCGGTTGATAGTCTTGAACTGCAAGGCAATGTCCGTCCAACTGTCCATATTGTCCGTACTGTCCGCCCCTCCGAAAGCGTGTTGCCAGGCGGCGTAAATGGTAGAACCCATGTACAGCCCGTCCAGCCACATCTGGTTAGGATAAATCGCTTTGTGGAAGAAGCCGCCCGCACCGGGCAAGCCTTCGGCTATGCGGCTATGGTCATACTTCAACTTGTTGCGTATCAGGTTGGCAGCCGTGCGGTAACGGTTGGCATCAGCCTCATTACCCTTGCGCGATTCTTCGTTATACAACGTGAAGAATACGTTGCCGGCGGGAAGGTCGTCGATGTTGCTGGGGCGCAAGGCGGGCTGTCCTTTGGCGTTCAGGATGGTATCGCCACGGGGCGTCGTACTGTTGTCCGCAAACGCCTTTACGGCGTCATAATAGGCGGTCTTTTCTGGATAGAGCGTCCAAGCCTTTAGCACGGCGTTGGCCACAAGGCCGGACACATAGTCCCATGCCGCACTGTCCAGTTCACTCTGATGATGGCGGTTGCAGTAGAAGTCCACCAAACCGTGGGACTCTACCATACGTTGCGAATAAGGCCGGGATTCTTCCGTCTTATTGCCGGGGGCACAGCTCACGATACTTACCGTAGCTGCCAAAAGCAAAAGTTTCTTCATACAATTATTTAATTATAAATAGGAATTTAGATGGCACACAGATAACACAGATTTCACGAGATGACCACAGATTGATTCATTTACCAAGTACCATTTGCCAAATACAAAATAGTAAATGGTTAAATTGTAAATGAAATAATCTGTGTAAATCTGTCTCATCAGTGTCATCTGTGTGCCATTAAACACAAAGATAGAGATTCTTTAGATAAATCGGCAGCGTTGGGCAAAGAAAGTTGGCAATACCCCCGAAAAAGCTTACCTTTACGCCCCGAATCATCAAACAAAAAAGGATATGGAATTGAATGAAGCATCCCCTAAGTTTAAGGAGGCAAGCATCGCCCCCATGCACACGTGTGAACACATCGTAAACCAGACCATGATACGCCTCTTCGGGTGCGGACGCTCGGTAGAGGCGCACATCGAGCGCAAGAAGAGCAAGCTGGACTACCTGCTTCCCCAAGCGCCCACGCCGGAACAGGTCGCCCAACTGGAACAGGCCGTGAACGAAGTCATCAACCGCCATCTGGACATCACCGAGGAGTTCATCCCCCAAGCCGAAGCCCAAGGCCGCTTCGACCTGCGCCGCCTGCCGGATGATGCCAGCGAGACAGTACGTGTGGTGCACGTGGGCGATTACGACGAATGCCTCTGCATCGGCACCCACGTACACAACACGTCCGAGATTGGCACGTTCCGCATCCTGAGCCACGACTGGGACGCCGATACGCACCGCTGGCGCATGCGCTTCAAGCTGCTGCCGCCCGCTACTCGATCTTGATGCTCCGCACGGGGTCCTCGTTAGCGATGCGCCATGCCTTCATCACAACTACGGAGAGGATAAGAAGCACCACGAACAACGCCAACAAGACATAGACTGTAACGGGCTGTGCCACTACATCGCTGAAAGTGCTCAGCCACATCCTCCCGACGTAATAAGCCCCCACGATTCCCGCCACGACAGAAGGAACGGCTATGACACTTACGGCTTTCGAGAGGAGACGAAGAATATCCCACGACTCGGCTCCGTTCACCTTGCGGATGGCTATCTCCTTGCTGCGCAGGCGGATTTCATCGTTCACGTAGCCCGTAATGCCCATAAGAGTAATGAAGAGGATTGACACGGTGGCTATCAGCAGGATATTTCCAAATATGCGTATTCCCATACTTGAGTCAAACATCCATTGTTCAATGGACTCGAACTGCAAGTCCACTTGCGGGTACGTCTGTTTCATCTCCTCGTTCAGTCGGCGCAAGTTCTCTTCAAAAGGCTCTTTCAGCCTTACAGAGATGCTTGACCCGACACCCTCGCACCACTCTACCATAATAGGATCCACATCGTCCGGACCACTGGCATAAGCAAAACGATCCAACAGTCCCACCACGGTGCCATACTCGTCCACTTGTTTGCCGATGGGGCTGTCCGTCCATCCCATCATGCGACAGAAAGGACCGTTGACCAACAGTTGACGGTCGCCTGTCAGGTTACGTCCTTCCTTCAGCTTCAATCCGATGAAGGGCACGAAGTCCTTGTCGAACCACCCGTTACGCGGATGGAACAGTTCATTGCCTTGTGCGTCGTGTATCGGCCTGTTTCGAATAAAGCCCATACAACTGGGTTCGGACGAAGCCTGCGCTTCCACGTAAGGCAGATTCCGCAAGTGGGTGTACAATTGTTCCTTGTTGACATTAGGGCTATAACAACTAACGTAAGCTACCCGTTCAGGATTCCATCCACGGTCGCGGTAGATTACATACCTGTATTGCATCACCACCACTACCATCATTCCGATGAAGAAAGCTGCTCCGGTAAACTGCACCACCAACAACGTGTTTTTCCAACCGCTGCGGCGGGCGGTGACCCGTTGGAATACCTGCGTCACCGGAATGCGTGAGAAGACAATGGCCGGCAAGCAACCTCCGATAAGGAACAACAGGGCAATGGCAATAAAAGGTGCGTAAAGGTTGGACGGCGCAAACAACAACTGCAAGGGGATACCGGTAAGCCGTTCGGCTGGTTCACGGAAAAAGTAAATCAATCCGGCGGCCAACACCAACGCTAACAACACAACTACCGCTGTCTCCAGCATAAACATTCGGAAGATGTTGCCTGCGTCGGCACCGTTGCACTTGTGTACGCCTATCGCTTTGGCTCGTCCGGTCAGCGAGGAGATGGAAGTCAGCACATAGTTCAAGGCGGTGGTCAGCAGCAAAATGACGCTCAAACACAACATTATGTAAATGTTCCGCCGTACGTTCGAATTGTTCAGATGAATATCCCGAATGGGAACCAAACGAACCGAAAGTTCCAGTTCTCTCTCCGGAGGTATATACCGGGCGATAGTGGCGCTCAGGCGTTCGTTCAGCCAGTCGAGGTCATCGGCGTTCCGCAAACGTACATAGCCATCGTAGTTTCCACCGCTGTTCCAACCGGTCGCCCATCCGTAATACCGATCCACACAAGAGAAAGACACCACGGCATCGGAACGCTTGTTCAGGGAGTGGGTCGACGGAATGTCGCGAAACACACCCCTGACCAGCATGGGTATTTTCTGGTCCCGCACGTGGTAGGTAATGGTCTTTCCTATGGGAGACTCACCGCCAAAAAGATTGCGGGCGGCTGTCTTAGAGAGGAACACCATGTCCGGATTGGCCAAATCCCGCGGATTGCCTTCGAGCACCTCCAATCCAAGGGTGCCAAAGTAGAGCGTGTCGCCCGCCACGGTATTCAGCTGGACCTTCTTATCACCAATGCTAAAAGTATTGCCCACTAAGGAAGAACAGGCTGTGACCGACTGTACCTGGTCGGGGAACGCCTCGGCTATCGTACCGGGTATCCGATGAATGGTATAAACACCTTCCCTACCATTCAGTTTCCCGTTCTTCAGCCATCCGGTATAGACTTTGCATAGCTTGTCCGGCTCTTTATAGAACTTGTCATAACTCAGCTGGAAAGCTATGTGGGCGAACAGGTACATGGTAATCAGCAGCCCCAATGCCAGCGACACAATTTTCACAAAGTTCGCGCCTCGTCCGTGCGACAACGTCTGTAGAATATAATAGAACTGTCTCATAGTCATATAATAATTTAAGGATCAAAAGCTCCGCGGGCGACGAGCCACGCCCACGAAGCAAAGTCTGTACAATGTAATATAGTTGTCTCATAGCTCGTTCATCGTATTGGCCACAACACTGCCATCGAACAAGTGTATCGTGCGGTGGGCGAAGCCGGCATCGTGCCGCGAGTGCGTCACCATCACTACCGTCGTGCCTTGGCGGTTGAGTTCGGTCAGCAAGTCCATTACTTCCTTGCCGTTCTTCGAGTCGAGGTTACCCGTAGGTTCGTCGGCCAGGATGAGCTTGGGGTTGGTGACCACGGCGCGGGCGATGGCGACACGCTGTTGCTGACCGCCCGAGAGTTGTTGCGGCAGGTGCTTGGCGCGGTGGCTGATGTTCATACGCTGCAGCAGTTCGGTCACCATGCGCTTGCGCTCGGCTGCCTTGATGCCGAGGTAGGTCAAAGGCAGTTCTACGTTCTCGAAGACGTTCAGCTCGTCTATCAGGTTGAAGCTCTGGAAGACAAAGCCTATCTTCCCCTTGCGCACACGGGTACGTTCCTTCTCGCGCAAGCCGGCCACTTCCTCGCCCAACAGCTTGTAACTGCCCTCTGTAGGATTGTCCAGCAGGCCTAATATATTTAATAAGGTGGACTTGCCGCAGCCCGACGGGCCCATGATGGCTACAAACTCTCCTTCTTTCACTTCCAGGTTGACGTGGTTCAATGCCACGGTTTCTACTTCCGACGTACGGAATACTTTGCTGATGTCGTTAATCTGAATCATAGTTCTATATTTGTTTTATTGTTGTTAATCAAATGGGAATTTAGCGCGCTTTATAGGAGTTAAGAAGTTAAGGAGTTATCACTCCGCTTCGCTCCGTTAGGAGTTAAGCCAATACCTTTTAGCCTATAGGACAAGCCAACTATCGGCTTAACTACTTAACTCCTTAACTCCTCATAGATAAATTATCATTTACTCGCTCTTGATACTCTCCACGGGATTGGCGTTGGCGATGCCCCACGTACGCCACAGCACGCAAGCCACGATGAGCGCCAACAGCACGAGACCCGTCAGCACATACATCGGCCATCCAGCTGGGACTTGCGTGGAGAACATGTCCAACCACAGATGGTTGACGTACACCGAGGCAAGGACGCCCACCAGCACGGCGGGAGCCGCCACGACAAAGATGTCACGTCCCAACAGTTCCAGAATGCCGGAGGCTTCGGCCCCGTTCACCTTGCGGATGGCTATCTCCTTCGAGCGGCGTTGCACCTCGTCGGCGGTGTAGCCCAAGAGGCCCATCAGCATGATGACGAACATCACAAGGCCGGCCACGAGCGTAGCGTTGCGGAACACACGGACGGGATTGTACATATTGTCACGTATCTGCGGCATGGACTGAACGTCAATGGTCTTGTCGGGATAGGCTTCCGCCACCGCCTTTTGTAGTTTCACTAAATTATCACCGAAGGGTTCCTTCAGCTTGAAGGTGGCCATGAAGTTGACCCACTGAGCACCGAAGCCAATGTAGGGCATCTGCGGCGTGTAGTAGCCTCCTATCTGGAAATCTTTCACCACGCCCACTACTTTGGGAGTCTCGCCCATGGTATGCACCACTTGGCCTACGGCACTCTCCGCCGTCCAATGCATCCGCTTGGCGAAGTCTTCGTTAATGATGACCTCGTCCCCGTTGCGGGGCATGCGGCCCGTCAACAACGTCATGCCCATGAGGGAAGCGTAATTCTCCGTGATATAATCGAAGCGGGCGGAATAGAGACTCTCACCGCTCTCGCTGTCTATCATCGTGCCGCTGTAGCCCTGCAAGGGGTCTCCCATGGCACCTGCCACGTCCTCCACGTAGGGCAGACTCTTGAAGAAGGTCACGAAGTTTTTGCTCTGCTCGTCCGAGTTGTAGCCGAGGCTGGTCAGTGCCACACGGTCCACCGTGAAGCCCATGTCCTTATTCATCACATATTGGTATTGCAGCATAATCATCCCCATCAGTCCACAGATAAAGGCCACACCCCCGAACTGCACGAACAGCAGCGGACGCTTCCACCCCTTCTTGCCCTCCGTATAGCGGCGGAAGACTTGCGTCACGGGGATGCGGGCAAACAACTGGCCGGGCAACACACCACCCACGATGAAGAGCAGCAGCACCGTCAGTACGGGCACCCAGATGCGGTTCCACGTAAAGAGGTTACTGAGCTTCGTCGCCGCCGTGTCCTCCACAAAGTCCTGGAAGCCAAACATCAGCCCTACCATCACCACCACCGCCAGCAGGACAATGACCGCCGTCTCCAACAGGAACATGCCGAAGATGCCTCCATCGCTCGCCCCGTTGCACTTGTGTACGCCCACCGCCTTGGCACGGCGTGAGAGGCTGGAGACGCTGAGCAGGGCGTAGTTCAGCGCGGCGATGAAAAGGATGCTCAAGCCCAAGACGAGCATGATGACCTTCATGCGCGCCACTTGGTCGTAGCCCCGGTAGGTGTCACGCAGGGGAGCCACACGGATGTTCAAGTCCTCTCCATTCTTCCCACGGTCGGGCATCAGCTGGGAGATGGCGTCATCAATGCGGGCGTTCAGCTTCTCCACGTCCGTGCCGGGCTTCAAGCGGACGTATTGTGGGAATGAATCGCCCCCATCCCACGAGTAGTTCAGTTGCGTCCTTGCCCAGGAAGGAGGCATAGAGACGATGGCATCCGCCTTCAGCGTGGTGTTGTCGGGCAGGTCAACATACGTGCCCCTCACTGTCAAGTCGTACTCGTGGTTATAGTTTAGCGTCTTGCCAACGGGATTCTCGCCCCCGAACAGGCGTTTGGCAAACGACCGGCTTAGGTAGATGACGTGCGGTTGTTGCAGGTCCTCCACCGGGTTGCCGCTCAGCACCTCGATGCCCATCGTCCGGAAGAACAGCGAATCGGCGCAAATCTTCGGTTCGTCGAAGCGAGTGTTGCCGTGGTACAGGGGCGAGGACCTCAGCCAGTGGTTGGTGCACGTGCCCGCCTCCACTTGGTCGGGGAAGTACTCCAGGATGGTGCCCACCGTAGGCCCCATATTCTGCTCCTGCCAATCCAGCTTTTCGTTGTTGACGGTGAACTGCGTCCACACCTGGTAGATGTCCTCATAGTCCTTGAAACACGTGTCGTAGCTCTGTTCGTAGGCCACACGGGCGAAGAGCAGCACGCTCATCGCCAACGCCAGCCCCAACGAGACGACCTTGAAGAGGTTGCTTCCCGCCGCGTGGCGCAATGTCTGAATGACGTAGTAAAGTTGTTTCATAATTTATATTGTATTATAGTTGTATAAATGATAATTTATCTGTTAAATGAAGAATGATGAATGAAGAACGAAGAATTATAGTATTCAACTCCCCTCCTTCCGGAAGGAGGGGTGCCCAACGGGCGGGGTGGTAGGAAAGGAATGG
>CASGED010000049.1 GCA_949300425.1 uncultured Bacteroides sp.
CCGCCGCTCTCGCCGGTGAAGGAGGGGTCGAAGGCGAGGGTCAGGAAGCCGCGTTCGGCCAACGTCTGCGCGTAGCGGCCGGACACTTGCTCCTTCACGGCGCCGAACGGGCCGCAGACGGCGATGGCGGGCAGCCGGTCTGTGGTGTCCTTGGGGATGTAGAGGTCGGCGGCGAGGGTGATGCCGTAGCGGTTGTGGAAGGTGATCTTCGTGTGGTTCACCTTGTCACTCTGTGGGAATACCTTGTCCCACTCTTGGGTCAGTGTCAGTTGTTCTTCCATTGTGTTATTGGTTTTAATGGGTTGATTGTCCGCTTCTTGCCCGCCCTTCCCGCTGCAGGAGGCGAGGAGGAGGGAGAGGCAGAGGGCGGTGGTAAATAGTCTGTTCATACGCTTTCTTGTTTTTAGTGTCGGTTTGCACCGGCAAAGGTAAAAGAAAAGCCCCACAACGCGTTTGCTGTGAGGCTCAAAGACGATTGCTGAAAAGCTCAATTTTCAGGAAGCGGCCACCGCCGTGGGCGCGACGCCGTATTGCCGCTTGAACGCGGCGGAGAAATGGGACTGGTTCTTGAAGCCCACCTGGGTGCAGACGTCCGCTATCTTTCTGCCTCCCTCGCGCATCAGGGCGTAGGCCACCTCCAGGCGTTTGCGGATGAGCCACTTCTCCGGCGTCAGGTCGCTGATTTTCTTGAAGTCGCGCTTGAAGGTGGCCAGGCTGCGGCCCGTATAGTGCGCCAGGTCTTCCTGCGTGAACTCGTACATATAGTTCTTGTCCAGGAAGTCCAGGATGTCTATCTTCCACGGCTCGTTGAAGTCGAAGAGCGTGGGGGCGAACCGCTTGTCGATGTGGAGCAAGGCCAGCAGTCCCTCTTGCATCTTGAGGCGCATGAAGTCGCCCTGCGGCTTCACCTCCGGGTCGAAGAAGGGGGTGAGCGAAGAAAACAGGCTGGTGAGCTCCGCCGTCCGGGGCAGTTTGATGACGCCGGACTTCAGCTTGGGCGTATGGGCCGGCACCTTGTAGGAACCGCCCTGGGCATACATCTCGCGCAGGAAGTGGCGCGTGAAGCTCAGGAAGATGCCGCAATAACGCTCGCCGTTGCACGGCTTCTTATATAAGGTAATGTGGTGGTCGCGGGGAATGAAGACGCATTCGCCCTTGCCCACATGGATTTGCTCCTCGCCGTTGTCCAGCACCATCTCGCCGGAGCAGACGTAGTTCATGGCATACTCGCGCGACCGATGGATGCAGGCGGCGGTATCGTCATAGAAGAAACTGTAGAACACATTCTCGTAATTGAAGATGAGCTTCAGGGGACCGAGTTCCTCTTCTTTCAAATCTTTAGTTTGCATATACAAAAGTTTTTAGTGTTAGGACAAACCCCTTTTGAGGAACATGACCCATCAAGTATTTGGGGCAAAGTTAGAAAGAAATTAAGGAAAAAACAAATAGCAAGTATTCGCCTATAATCATCTGCATTTATTACCAGATTCATTCCCTACCCCATGATTGCCGTCTGAAATATCTCCAGCGACACTTCAGGAAGGTTTCTAACCTTAAGGCTGAATGTTTCTAACATTCCTTTTTTATGTTAGAAACATAAGCCTTCCGTGTTTCTTACATTAAAATCAGCATGGGAAAAGCGTTTCGCCTTATATTTACTTTTTTTACTACCAAGTCAGATAACGTTATTGTTCTCAATATTTACACAACAGCCTTTTAAGTTCATTGTTAGAATCAAGGAAAAGACATAGCCCTACCCCACGTTCACTATTTACGCAAGAAAAGGACATATCCTACTCCGGAATTGTAAGCCACATTAGGCAACAGATTTCACCTTTTGGAAAACTTTATCAAACTAACAAAAACGTAAATAGATAAGAATCAATATATTAACAAATAGAAACGGAAAACTAATAAGCTGTTGATAAAAAAAGAAATATTTCTTTTGTCAATTCGAAAAACATTCATAGCTTTGCAAAACATTTGTTGACCATCAACAAGACTCCTGTAAAACAGACTCAGACTGAATATTACACAAAATTAAATATTATATTATTGTGGAAAAGAAAACTTATACGTACGACGAGGCCTTTGAAGCATCATTGCAATACTTCCAAGGTGACGAACTGGCAGCCAGAGTGTGGGTGAACAAATACGCCGTAAAGGATTCGTTCGGGAACATCTACGAGAAGTCTCCCGAAGACATGCATTGGCGTATTGCGAACGAGATAGCCCGCATCGAGGCCAAGTATCCCAATCCGCTAAGTGCCGACGAGTTGTTCGGCTTGCTGGATCACTTTAAGTACATCGTGCCGCAGGGAAGCCCCATGACAGGCATCGGCAACGATTACCAGATAGCCTCTTTGTCCAACTGCTTTGTGATTGGCGTGGATGGAGAAGCTGATTCGTATGGAGCCATCTTCAAGATTGACGAGGAACAAGTGCAGCTGATGAAGCGCCGTGGAGGCGTAGGGCACGACCTTTCCCACATCCGTCCCAAAGGTTCGCCCGTGAAGAACTCGGCGCTGACTTCAACCGGACTGGTGCCTTTCATGGAGCGTTATTCCAACTCCACGCGCGAAGTGGCTCAAGACGGACGTCGTGGCGCCTTGATGCTGAGCGTATCTATCAAACATCCGGACGCAGAGGCATTCATCGATGCCAAGATGACGGAAGGCAAAGTGACGGGAGCCAACGTGTCCGTCAAGCTGGACGACGCTTTCATGCAGGCGGCCATTGATAATCGTCCTTACACGCAACAATATCCTATAGATAGCTCCAAGCCGCTGGTGAAGAAGGAAATCAGCGCCAACGAATTGTGGCGGAAGATTGTGCACAACGCATGGAAATCGGCCGAGCCGGGTGTCTTATTTTGGGACACCATCATTCGCGAGTCTGTGCCCGACTGTTATGCCGACTTGGGCTATAAGACCGTATCCACCAATCCCTGTGGAGAAATACCTTTGTGCCCTTACGATTCATGCCGCCTGCTGGCCATCAACTTATATTCCTACGTCGTAAATCCATTCAAGCCGGATGCTTACTTCGACTTCGATTTGTTCCACAAGCATGTGACATTGGCTCAACGCATCATGGACGACATCATCGACTTGGAGCTGGAGAAGATTGAGCGTATCATGGAAAAAATAGACTCCGACCCCGAAAGCGAAGACGTGAAAAATACTGAACGCGTATTGTGGCAGAAGATATATAAGAAGAGCGGACAAGGCCGGCGCACCGGCGTGGGCATCACGGCCGAAGGCGACATGTTGGCCGCTCTGAACCTGCGCTATGGCACAGAAGAGGCTACCGCCTTCTCAGAAAAGGTACACAAGACCATCGCCCTGAGTGCCTATCGTTCTTCGGTAGAGATGGCTAAAGAGCGTGGTGCTTTTGAAATCTACGACACGGAGCGGGAAAAGAATAATCCCTTCATCAACCGCTTACGCGAAGCAGACCCGCAACTTTACGAAGACATGAAGAAATACGGACGACGCAACATTGCATGCCTGACCATCGCTCCTACGGGCACAACCAGCCTGATGACCCAAACGACTTCGGGCATCGAACCGGTGTTCCTCCCTGTGTACAAGCGTCGTCGCAAGGTGAACCCCAACGACACAAATGTACGCATTGACTACGTAGACGAAACAGGCGACGCTTTCGAGGAATACATCGTATTCCATCCCAAATTCGTCACATGGATGGAAGCCAAAGGATACAACCCCGCCAAACGTTACACACAAGAGGAGATTGACAAGCTGGTAGAAGAATCCCCTTATTACAAAGCCACTTCCAACGACGTGGATTGGCTGATGAAGGTCAAGATGCAAGGACGCATTCAAAAGTGGGTAGACCACTCTATCAGCGTCACCATCAACCTGCCGGCCACCGTTGACGAAAACTTAGTAAACCAATTGTACATCGAAGCGTGGCGTTCGGGATGTAAAGGTTGCACAGTCTATCGCGATGGCTCACGTTCGGGCGTATTGCTCTCCACCAAGAGTGACAAGAAAGAAGAACTTCCGCCCTGCAAACCGCCTACGGTCGTAGAAACCCGTCCCAAAGTATTGGAAGCAGACGTAGTGCGCTTCCAAAACAACAAGGAGAAATGGGTGGCCTTCGTGGGTCTGATGGACGGACATCCTTACGAAATATTTACCGGTGTGCTGGACGATGACGAAGGCATCGTGTTGCCCAAGAGCGTGACATCCGGACACATCATCAAGAATTATGATGACAATGGCCGCAAGCACTACGACTTCCAGTTCGAGAACAAACGCGGCTACAAGGTGACCATCGAAGGTTTGTCCGAGAAGTTCAACAAGGAGTATTGGAATTACGCCAAGCTTATCTCCGGCGTGTTGCGCTATCGCATGCCTATCGAGCAGGTTATCAAGCTGGTAAGCTCGCTCCAATTGGATAGCGAGAATATCAACACTTGGAAGAATGGTGTAGAACGCGCCTTGAAGAAATACGTATTGGACGGCACGGAAGCCAAAGGCCAAAAATGTCCCAATTGCGGCAACGAAACGTTGGTATATCAAGAAGGCTGCCTGATATGCAAAACATGTGGAGCCTCCCGATGCGGATAAACGGGAAACATACACAAACGTTTGCACCCCTTTCGAGGAATTAAAGTGACAACGGCTACAATAGCAATCAGGATTATTTCCTATACTTGCATGGCTATTGTAGCTATTGTCTTTTTTAATTATACAAATCTAATAATATGACCGTATCATTTAATATTGAATACCGCACCAATTGGGGTGAAGAAGTCAAAGTACAAGGCTCTGTGCCGGAACTTGGCATGAATGACGCAGACAAAGCCGTCACTTTACACACCGTTGACGGCATCCACTGGACGGCGGATGTTGAAATATCCTGCCCGACAGAAGAAAGTATCCACTATAGCTATCACATCTATCGCAACGGAAGTTTGATCCGAAGCGAATGGAGTGGATTATACAGGACTTTGTACGTTACGCCAACCAATTCTCAAAAGAGATTCCGACTTGTAGATAACTGGAAGGACATACCCGAGCAACAGTATTTTTACACCTCGGCCTTTACCGAGTCCTTGCTGGCACACCGCGAACGTTCGACGGCTCCCCAGTTTCACACCCAAGGAATTCTCATCAAGGCGTATGCCCCTTGCATTGACGATAATCATTGCCTGGCCATCTGCGGAAATCAGGAGGCATTGGGCAACTGGAACCCGGACAAAGCCGTACTAATGAGTGACATCAACTTCCCCGAATGGCAAGTGGAACTCGATGAGGATACGCTCACATTCCCTTTGGAATATAAATTCGTACTCTACAAGAAAAGCGAAGGACGGACGGTAGCTTGGGAGAATAACCCCAACCGCTACCTGCCCAATCCTGAATTGCAAAAGAATGAGACATTAGTCATAGGTGACCGTTATGTCTATTTTGGGCTTCCCGCCTGGAAGGGAGCCGGCGTAGCCATCCCCGTATTCTCGTTACGTTCCGAAAGAAGTTATGGTGTAGGTGATTTCGGAGACCTGAAGCGCATGATTGACTGGACGGTGCTGACCAACCAAAAAGTCGTGCAGATCTTGCCCATCAACGATACCACCATGACACATACATGGACGGACTCGTATCCTTATAGCAGCATCTCCATCTATGCTTTCCACCCCATGTACACGGATTTGGAGCAATTAGGCGAACTGCACGATGCGGAGAAGATGGCCGAATTCCGCCAACGCCAACATGAACTGAACGCCTTGCCCACCGTGGATTATGAAGCCGTCAACCAAACCAAATGGGAGTATTTCCAACTCATCTTCGCGCAAGAAGGAGAAAAAGTGCTCGCATCCAAGGCTTTTTCAGACTTTTTCGAAGCCAATAAAGAATGGTTGCAACCCTACGCCGTATTCAGCTACCTGCGCGATGCCTACAAAACGCCGAACTTCCGTGAATGGCCTCGCTATAGCACTTATAACAAAGAAGATATTGAAAAATTATGCCAACCGGGCACGGCTGACTACCCGCATATCGCCATCTACTACTACATCCAGTTCAACCTGCACCTGCAATTATTGGATGCCAGCCGTCATGCCCGTGCCAACGGCGTAGTACTGAAAGGAGACATACCTATCGGCATCAGCCGCAATAGCGTAGAAGCATGGAAAGAACCTCATTATTTCAATCTGAACGGACAGGCCGGCGCTCCCCCTGATGGTTTTTCAGTCAATGGTCAAAATTGGGGATTACCCACTTACAACTGGGACGTGATGGAGCAAGACGGATATGCCTGGTGGATGAAACGCTTCCGCAAGATGGCGGAATACTTCGATGCATATCGCATTGACCACATATTAGGTTTCTTTCGCATTTGGGAAATCCCGATGAATTCCGTCCACGGACTTTTAGGTCAGTTTGTTCCTGCCCTGCCCATGACCAGCCAAGAGATAGAAAGCTACGGATTACATTTCCGTAAAGACTTTTTCTTGACACCTTATATACACGAATATTTCTTAGAACAAATTTTCGGTCATCATACAGAGTATGTAAAACGCACTTTCCTCGAACCGACCGATACTTGGGGCAGCTACCGGATGAAGCCGGATTTTGACACCCAACGTAAGATAGAAGCCTACTTTGCGGGAAAGGCCGATGCCGATAGCATCCAAATACGTGACGGACTGTACGCCCTCATCAGCGATGTTCTGTTTATACCCGACCGCAATGACCCGGATAAATACCACCCGCGCATCGGCGTGCAACACGACTTCGTCTACCAAGCCTTAAATGATTGGGAAAAAGCAGCGTTCAATCGGCTCTATGACCAATATTATTACCATCGGCATAATGACTTTTGGGCACAACAAGCCATGAAGAAACTGCCCCAACTCACCCAATCCACCCACATGTTGGTGTGCGGCGAAGACCTTGGCATGATTCCCGCCTGTGTGGCATGGGTCATGAACGAACTGCGCATCCTCTCTTTAGAGATACAACGCATGCCCAAAGACCCGTCACAAGAATTCGGTCATCCTGAATGGTATCCCTACCGCTCGGTATGCACCATCTCCACTCATGACATGTCTACCTTGCGTGGCTGGTGGGAAGAAAACGCCGGACAAACGCAACGCTACTTCAACCAAATGTTGGGGCAGCCGGGCGAGGCTCCTGCGACCGCTACGCCAGAGATTTGCGAAGAAATCGTGCGCAAGCACCTCCATAGCAACTCTATTCTGAGCATCCTTTCATTCCAAGACTGGTTGTCTATTGACGGACATTGGAGAAATCCTGACGTACCGGGTGAACGCATCAACGTCCCGGCCAATCCACGCCATTATTGGCGATACCGTATGCACCTGACATTAGAGCAATTGATGCAAGCCGATAGTCTAAACGAGAAAATCCGGGAAATGATTGCACAAACAGGAAGAACTTATTGACATGAAAACTTACATCTGCTTAGATGATTTACACTTCTTTGCCCACCACGGTGTTGCTCCTCAAGAGACCTTGGTGGGCAATGAGTATACGCTTTCACTCCGCTTGGAGACAGACATCACCCGTGCCATGGAAACGGATAACGTAACCGACACGCTCAATTATGCGGAAGTCTACCAAGCCATCCAAGAAGAAATGGAAGTTCCTTCCAAACTTTTGGAGCACGTAAGCGGACGCATTGTCCGAAGATTGTTTCATGATTTCCCCACTCTTGCACATATTGAATTGAAACTATCCAAGCGCAATCCGCCGATGGGAGCGGACATCGCCTCAGCGGGAGTCGAGATTCATTGTGAGAGGAACGACTTTCTATTACAAAGATAGAATCTGAACAACACGCTGTAAGAAGTACGCTCGGGCACATAAGGCGTTACGGCCCTACTCAGATTTTCCTTCCGAGTTTCGGCATACGAGGCTTTCATTCGCTTAAACTCCCTCCGTGCCTGCCACACGGCACGGGCATTCGCCCACTGTCCTTTTGCCAGGAAACTCGCCGAAGCCACATAATCAAGCACGACACGCATCCGCATAACCTTGCCCAGTTCTTCTTCCGGCAAATTTTTGTAAAGCATCAATAAGTTGTTACGGAAGTTCAAAAAAGTCTTGCGGGGGCTTTCTTTCTTTAAGGTAGCTCCCCCCACATGATAAACCACACTCTGAGGCACACACATCAACATTCGCCCGCGGGCACGAAGCCGCCAACACAAGTCTATCTCCTCCATGTGGGCAAAGAAACGTCCGTCCAATCCGCCTGCCGCCCAATAATCTTTCAAACGAATGAACAAGGCGGCACCTGTCGCCCAAAACACCGGAGCAGTGTTGTCATATTGCCCGTTGTCCGACTCCACCTTGTTTAATATACGCCCCCGGCAAAAAGGATAGCCATAGCGGTCAATGTATCCGCCAGCCGCCCCCGCATACTCAAACCGGTTCTTGTTTCTCCAACTTCGCACTTTTGGCTGACAACCAGCCACTTCAGGATGCGCGTCCATATACTCCAACAAAGGGCGCAACCAATGTCCGGTCACTTCCACATCCGAATTGAGCAACACCACATACTCCGCCTCCACTTGACGCAAAGCCCGGTTATAGCCCTCGGCAAAACCATAATTCTTCTCTGACAAAATCAAACGGACCATAGGAAATTCTTCACGCAACATCTGCACCGAAGCGTCCGTAGAGCCATTATCGGCCACGTAGACACACGCCCCATCCTCCTCCGAATAACGAACCACCGAAGGCAAGAACGTGCGAAGCATCTCGCATCCGTTCCAATTTAATATGACTACCGCTACTCTATCCATGTCTTTTTACATTGCTCCAAGCAACGCCGTTCCGTCTTCATTGAAATCTCCTAAACGCACACAAATGACCTGATTGTCCAAAGCATCATCGTGAGGCACTTCCACCCGGATGTAATTGGGCGTAAAGCCATGCATCGGTGCTCCCGGCTTGGCACGCTCCAGCAAGACAGGCATCGCCTGACCGATGTGACGGGCGTAGAAAGCATGGGTTTTCTGTTCGGACAACTCCAGCAAACGCTGACTACGCCGATGCTTCTCTTCGGGAGAGACTACATGAGCAATCTTCAATGCCTGCGTACCCGGACGCTCCGAATAGCTGAATACGTGCAACTGGGTCACATCCAAGCCCTCGATAAACCGATAGCCTTGTTCGAAGAACTCTTCCGTCTCGCCCCGCGCGCCCACAATCACATCTACCCCAATGAAGGCATCCGGCATTACGTCCTTAATACGCTTCACCTTCGTAGCAAACAAGTCCGACGTATAGCGCCTGCGCATCAACTTCAGCACCTCGTCACACCCCGACTGCAAGGGGATATGGAAGTGTGGCATGAAGCGTTTGGACTGTGCCACAAAGTCGATAACCTCGTCCGTTAGCAAGTCCGGTTCAAGGGAGGAAATGCGGTAACGCTCAATGCCTTCCACCTCGTCCAACGCCCGCACCAGGTCGAAAAACGTCTCGCCCGTAGTCTTGCCAAAGTCACCTATGTTGACACCTGTCAATACAATCTCTTTCCCGCCTTCGGCCGCCGCGCGGCGAGCCTGCTCCACCAGCGAAGCGATGCTTCCGTTACGGCTACGCCCACGGGCAAAGGGGATGGTGCAATACGAGCAGAAATAATCGCAACCGTCCTGCACCTTCAGGAAGAAACGCGTGCGGTCGCCCCGCGAGCACGAAGGAGCAAAGGAGCGAATGTCCCGCAAAGGCGATGTAAAAGCTTCGCCATGACCGCGTTTCCGCAAATCACCCAAATAGTTCAGCAAATCCTTTTTCTGCTCGGCTCCCAACACGACATCTACTCCATCAATCGCAGCCACGGTATCAGGTTTCAATTGGGCATAGCAACCCGTCACTACCACAAACGCGCCCGGATGTTGCTTCACCAACCGATGGATGGCCTGACGGCATTTCTTGTCCGCCACTTCCGTCACCGAACACGTGTTCACCACACAGATGTCCGCCTTCTCTCCTCTACGGGCCGTACGCACTCCCATCTCACGCAACATCTGCCCGATGGTGGAAGTCTCCGAAAAATTCAGTTTGCAGCCTAATGTATAGTAGACGGCTGTCTTGTCTTGAAATATAGTAGTATCAATCATAAACGTTCGTCTTTTCCGATGCAAAGGTACGCATTATTCTCCGATTTACCAGCCCTCCTCGCTTTCATGCCGTGAACAAAAAGACAAGATTAAGAGGGAATCTCAAAAAAAAACGCAAAAAAAGTTGCGCGGAAGTGAACAACCTAAACAAAAAGTATCTACCTTTGCGGCGTTTTAATAAAGCAATTGATTGTATTACGTTTAAAAATTAAAGGAAATGAAGAAGTTAGTTTTGATGGCCGCAGCTATCGTAGCCGTATCTTTCGCATCTTGTGGTAACAAGGCAGCTAATGCTGGACAAGCAGCCGCTGACTCTATCCGTATCGCTGACTCCATCGCTGCTGTTGAAGCAGCCGCAGCCGAGGCAGCCCAAGCTTTGGATACAATAGCCGCTGATAGCGCAGTTGTAGCTGAATAATATTCAGATATACAACATCTAAAAGGAATTGAAAGTCTGACGTGCGAAAGCACAGCAGACTTTTTTTGTTTATCATCCGCTCCACAAAGAATAAAATCTTCCCGTTATAAGACCGCCCAATACGCCACCATAGACCGTTAGTAGATTTTTGTAAACCCAAGCTCCCGCCAATCCTCATGGTTCGGGACAGCAGTCCACATTAAAGGGTACTGCAGTCCTCATTAAACGGGACAGCAGTCCTCATTAAACGGTACTGCATCCCTCATTAAACGGAACTACTGCCCTGCCCGTATGGAACTGCATACTAAAACGCATGTCGGCATTGGCGTAAACTATTATAACCTTCACTCAGATATGCGGAAAACCACAACCGGAAGGTATTCCAGAGACGCTGTACTTGCCCATTTCAACCAAATATGTGCATTTTTTGCCCCTATTTCTTGCCAAAACCGTCAGTTTCCGTAAATTTGCACACGACAATATATAATAATGAATATTATTTATCCTAATTATTAATATCATGAGTTTGAAAATCGTAGTATTGGCGAAGCAAGTGCCCGACACGCGCTGTGTGGGCAAGGACGCCATGAACGCCGACGGCACCATCAACCGTGCGGCGCTTCCGGCCATCTTCAACCCGGAAGACCTGAACGCGCTGGAGCAGGCGCTCCGGCTGAAAGACGCACATCCCGGCTCTACCGTGACCATGCTGACCATGGGACCGGGACGCGCCGCCGAAATCATCCGCGAAGGCCTCTACCGCGGGGCGGACAACGGCTATCTGCTGACCGACCGCGCCTTTGCCGGAGCCGACACGCTGGCCACCTCCTACGCGCTGGCCACGGCCATCCGCAAAATCGGCGAGTATGACATCATCATCGGCGGACGCCAGGCCATCGACGGCGACACGGCACAGGTAGGCCCCCAAGTGGCCGAAAAGCTGGGCCTGCCCCAAGTGACTTACGTGGAAGAGATTGAAGAAGTGAAGGACGGACGCATCCGCGTGAAACGCCACATCGACGGAGGCGTGGAGACCGTGGAAGGCCCCCTGCCCATCGTGCTGACCGTGAACGGAAGCGCAGCCCCCTGCCGCCCGCGCAACGCCAAGCTGGTGCAGAAGTACAAACGCGCCCTGGGCGGACAAGAGAAGGCCGCGCTGACCAAGGAAGGCGCCCCCCTGCCCTACGCCGCCCTGTACGAACAGCGCCCCTACCTGAACATCACCGAATGGAGCGTGGCCGACGTGGACGGAGACACCAAGCAATGCGGCCTCAGCGGCTCGCCCACCAAGGTGAAGAAGATTGAGAACATCGTCTTCCAGGCCAAGGAAAGCAAGACCCTGACAGGAAGCGATGCGGATGTAGAAAACCTGATTGTAGAACTTTTGGCAAACCACACTATCGGATAATTCAGCTACAAGTTAACAGCTACAAGTGACAAGTAGGACACGCAAGGACCTCTTGTAGCTCGTAGCTCGTAGCTATTAACTACTTAAAGATATGAACAACGTATTTGTATATTGTGAGATGGACGGACGCCACGTGGCCGACGTCAGTCTCGAACTGCTGACCAAAGGCCGCAAGCTGGCCAATGAACTGGGCTGCCAACTGGAAGCCATCTGCGCCGGCACCGACATGGGCGACGTAGAGAAGCAAGTATTGCCTTTCGGCGTAGACCGCGTGCATGTATTCGATGCGCAGGGACTCTTCCCCTACACTTCCCTGCCCCATACCTCCATACTCGTCAACCTCTTCAAGGAAGAAAAACCGCAAATCTGCCTGATGGGTGCTACGGTCATCGGCCGTGACCTCGGCCCGCGCGTATCGTCCGCCCTGACCAGCGGCCTTACCGCCGACTGTACACAACTGGAGATTGGCGACCACGAGGACAAGAAGAGCGGCACCGTCTACAAGAACCTGCTCTACCAAATCCGTCCGGCCTTCGGCGGTAACATCGTGGCCACCATCGTCAACCCCGAACACCGCCCGCAGATGGCTACCGTGCGTGAGGGTGTGATGAAGAAAGAAATCCTGGACGAGAACTACCAGGGCGAAGTCATCCGTCACGACGTGGCCAAGTATGTGCCCGAGACGGACTACGTGGTGAAAGTCATCGACCGCCATGTGGAGAAAGCAAAGCATAACCTGAAGGGCTCTCCCATCGTTGTGGCCGGAGGTTACGGCATGGGCTCGAAGGAAGGCTTCGACATGCTGTTCGAGCTGGCCAAGGAATTGCACGCCGAGGTAGGAGGAAGCCGTGCCGCCGTAGACGCCGGCTTCTGCGACCACGACCGTCAGATAGGCCAGACGGGCGTGACGGTGCATCCCAAACTCTACATCGCCTGCGGCATCAGCGGACAAATCCAGCACATCGCCGGCATGCAGGACGCGGGTATCATCATCTCCATCAACAACGACCCCAATGCCCCCATCAACACCATCGCCGACTATGTCATCAACGGCACGGTGGAAGAGGTCATCCCGAAAATGATTAAGTACTACAAAAAGAACAGCAAGTAACTATGGCTAATTTCTATACAGATATTCCTGAATTAAAATACCATCTCAACAACCCCATGATGGAACGTATCTGCGAGCTGAAAGAACGCGGATACAGAGATAAAGACGAGTACGACTACGCTCCGCAAGACTATGCGGACGCCCTCGACTCGTATGACAAAGTACTGGAAATCACCGGTGAGATAACCGGCGAAGTGATTGCCGCCAATGCGGAAGGTGTCGACCAGGAAGGTCCCCATTGCGCCAACGGCCGTGTGGAATATGCCAGCGGCACGAAGCAGAACCTCGATGCCATGGTGAAAGCCGGACTGAACGGTATGACGATGCCCCGCCGCTTCGGGGGGCTGAATTTCCCCATCACGCCCTACACCATGTGCGCCGAGATCGTGGCCGCCGCCGATGCCGGCTTCGGCAACATCTGGTCATTGCAGGATTGTATCGAAACACTTTACGAATTCGGCAACGAGGACCAGCACAGCCGCTTCATTCCCCGCATCTGCGCCGGCGAGACCATGTCCATGGACCTCACCGAGCCCGACGCCGGTTCCGACCTGCAAAGCGTCATGCTGAAAGCCACCTACGACGAAGCCAACAACTGCTGGCGGCTGAACGGTGTGAAGCGTTTCATCACCAATGGTGACGCCGACCTGCACCTTGTATTGGCACGCTCCGAGGAAGGCACCCGTGACGGTCGCGGCCTCTCCATGTTCATCTACGACAAACGGGACGGTGGCGTAAACGTGCGCCGCATTGAGAACAAGCTGGGTATCCACGGTTCACCCACCTGCGAACTGGTGTACAAGAACGCCCGTGCCGAGCTTTGCGGCGACCGCAAGTTGGGTCTTATTAAATATGTCATGGCGTTGATGAATGGTGCCCGCCTAGGTATCGCGGCACAGTCAGTAGGATTAAGCCAAGCCGCTTATAACGAAGCATTGGCCTACGCCAAAGACCGCAAGCAGTTCGGCAAGGCCATCATCGAGTTCCCCGCCGTGTATGACATGCTCAGCACCATCAAGGCCAAGCTGGACGCTGGACGCGCGTTGCTCTATCAGACAGCCCGCTATGTAGACATCTACAAGGCATTGGACGACATCGCCCGCGAGCGCAAACTGACTCCCGAAGAGCGTCAGGAACAGAAGAAGTATGCCAAATTAGCAGACGCTTTTACCCCGTTAGCCAAGGGCATGAACTCCGAATACGCCAACCAGAATGCCTACGACTGCATCCAAGTGCACGGAGGTTCAGGCTTCATGATGGAATATGCCTGCCAGCGCATCTACCGCGATGCCCGCATCACCAGCATCTACGAAGGCACCACCCAGCTTCAGACGGTGGCCGCCATCCGCTACGTGACTAACGGCGCCTACATTGCCACCTTGCGCGACTACGAGCAAGTGCTGTGCAGCGACGAGATGAAGCCTTTGTTGGAACGTGTGAAGGCCATG
This sequence comes from uncultured Bacteroides sp., assembly GCA_949300425.1. Taxonomy (GTDB): domain Bacteria; phylum Bacteroidota; class Bacteroidia; order Bacteroidales; family Bacteroidaceae; genus Bacteroides. The sequence goes on from CASGED010000049.1 coordinate 14,503, forward strand.
GCCGACAAGTTCGAAGCCTGTACCAACTTGGTGAAGGAAGCCGCCGACCAGGAACTGCACGACCTGATGGCCCGCCGCCTCTATGAAATGGCTGCCGACTGCGTGATGAGCCACCTTATCATTCAGGACGCCACCCGTGCTCCGGAATTGTACAGCCAGTCTGCCAAAGTGTATGTCAACTACGCCGAGGCCGAAGTGGAGAAGCACAATGCTTTCATCCAAGGCTTCAACAAGGAAGATTTAAGTTGCTATCGCAAGTAACTTAAAAACTTTACACGGGTAATCTCCAATAACGATTACAATTACTTGCCCAAGTATTATTGGATAATCCGCCATTTATCCAAGGATACTTGGGCTTTTTGTCTCTGAAGAGGAAATCATATTCTCCAATATCAGTTGAATGTATGAGTCTTTTTGGTCTCCCTGAAAATAGACATGATGCTCATTGAGTCAGTCCGAAAAGTCGGTTGCGGGAGACGATGCACGAACCTTTATGCCCCGATGCATATAACCGACTTCTTTGCACGATTACTAATCGTACAACCTACCAAGCTATATGTGGAATTTTGGCGTTTCATAAGATGAGGTTATTCTGCTACACAAACTATATTTATTACATAGACATTATATATTCAATATTATTGATTATATTTGCACTCTAAAATTGAGCAATTTATGAAGTTGAATAAAATAAAATCTATTTTAGAAGAGAGAGGTATATCTCAGACATGGTTAGCTAAACGATTAGGCAAAAGCTATGGAATGGTAAATGCGTATGCATGCAATCGAATTCAGCCCAGTTTAGATATTCTA
>CASGED010000050.1 GCA_949300425.1 uncultured Bacteroides sp.
AACAGAGCAGTTAAGCCCGGCCGCGCCGATGGTACTGCGCAACAGTGGGAGAGTAGGTAGCCGCCGTCTTTGCAGAGAGTCCCTTCACCGGAGTTTCCGGGGAAGGGACTCTTTTTGTTTGTGTGTCTCCGTACAAGTTAAGATTTCTGTCTCTCTTCTTTTTATTACGGAAATATTTCTTTAATCCCTTGCTTAATCAACGGATTTCCTCTATTTTTGCAACAAAAAACTTCTTTTAGAGTTGATGTATATTAATTTGTAACTATTTAATAACTTAAAATCAAACATTTATGTGGTTAAGTAATTCATCTGTAGGAAGGAAAGTGGTGATGAGCGTTACCGGTATCGCCCTTGTCCTGTTTCTGACGTTTCACATGGCGATGAATCTTGTTGCGCTAATCTCGGAAGAGGGGTACAACATGGTTTGTGAGTTCTTGGGGGCGAACTGGTATGCGGTAGCCGCTACATTGGTTTTGGCTGCATTGTTTATCATTCACATCATTTATGCTTTTTGGTTAACAATGCAGAATCGTCGTGCTCGTGGAACAGAGCGTTATGCGGTAACCGAGCGTCGTAAAGAAGTAGAGTGGGCTTCGCAAAACATGCTGGTGTTAGGTATTATTGTGATTGTAGGTTTAGGCTTGCATTTGGTACATTTTTGGTCGAAGATGATGTTGCCCGAATTGGCCGGTTGCAAAGATTTAGGCGTAATGATGTATGCTGCTGATGGTATTTATCATATAGAAAATACATTTGGAAATGTTGCTAATGTTGTCCTTTATCTTGTGTGGTTGGCAGCTTTGTGGTTCCATTTGACTCACGGTTTCTGGAGTGCTATGCAGACCTTAGGTTGGAACAATAAAACTTGGATTAACCGTTGGCAGTGTATTTCTAATATTTACTCAACCATCGTTGTTTTGTGCTTTGCATTGGTTGTGGTTGTTTTCTACATCAAATCACTGCTGTAAGAATTGGTGCTGTTGAGTTATCGATTATAAACGACTAAATTGTAATTACATTATGACTAAAATAGATTCAAGAATACCGGAAGGTCCGGTAGCTGAGAAATGGACGAACTATAAAGCTCATCAGAAATTGGTAAACCCTGCCAATAAGCGTCGTTTGGATATTATTGTGGTTGGTACAGGTTTGGCTGGTGCCAGTGCAGCCGCTTCGCTTGGTGAAATGGGTTTCAAGGTGTTTAATTTCTGTATTCAGGATTCTCCGCGTCGTGCGCACTCTATTGCCGCTCAGGGAGGTATCAATGCTGCTAAGAATTATCAAAATGATGGTGACTCGGTTTACCGTTTGTTTTATGATACGGTAAAGGGTGGTGACTATCGTGCTCGTGAAGCTAACGTTTATCGTTTGGCTGAAGTTTCAAACAATATCATCGACCAATGTGTAGCACAGGGCGTTCCTTTTGCTCGTGAATATGGTGGCACGTTGGCCAACCGCTCATTTGGTGGTGCACAGGTTTCGCGTACTTTCTATGCAAAGGGGCAGACGGGACAGCAATTGTTGCTGGGCGCTTATTCGGCTTTGAGCCGTCAGGTCGCTGTCGGTACTGTGAAATTGTATACCCGTTATGAAATGGAAGATGTTGTTATCATTGAGGGTCGTGCCCGTGGTATCATTGCAAAGAACCTGGTAACTGGTAAATTGGAGCGTTTTGCCGCTCATGCTGTGGTTATAGCTACCGGTGGATATGGTAACACTTACTTCTTGTCTACCAACGCTATGGCTTGCAACTGTTCGGCTGCAATGGCTTGCTACCGTAAAGGCGCTTGGTTTGCCAATCCCGCCTATGTTCAAATCCATCCGACTTGTATTCCTGTTCATGGTGACAAGCAATCCAAGTTGACGTTGATGTCCGAGTCTCTGCGTAACGATGGTCGTATTTGGGTTCCGAAGAAACTGGAAGATGCCAAGAAGTTGCAGGAAGGTACCCTCCAAGGAAAGGATATTCCTGAAGAGGACCGCGATTATTACTTGGAGCGTCGTTATCCGGCATTTGGTAACCTTGTGCCGCGTGACGTTGCCAGCCGTGCCGCTAAAGAACGTTGCGATAAAGGTTATGGCGTAAATAATACCGGCTTGGCTGTATTCCTTGATTTTTCAGAAGCCATCCAACGTTTGGGTAAGGATGTTGTTGCTCAGCGTTATGGCAACCTTTTCGATATGTACGAAGAAATCACCGATGTAAGTCCGTATGAAAACCCGATGATGATTTATCCGGCTATCCATTATACAATGGGTGGTATTTGGGTAGACTATGAATTGATGACCAGCATCAAGGGCTTGTTTGCTATCGGCGAATGTAACTTCTCCGACCACGGTGCTAACCGTTTGGGCGCTTCCGCTTTGATGCAAGGTTTGGCTGACGGTTATTTCGTATTGCCTTATACCATTCAGAACTATCTGGCCGACCAAATTACAGTGCCTCGTTTCTCGACTGACCTGCCTGAATTCGCAGAAGCCGAAAAGGCAGTTCAGGATAAGATAGACCACTTGATGAACATCAAAGGTAAGAAGTCTGTAGACTCTATCCATAAGGAACTGGGTCACGTGATGTGGGAATATGTAGGTATGGGTCGTACGGCTGAAGGCTTGAAGACCGGTTTGGCTAAACTGAAGGAAATCCGCAAGGAGTTCGAGACCAACCTTTTCATTCCGGGTAGCAAGGAAGGTATGAATGTCGAACTTGACAAGGCTATCCGTCTGAACGACTTTATCACGATGGGTGAATTGATTGCATACGATGCTTTGAACCGTAATGAATCCTGTGGCGGTCACTTCCGTGAAGAATATCAAACTGAGGAAGGCGAAGCTAAGCGTGATGACGAGAACTACTTCTATGTAGCTTGCTGGGAGTATCAAGGCTCTGATGACAAAGCTCCTGAACTGCTGAAGGAACCATTGGTATACGAAGCTATTAAGGTACAAACTCGTAACTATAAGAGCTAATCGGGAAGTTGAACAATTAAAGAATTAAAGAAAATGGATAAAAATATATCATTTACACTGAAGATATGGCGTCAGGCCGGACCGAAAGCCAAAGGCGCTTTTGAAACTTACCAGATGAAAGACATCCCCGGCGATACTTCCTTCCTGGAAATGCTGGATATTCTGAATGAACAACTGATTTCAGAAGGCAAAGAGCCTGTCGTATTTGACCATGACTGCCGTGAGGGTATTTGCGGTATGTGTTCTCTTTATATCAACGGACATCCGCACGGACCTGCACAAGGGGCGACAACCTGCCAAATTTACATGCGCCGTTTCAATGATGGCGATACTATCACTGTTGAGCCGTGGCGTTCAGCCGGTTTCCCGGTTATCAAAGACTTGATGGTAGACCGTACCGCATATGATAAGATTATGCAGGCAGGCGGTTATGTCAGCGTGAATACCGGTGCACCCCAAGATGCCAATGCCATTCTGATCCCGAAAACCATTGCGGATGAAGCTATGGATGCTGCCAGCTGCATCGGTTGCGGTGCTTGCGTAGCGGCTTGTAAGAATGGCTCAGCCATGTTGTTCGTTTCGGCCAAGGTTAGTCAGTTGAACCTGTTGCCTCAAGGCAAGCCCGAAGCTCTGCGTCGTGCCAAAGCCATGCTTGCCAAGATGGATGAACTGGGATTTGGTAACTGCACCAATACACGTGCTTGCGAAGCTGAGTGCCCGAAGAATGTTTCCATCAGCAATATTGCACGTCTGAACCGTGACTTTATCCGTGCCAAACTGAAAGATTGATTGTTCAGAGCAGTCTGATAATAATAGAGCCGGCATTCTCTTTGTTGAGTTTGTCGGCTCATTGTTTTTCATATTATTATTCTGAAGTCCGTAATATCACACTACTTGGGGAGTAGAAAAAGTAAACAAAAAATGAGCCGGTCATTCCGTATTCATTTTAATGTTACTAACATAGAAGGCTTATGTTTCTAACTTACGGGGGGAATGTTAGAAACATTCGGCCCGAAGGTTAGAAACATTCCCGAAGTATTGACGGAGGCATTTCCGGTAGGGATTCCAGAGAATTGGATTGATGTGGTTGCAAATGTTTACAATCGTCAACGAATTTCGGTTGTTGGGGGGAATAGAGTATTCGATTGGGTAACTTTCTTTCTAATTGTCTACACCCGCTTCCTGTACGTCATGGCCGCCACGAGGCAGAACAGGATGGCAAAACCGGACAACGCCGCATACTGCATCCATAGGTCGGCCAAGCTGGCTTCCTTGAGATAAACCGAGCGCATGATTTCGATGAAATAGCGCGGCGGGATGGCGTAGGTGATGCACTGCGCCCACCGGGGCATGGAGGCAATAGGCGTGAACAGACCTCCCATCAGCTGGAAGATGACGATGAAAGCAAACATCACGAAGATGCTCTGCAGGATAGTGGTCGATTGGTTGGCGATGGACACGCCCAAGCCGGACATGACAAGGCTGAACAGGACAGCCGCCAGATAAATGTTCGCAATATTCCCTTCCGGCACCAGTCCGTAGACCAGCCAACCGATGAGCATCCCTACCGTTACGACAAGGATACCTACCACCCAATAAGGTATCAGTTTCGACAAAACGAACTCCAACCGCCCCACCGGTGTGACATTCATCGCTTCGATGGTGCCGGTTTCCTTTTCGCTAACCAGATTGAGAGTAGGCAGGAACCCGCAGATGATGATGAGCAGCACCACCATGAGTGCCGGTATCATGTAGTTGCGGAAGTTGAGCGTCGGATTATACAGGTTGAGGACGGAGGTCTCCTGTATCGGTACGGTGACGCCTTGTTCCTCTTGCCAGCGTGAAAGAGTATTGACGATGGACATCGTGGCGTATTGCGTGCCCAATGTCCCCTTCGTTGCATTCACACCATTAGCTTTTATGTCCAGTGCAGGCTTCTCGCCGTTGATTAAGTCCTTCAGATAATCTTTCGGGATGGTAACAAGGACATCCGCATTTCCGTCCTCTATCTGCCGGAACGCTTCATCATAACTGAAATAGCAACCCGTTACGGACAAATACTCTGATGCATCCATGTCAGCTATCATGCGGCGGGAGAGCTCCGTGCGGTCATTGTCTACTACGGCTATACCTACATTCTTCACATCCAGCGTCGCCACGAGAGGGATAATCAGCATGACCAAAACAGGCATGCCTACTATCAGGCGGGGGATGATAGGGCTGCGCTTCATCAGCGTCACTTCTTTCCTGAGCAGTATCTTCAATGTATTTGCATTCATACAGCCTTCATTTTTTAGCGTTAAACTTCTTGATGGCCAAAGCCAATACAACCAATGTCATTCCCGACAAGACCAAGACTTCCGTCAGCACGTATCCGACGGGAAGTTGCTGAATCATCAATACCCGCATGGCTGAAATATACCAGCGCGCCGGAATGATGCACGAAAGCCATTGCAGAACCAACGGCATGTTCTCCACCGGAAATATCATGCCGGACAGCAACACCACGGGAATCATAAACATCACACCGGAAACAAGAAGAGCCGATACCTGTGTAGAGGCAATGGTGGAAATAAGCAGTCCCAATGCAAGGGCAAGAACCACATACAGGATGGTTACCCATATCACGTTGATGACGCTGAAGGAGAAAGGCAGACCCAACACAGTATAGCTCAACACCAGCACCAGTGTCAGGATGATGCACGAGAGCAGGAAGTAAGGCACCAATTTGCCAAGAATGATTGTACGGGGACGGACGGGAGAGACCAACAGCAGGTTCATCGTGCCGGACTCCTTCTCGCTGACAATGGACACGGAGGTCATCATGGCACAAATCAGGATGAATATCATGCCCATGATGCCGGGAACAAAGTTGTAGGCACTCTTCAGTTGCGGGTTATAAAGCGTGTTGGCCACGACCGGGATGCCTGTCGCAGAACTGATGACACTCTCCAAATAAACCGTGGCGGTCTGCGCCATCGTGGTATTGGAAGCGTCCACGATAATCTGATGTTTCAGCCGGCCGTCTTCCGTGCGGAACACGACAGCGGCATCCGCCCGGCCTTTCCGAAGAACACTTTCCACTTCGCGATAAGGTACGATGCCTTCAAACGTGAAATAGGAATTGCTGCGGAAACGGTCTATAATCTGTTTGGTCTCGTCTGTATGCTGCTCCACCACAGCAACAACTTTTACATTGTTGACCTCGGTGGAGATGGCGAACCCGAAGAGCAACAGCAGCACGACGGGCATGACCAGCACGACCGTCACCGTGCGGAAGTCGCGCAGAAGGTGAAGCACCTCTTTCTTTATGAGTGATTGGAATATAGACATAACATTCGCTTTTTATGGTCTGTTTAATCTCCCCTTTTCGCATCTTTCGCCACAATGCGAAATACCTCGTCCATGGTTCCGGCTTGATACTGCCGTTTCAATCCTTCCGGGCTGTCCAAAGCCTCGATACGTCCGTCCACCATGATGGAGACGCGGTGGCAATATTCAGCCTCGTCCAGATAATGGGTGGTGACGAAGACGGTCATGCCTTCCGAGGATGCCCGGTATATCATTTCCCAGAACTTGCGTCGGGTGGAAGGGTCAACGCCTCCCGTCGGCTCGTCCAGAAAAACGATGTCCGGCGCATGAAGCGTGGCTGCCGTAAAGGCCAGCTTCTGCTTCCAGCCGAGGGGGATTTCCTTTACCAAGACATTCCGCAAGTCTTCCATGCCTAAGGCTTTGAATACTTCGCCGGTCTTCTCCTTTATCTTCCGTGAAGACATGCCATAAATGGTGGCAAAGAGGCTCAAATTCTCCCACACGGTCAGGTTCTCGTAGAGGGAGAATTTCTGGCTCATGTAGCCGATGTGCCGTTTGATGTCCTCCGCCTGACGTAGGATGTCGTACCCGGCCACGGTACCGCTGCCCGATGTGGGATAGCTGAGTCCGCACAACATGCGCATGGCGGTGGTCTTGCCCGCCCCGTTCGCCCCCAAAAATCCGAATATCTCGCCCCGGCGTACTTGCAATGTGATGCAGTCCACAGCGGTGAAGTCTCCAAACTTCTTGGTGAGGTCTTTCACTGATATTACTATTTCCTTATCCATCGTCCTTAGCCAATTTAATGAACAAATCTTCTATATTCCCTTTGGTCGGCCAGATGCGGACATCCTCCAGACCTTTCTGCCGAAGTCTGCTTGCTGCATCGTCCGGATTGAAGCCATCGCCCGCCACAACATGCAGAGCGGCTCCGAAGGTGTAGCAGTCTTTCACCCCTGGCAACGTACGCAGAGCTTCCAAAAGCGGATACATGTTTCCGGACGAAGCGTTGTAAAGGTTCTTGTCCATGCCTTCAATCAATCTGCCGGGTGTATCCACATCCAAAATCCTTCCTTTGTTTATCAGGGCGATGCGTTCGCAACGCTCGGCCTCGTCCATGTAGGAGGTGGAGACGAGTATCGTGATGCCTTTTTCCCGCAACGTGGCCAGCATGTCCCAGAACTCGCTGCGCGACACGGCATCCACTCCGGTGGTAGGTTCGTCCAGCAAAAGGACCTTCGGGCGGTGTATCAGCGCACAACTCAGGGCGAGCTTCTGTTTCATCCCTCCGGATAAGGCTCCTGCCCGGCGGTTGGGGAACTTCCTCAGCTGGTCGAATATCGGGGCTATCAGGTCGAAGTTGTCCTTGACGTTCACCCCGAACAGCGAGGCGAAGAAGTGCAGGTTCTCATCCACGGTAAGGTCTGGATAAAGCGAGAATTTCTCCGGCATGTAGCCTATCTCCGTACGCAGTTTCCGATAATCCTTCACCACATCCCGACCCGCCACGGTGGCGGTGCCCTCGTCCGGAGTGAGCAAAGTGGTCAGTATCTGATACAATGTGGTCTTCCCCGCGCCGTCCGGCCCGATAAGCCCGAACAGGGAGCCTTCGGGGACGGAAAGGCTTACGTGGTCGAGAGCCGTGAGCCGGCCGTATCGCTTGGTGACTTCTTTTATATCTATCAGGTCGTTCATGAGAATGTTTTTTTATTTGAGTGTAAAATTGAAATCATCCCCTCTTGCACCTCCGTCCAGCCAAAGCCGTGCCTTCGTCCAGTCAAGGCGATGCCTCCGTCCAGCCAAGGCAATGCCATCGTCCAGCCAAGGCGGCTGGTAAGTTTTAGAGACGTACCTCCCCATACTGCCCAAGCTTTAGCCGGCCATCGTTTTCCACCGCAACTTTCACGGCATAGACGAGGTTGGCTCTCGTGTCCTGCGTCTGGATGGTCTTGGGGGTGAACTCGCTTTCCTGTGCTATCCAGATAATCTTGCCCGCATATTCATATTGTTCGTCTCCGCCGAAATCGGCTATGACGGTCACCTCCTGCCCGAGGCGGATGTGAGCCAGTTGGGAGGCAGTGAAATAGCAGCGGAGATAGATGTCGTCGAGGTTTGCCATTTTGAAGAGCGGTCGTCCGGGAGTGGCATATTCACCCTGCTCTGCGTATTTTTGCAGGACTGTTCCGGTTATCGGTGCGGTGATGCGGCTTTTGCGTATCTGCTCTTCTATCTGTTCTTTCTGGTATTGCAGGGCGGAAGTGCTTTCCGTGATGGAGCTGCGGTTCTTGTCCAGCGTAGAAAGCAAGCCTTCCAACTGTCCGCGCAAGGTTCTCAACTGCGCGTTGGCGTCATCGCTTTGTTTCTGAGTGGCGGCTCCATTGGCCAGCAGACGTTTAATGCGGTCGCATTCATTCTGCTGGTGGGCAATCTGCGACCTCAATGCAGCCGCCTGTGCCGCGATGTCGGGCGATGATTTCTCGGTGGCCAACTGCTGGCTCCACAATTGTTTTCGCTGGAGCGAGAGCAGCGTGGTGTCCACCAGTCCGACCTGTTGACCGATGGCGAGGCTGTCTCCTTCCTCAATGGCGAACAACACAATCTTTCCTCCGGTTTCCGCTGATACGGTCACGGTGTTGGCTTCGAAAATGCCGGTGGCATCATACTTCTCTTTATGGCGGCAGGAAGCCAGAGCTATAAGGAGGATTACGGATAATAAGGTTGTCTTTTTCATCGGTTCAGTGTGTATTTAAGTTGATAGATACTTTGCAAGAGTTGAATTTCATGATAGGAGGCTGTCAGGCGGGCTTGCTTCTCGTCCGTCAGCTTGGTCAGCAGACCGGTAATGTCTGTCACGCCGTTGTCCAACTGCGATTCGGCAGCCTTCCGCACGTTGGTACGCAGTTCCACAATCCGGTCGTTCTCCTTCATGACGGCTTTCAACTCGTCTATACGGTCCAGTTGCGAGCGGGTCTTCAAGTTGGTGTTGAACAGGAACACGTCACGTTCCACGGCTATGTGGTCTGAGGCGAGGCGCAGTTTCCGTCTGTCATTCTTTTTATGATAGAAAGCTCCTATGTTCCATGACACTTTCAATCCCGCCAGGATGTTGAAAGAAAGGTCTCGGTTCATCATGCTCTCGAAATAGTCGAAGCCCGGATAGCCGTAGTAAGCCTGTGCGAACAACCCGATTTTGGGCATTGTGCTTGCCGTGATGCTTGCGTTCCTTGCCTCGTTGGCTTGTAGTTGTGCCTCGAAATGCCTCAGTTCCGGACGGTCGGGCATCAGACTTTGCGGGATAGAGGCATCCGGCTTCAGCAATTCCTCCCCGACAAGACCCTTTCCCGTGAACAGTTCAAGTATTTTCCGGTAACTCTTCGAGCTACTTTCGGCTTGGATAAGTTGTTGGGCAGTACTGAGGTATTGCGCCTCCACCCTATCCACATCACTTTGCATGGCGGTGCCGTTCTTTTGCATGACCCGTAGTTTGTCAAGGTTGGCCTGGAGCAATGCCTGGGTGTTGCTGATTTGTTTGATTTGTTCCTCCATGAGCAGTATTCCAAAATACAAATCCTCCACACGTTCGCGGATGGCATAAAGCTGGACATCCAAGGCAGTTTGCCGCTCAGCATCCTCGGCACGTTCAATCTTCCGCCCGGTTTTCGATGTGCCTCCGTCCCAAATATGCTGGCTGACGTCCGCACCTATCTTATATTGCCATTCGTTCAATCCGGAAATGTTCGCCCCTGCCTGACTGACGATTCCTGCCAGCGACTCTGGGAAAGAAGGCGTTGTATTCTGAACGGTGCCTTGTGCATACACATTGATTTGAGGCAGCCAGCTTTTGTTGATATCCGACAGGTTCGCGTCTTTTGTTTGCGCAAGCAAATCATACTTCCGGATGAGCGGATAGTTGTCTTGCGCAAGCTTGACGCACTCTTCCAATGTCACTTGGGCGGACAGACGGACACTTGCGAACAGTGACAATGTCAAGAACAGATACTGTTTCCACATAATCAATTGATTTTAAGTTTCTCCAAAATAGTCTTTACATTCTCTCTCTTGCGCCGTTTCAGGAACTCTTCGTAATCTCCATAGGCACTCCCTATGGCTCCGTAAACAATAGGAGCCGCCATGAACGGGAACACATTGAGCGATACGATGTCAATCAGCAGCATCCGCGCATCGACTCGGCGGCAAAGCCCTTTGGCGGCATATTCGTCAATCTCTTGCTGCAGATTGTCCAAAACTTCATTCACAACACTCTGTACGTTTCTTTTCATCGTGTTAACCTGTTCCGGACGGGAGAGCACTTCATTGACGATGAACCTCGGCAAATCCCGGTTGGCGGAGATGAAGTCAAAATGCCGTTCGATTCCCTGCCGGATTCTCTCTTCCAGAGGCAGATTGGCATCACCGACGGCACTCAACAGAATATCGGCCAGCATGTTTATCTTCTCCGACACAATCCGCTCAAAAAGTTTGTCCTTTGTCCTGAAATAATAATGGAGCATGGCATGGGTCACGCCAGCTGCTTCGGCTATAGATGCCGTCCTTGCACCGGCATAACCTTTCTCAAAGAATTCTTTTTCAGCTGCTTGAAGAATCCTTGTCTCTGTGTCTTGGGAATGATTTTGTTCCTTATCCATATCGCAAACTGTTTGGTTTAACTAATTAGGTTAACAATCTTGTTAATACAAAGAAACGGTTTCATTGTCGAACGGGCAAAATAAAAAGGAGGGAAAAGTAAGCATTGAATAGGATTTTACGGAAGATTAACAAAAATGCGGCTCTGTATGGCACTTTATATGGCTTGTCGTTTGGCAGGATATTGCCATTCCTTTTGCGAAACATTGCCCCTTTTTTTGCGGGACATAAGCAAATGCTGCGTTAATCTGCCTGTTTCTTTCGGTTGTTTTGTGGATTTTTTGTATGTTTGCATGCCCAAATCAGTAAAAACATATATGGAAGAGAACGAACAGTTGTTACCCTTGGGAAACAATACCCCTATGGATAATGTGACTTATACGGACGAGAACATCCGACATTTGGATGACATGGAGCATATCCGTGTCCGTTCCGGCATGTACATCGGCCGTCTGGGGGACGGAAGCCAAAGCGATGACGGTATTTATGTGTTGTTGAAGGAAACGCTGGATAACAGCATCGACGAGTTCAAGATGGGAGCGGGCAAGAAGATTGAGGTCAACATCGAGGACAATCTCCGGGTCAGTGTGCGCGATTATGGGCGCGGCATTCCGCAAGGCAAACTTATCGAGGCGGTCAGCAAACTGAACACCGGTGGTAAGTATGACTCGAAGGCTTTCAAGAAAAGCGTGGGTCTGAACGGCGTGGGCATCAAAGCGGTCAATGCGTTGAGCAGTCGTTTTGAGGTGCGTAGCTATCGTGACGGACATGTGCGCACCGCAATCTTTGAACGTGGGGTATTGATCAGCGATGTGACGGAGGAAACAGCGGAAGAGACAGGCACTTACATCTTTTTCGAGCCCGATGATACGTTGTTCGTGGGCTACGCCTTCCAACCTCAGTTTGTGGAAAACCTGTTGCGCAATTACACCTATCTGAACACGGGGCTTACCTTTATATATAATGGTCAGCGCATCTTGTCTCGTCACGGTCTGGAGGATTTGTTGAAAGACAACATGACCAGCGAGGGGCTGTACGACATTGTGCATCTGAAGGGTGAGGACATTGAGATAGCCTTTACGCATACCAACCAATATGGCGAGGAGTATTATTCTTTTGTCAACGGTCAGCATACGACCCAAGGCGGTACGCACCAGAGTGCGTTGAAGGAGCATTTGGCACGCACTATTAAGGAGTTCTTCAACAAGAATTTCGATTTCGCGGATATTCGTAACGGATTGGTGGCGGCCATAGCCATCGATGTGGAAGAACCGATGTTCGAGAGTCAGACTAAAACCAAGCTGGGAAGCAACAACATGTGGCCCGCTATCCCTCAGGAGGGAAAGCCCGCCGGACCTACGGTGAATAAATATGTAGGCGATTTTGTGAAAACCGAAGTGGATAACTACCTGCATAAGAATCCGTTGGTGGCAGAAGTGATGCTGCAGAAGATTCAGGAAAGCGAGAAAGAACGGAAGGCTATAGCCGGCGTGACGAAGTTGGCTCGTGAACGTGCCAAAAAGGCCAATCTGCATAACCGCAAGCTCCGCGATTGCCGTTATCACCTGAGCGATGGCAAAGGCAAGGAACAAGAGACGGACTCGTGCATCTTTATCACCGAGGGGGATTCGGCCAGCGGCTCCATCACCAAAAGCCGTGATGTGAATACACAAGCGGTCTTTTCCTTGAGAGGAAAGCCTTTGAACAGTTATGGGCTGACCAAAAAAATCGTTTACGAGAATGAGGAATTTAACCTGTTACAAGCCGCTCTCAACATTGAGGACGGGCTTGACGGCTTGCGCTATAATAAGGTGATTGTAGCCACCGATGCCGATGTGGACGGCATGCATATCCGTTTGCTTATCATCACCTTCTTCCTCCAGTTCTTTCCCGACCTCATCAAGAAAGGCCATGTCTATATCTTGCAGACTCCGCTTTTCCGGGTGCGCAACAAGAAGAAGACAAGCTATTGCTACACCGATGAGGAACGCCTGCGTGCCATTGACGAATTGGGTCCTAACCCTGAAATCACCCGCTTCAAAGGTTTGGGAGAAATTTCTCCCGACGAGTTTCGCCATTTCATCGGCAAGGATATCCGGTTGGAACAAGTGACCTTGCGTAAGACTGATGCCGTGAAGGAATTGTTGGAGTTCTATATGGGTAAAAACACGATGGAACGCCAGAGTTTCATTATTCAAAATTTGGTGATAGAGGAAGACCGGGTCGAAGAAGACAAATAGGAATAGGCCTTGTAACGCGTAGAAAAAAAACGTTGTAAGTTAAATATTTCAGTCTTGTTTTGGGGATTTGAAAGAATAACACTAATTTTGCGCACTCATTTTGAGAGCCAAGAATATAGTATAATTTAATAAAATAGAATTTGTTACGATGAACGTTTCATTGCAAAACATTGACAAGGTAAGCGCATTGCTTACTGTAAAGCTTGAGAAAGCTGACTACCAGGAGAAGGTAGACAAGGCGTTGAAGTCTTTCCGCCAGAAAGCCCAAATGCCCGGTTTCCGTAAAGGAATGATTCCCATGAGCCTTATTAAGAAGATGTATGGAAAATCGGTTTTGGCAGAAGAAGTGAACAAACTGCTTTCTGAAACAGTATCCAAGTATATTCAAGATAATAAAGTCAACATCTTGGGCGAGCCTCTGCCTAACGAGGACAAGCAGCCGGCCATTGATTTCGATACGATGGACGAGTTCGAATTCTTGTTCGACATTGCGTTGGCTCCCGACTTCAAGGTGGAAGTAAGTGCTGACGATAAGGTAGATTACTATGACATCGAGGTAAGCGATGAGATGGTGAACGACCAAATCAAGGCTTACACTCAACGTAATGGCAAGTATGAGAAGGTTGACGCTTATGCTGACAAGGATATGCTGAAAGGCTTGTTGGCAGAGTTGGATGAGGCCGGAAACACGAAGGAAGGCGGCATTCAGGTAGAAGGTGCCGTGATGATGCCTGCTTATATGAAGAACGACGAGCAGAAAGCCGTTTTCGCCAACGCTAAGGTGAACGATGTATTGGTGTTCAATCCGCATACGGCATGGGATGGTAATCCAGCCGAGCTGGCTTCATTATTGAAAGTAGATAAAGAAGCCGCTGTAGAAGTGAAGTCGAACTTCAGTTTCCAAGTAGAAGAAATTACCCGTTTTGTAGAAGGTGAACTGAATCAGGAAATCTTCGACCAAGTATTTGGCGAGGGTAACGTAAAGACGGAAGAAGAATTCCGCGTAAAGGTGAAAGAGGCCATTGCCAAGCAGTTTGTGGTCGATAGCGATTATAAATTCCTCCTCGACCTGCGCAAGGTGCTGATGGAGAAGGTGGGCAAACTGGAGTTCCCTGATGCTTTGCTGAAGCGCATCATGCGTGCCAACAATCCGGATAAGGATGAGAAGTTCGTGGAAGATAACTACGACAAGAGCATTGAGGAACTGACTTGGCACTTGATTAAGGAACAGTTGGTGAAGGCTAACGATATTAAGGTTGAGCAGCAGGACATTGCCAACATGGCTCGTGAGGCTACCCGTGCTCAGTTTGCCCAATATGGTATGCTGAACATCCCTGATGAACTGGTAGAAAACTATGTGAAGGAGATGCTGAAGAAGAAAGAAAGCGTAGAAGGCTTGGTAAATCGTGTGGTGGAGACAAAGTTGACAGATGCTATTAAGCCTCAAGTAACTTTGGAGCATAAGAGCATTTCAGCTGCGGATTTTAACAAGATGTTTGAATAATCGGTTTCCCGATTCTGATAAAAACAGACGGGGGTGCTTGAATTTCTTTTCAAACATCCCCGTTTTTTTGTGTCTTTCTATTCTTTTTTGTTTCTTTGCACCCGCAAAATTAAAATTCGATTAAATATGGACGAATTCAGAAAATATGCAACCAAGCATTTGGGTATGAACAGTCTGGCACTGGACGAAGTAATCAAGGCGCAGGCTGGCTATTTGAATCCCTATATTTTGGAAGAGCGTCAGTTGAATGTAACGCAACTCGATGTCTTTTCCCGTTTGATGATGGACCGTATTATCTTCTTGGGGACTCAGATTGATGACTATACGGCCAATACGTTGCAGGCCCAGTTATTATACCTCGACTCGGTAGATTCGGGCAAGGACATCTCTATTTACATTAATTCGCCCGGCGGTTCCGTTTATGCCGGATTGGGTATCTACGACACGATGCAGTTTATTTCCAGCGATGTGGCTACGATATGTACGGGCATGGCAGCCAGTATGGCGGCCGTGTTGCTGGTAGCCGGAAAGGAGGGAAAGCGTTCGGTCTTGCCTCACTCCCGCGTGATGATACATCAGCCGATGGGAGGCGCTCAAGGGCAGGCTTCGGACATCGAGATTACAGCTCGGGAGATTCAGAAATTAAAGAAGGAACTTTATACGATTATTGCCGACCACTCGCATACGCCGTTCGACAAGGTGTGGGCTGATTCTGATCGTGATTATTGGATGACGGCCCAAGAAGCAAAGGATTATGGCATGGTAGACGAAGTGTTGAAACGAAAATAAGTATGGTTGATTCGAGAAGAAGTAGAAACAGATGTAGTTTTTGTGGTCGTGCGGAAGATGAGGTTAACTTCCTGATTACGGGCGTGAGTGGCTTCATTTGCGACGGGTGTGCCGTGCAGGCTTATGAGATTGTACAGGAAAACTTGAATCGCCAAAGAAAGAACGGCGTCTCGTCGTTGAGTTTGGACGAACTTCCGAAGCCGATTCAGATAAAGGCTTTTTTAGACCAATATGTCATCGGGCAGGATGATGCCAAGCGCTTCCTGTCTGTTTCGGTGTATAACCATTATAAGCGTTTGTTGCAGAAGAATTCTGGAGATGATGTGGAGATTGAGAAGTCTAACATCATCCTGGTGGGGCGTACCGGTACGGGAAAAACCTTGCTGGCCCGGACCATCGCGAAAATGTTGCATGTTCCTTTTACCATTGTCGACGCTACGGTGTTGACGGAAGCTGGCTATGTAGGCGAAGATGTCGAAAGCATTTTGACGCGATTGCTGCAGGTGGCTGATTATAATGTGGCGGAAGCAGAGCGAGGTATTGTCTTTATCGATGAGATAGACAAAATAGCCCGCAAGAGTGACAATCCTTCCATTACTCGTGATGTGAGTGGGGAGGGAGTTCAGCAGGCATTGCTCAAGTTGCTTGAAGGCTCGATAGTCAACGTTCCTCCCCAGGGTGGACGTAAACATCCGGAACAGAAACTTATTCAAGTCGATACTAAAAATATCCTCTTTATTTGCGGTGGCGCATTTGATGGCATAGAGAAGAAAATTGCTCAGCGCTTGAATACACATGTTGTGGGATATAATGCCGTACGTAATACGGTCGCCGTAGATAGAGAAAATATGATGCAGTATATCTCTCCTCAGGACCTCAAGTCATTCGGACTGATACCGGAGATTATCGGCCGTTTGCCGGTACTTACTTATCTGAATCCATTGGACCATAGGGCTTTGCGCGCTATCCTTACCGAACCGAAGAACTCCATTATCAAACAATACATAAAGTTGTTTGAGATGGATGGAGTAAAGCTGACTTTTGAGGAAGATGTGTATGAGTATATCGTAGACAAGGCCGTTGAGTGTAAGTTGGGTGCGCGCGGACTTCGCACCATTGTGGAAACCATCATGATGGAAGCTATGTACAAGGTGCCTTCCGAGCATAAGGATTCATTTGTCGTGACGCTGGATTATGCGAAACGGGAGTTGGAAAAAGCCAATATAGCTAAGCTGCAAAATGGTTGAGGAAAGGCTTTAAGGGGATAATTGTGCTTTTTTAAATTTTTTCTGAAAAATATTCGGCGTTTTTTGCTTGAAATTTGCGAAGTTGTTTATAACTTTGTTAGAACTCTTGGGAAATAGACTTTTTTGAAGGTAAAATGCGAATTTCGAGAATAATAACACGACCTTTTGAAAGTTCTTTTTTAGATGTGTGAATTTAAAACAGATTTGTAAACAACAACCAAAAGATCATGGCAGGAAAGAACACTTATTTGACAGACCAACTGAAGAAGTATTTCGGGTTCGATAAATTTAAAGGTAATCAGGAAGCGATAATCCAAAACCTCTTGGACGGCAATGACACATTCGTGTTGATGCCTACAGGTGGGGGTAAGTCATTGTGTTATCAATTGCCTTCATTGCTGATGGAGGGGACTGCGATTGTCATTTCACCTTTGATTGCCTTGATGAAAAACCAGGTGGACGCCATGCGCAACTTCAGCGAAGAGGACGGAGTGGCTCACTTCCTCAATTCCTCGCTGAATAAAAGTGCGATTGACCAAGTGAAGGCTGATATCGTGTCTGGCAAAACCAAGTTGCTCTACGTGGCTCCAGAGTCGTTGACGAAGGAGGAATATGTAGAGTTCTTGAAAACGGTTAAGATTTCTTTCTATGCAGTGGACGAAGCACATTGTATTTCAGAATGGGGCCATGACTTCCGCCCGGAATATCGTCGCATTCGTCCTATTATTAACGAGATAGGGAAGGCTCCACTTATCGCGCTTACGGCAACGGCCACTCCGAAAGTACAGCACGATATTCAGAAGAATTTGGGGATGACGGATGCGAAAGTCTTCAAGTCATCGTTCAATCGTCCCAATCTTTATTATGAAGTACGCCCCAAAACGGCCAATATAGATAAAGATATTATTAAATTCATAAAAAATAGTCCTGAGAAATCGGGTATCATCTATTGTCTGAGCAGGAAAAAGGTGGAAGAATTGGCCGAGATATTGCAGGCCAATGGCATTAATGCGCGACCTTACCATGCTGGCATGGATTCGGCTACCCGTACGAAGAATCAGGATGATTTCTTGATGGAGAAGGTGGACGTTATTGTAGCTACCATTGCTTTTGGTATGGGTATCGACAAGCCGGATGTGCGTTTCGTCATCCACTATGATATCCCCAAGAGTCTGGAGGGTTATTACCAAGAGACAGGCAGAGCCGGACGTGATGGGGGCGAAGGAAAATGCATCACTTTCTACACTTACAAAGATTTGCAGAAACTGGAAAAGTTTATGCAAGGAAAGCCCGTGGCAGAGCAGGAGATCGGTAAGCAATTGCTGCAGGAAACTGCTGCTTATGCCGAGTCTTCCGTATGTCGTCGAAAGACGCTATTGCACTACTTCGGCGAGGAATATACGCAAGACAATTGCGGGAATTGTGACAATTGTTTAAATCCTAAGAAACAAGTGGAAGCTCAAGAGTTATTATGTACCGTTATAGAAACTATTCTCGCTGTAAAGGAGAATTTTAAGGCGGATTATATAATAGACGTAATTCAGGGACGCGAGACTTCGGAAGTGTTGGCTCATCTGCATGAAGACCTCGAAGTGTTTGGCTCCGGTATGGGTGAGGAAGATCGTACGTGGAATTCCGTTATCCGTCAAGCATTGATTGCCGGTTATCTGAGCAAGGATGTAGAAAACTATGGCTTGCTGAAGGTGACGGATGCAGGAAAGAAATTCCTGAAAAATCCGAAATCTTTCAAGATAACTGAAGATAATGATTTTGAAGACATAGAGGAAGAAGCACCGGCGCATAGTGGTGGTGCTTGTGCGGTAGACCCCGAACTCTACTCCATGCTGAAAGACCTGCGTAAGAAGTTGTCCAAGCATTTGCAGGTACCTCCTTACGTCATCTTCCAGGATCCCTCCCTCGAGGCGATGGCCACTATCTATCCGATAACTTTGGAGGAGTTGCAGAATATTCCTGGCGTAGGCGCTGGAAAAGCCAAACGTTATGGCGAGGAATTCTGTAAGTTGATTAAACGTCATTGTGAGGAAAACGAAATAGAACGTCCCGAAGATTTGCGTGTACGTACTGTAGCCAACAAGTCGAAACTGAAAGTCTCTATCATACAGGCTATCGACCGCAAGGTGGCGTTGGATGACATCGCGGTGTCCAAGGGCATTGAGTTTGACGAGTTGTTGGATGAGATTGAGGCCATCGTGTATTCAGGCACCAAACTGAATATTGACTATTTCTTGAAAGACATTATGGATGAAGATCACATGTTGGACATCTATGACTACTTCAAGGAATCTACCACGGACAATATTGATGATGCGTTGGACGAGTTAGGAGATGACTTTACGGAAGAAGAAGTGCGGCTGGTTCGCATAAAATTCATTTCAGAAATGGCAAATTGATAGGGCTCTTAGAATAAAAAACTAAAATTATTGCGTGCATATATGCGGGAATGGAATAAAAACCGTATATTTGCACGCAATAATTTTAAACGCATAGCCCTATGTCATTTATTGCTGATAAAATTGTAATGGACGGGTTGACGTACGATGACGTACTGCTGATTCCCGCTTATTCTGAAGTATTACCTAAGACTGTCGATCTCACGACAAAGTTTTCAAGAAACATTGAGTTGAAAATCCCGTTTGTAACTGCAGCCATGGACACGGTTACCGAAGCGAAGATGGCCATTGCCATTGCCCGCGAAGGGGGAATCGGTGTGATTCATAAGAATATGTCCATCGAGGAGCAGGCGCGTCAAGTCGCTATTGTGAAGCGTGCGGAGAACGGAATGATTTATGATCCTGTGACCATAAAAAGAGGATCGACGGTTGCCGATGCGTTGGCTTTGATGGCCGAATATAAGATCGGTGGCATCCCGGTGGTAGATGATGGAGGATATTTGGTCGGTATTGTGACGAATCGTGACCTCCGTTTTGAGAAGGACCACACCAAGCGGATTGACGAAGTAATGACGAAGGAAAACATTGTTACTACAAACCAGACAACCGACTTGGAGGCTGCGGCCCAAATCCTGCAAGAGCATAAGATTGAAAAATTGCCCGTTGTGGATAAGGACAACAAATTAGTTGGTCTGATTACTTACAAGGACATTACGAAGGCTAAGGATAAACCGATGGCTTGCAAGGATGCCAAAGGTCGTTTGCGCGTGGCCGCTGGTGTGGGTGTGACTGTAGATACGCTCGACCGTATGCGCGCGTTGGTGGAGGCCGGTGCCGATGCTATTGTGATTGATACGGCTCATGGTCACTCCAAGTTTGTGATTGATAAGCTGAAAGAAGCCAAGCGGGCATTCCCGCAGATTGATATCGTGGTGGGTAATGTCGCCACGGGCGAAGCTGCTAAGACGTTGGTGGAGGCTGGTGCTGATGCTGTAAAGGTCGGTATCGGTCCGGGGTCTATTTGTACGACGCGTGTCATTGCAGGTGTTGGTGTACCCCAATTGTCTGCTGTTTATGATGTAGCCAAAGCATTGGAGGGTACAGGCGTGCCTTTGATTGCCGATGGTGGTTTGCGCTATTCGGGGGATGTGGTGAAGGCATTGGCTGCCGGTGGCTATAGTGTGATGATTGGTTCGTTGGTAGCCGGTACGGAAGAATCTCCGGGCGACACCATTATATTCAATGGGCGTAAGTTTAAGTCTTATCGGGGTATGGGTTCCTTGGAAGCGATGGAGAATGGTTCGAAAGACCGTTATTTCCAAAGCGGAACAACCGATGTGAAGAAACTGGTTCCCGAAGGTATCGCCGCTCGTGTTCCCTATAAAGGCTCGTTGTATGAAGTAATCTATCAGTTGGTAGGTGGCTTACGTTCAGGTATGGGATATTGTGGGGCGGCCAATATCGAGCAGTTGCATAATGCGAAGTTTACGCGAATCACCAATGCCGGTGTGCTCGAAAGCCATCCGCACGATGTCGCTATTACCAGTGAGGCCCCTAATTATAGCCGTCCTGAATAAATGATAGAATGAATAAGCGGTAGAAACCGTTTCCGGATGTTTCTTCTGCGTTTTTCTTCAAGGCACAGGTTATACGGATGATGCGGATTCTAAAAATCTGTCGGCAATAGTCCGTGTAATCTGTGCTTGGTGTATATTTAATATGTTTATGAAACGTTGGGGTGGACTGATGTTAATGCTTGTCCTGTGTGCGGTTAGACTAAGTGCGCAACAAGATGTGCTGGTAGTGATTAACGGGGAAAAATTTACTTGTGCCGAATATAGGGACTTCTGTGTAAGAAAAGGAATGTCTGCGCAAACGGTAGATACGTTTATAGACTACAAACTGAAAGCGAATGCCGCACGTCATATCGGTTTGGATACGTTAAGTTCTTTTCGGAGTTTTATGGATAGTTGTCGCCATGGTTTGTCCAGTTTCTTTTTGATGGAACAGAACGGTTCGTCGGTTTATGGCGCAAGATTGAAGAAGCCTTTAGTTAGTAGTCGAGTGCTTGTGAGTCATCTTTTTCAATATATACCTCAGAACGTGACAGCCAATCGATTGCGTGCTTGTGAGACTCGCATGGATTCGCTTCATGATGCCATCTGTTCCGGGAGAATAAAATTTGAGGAGGCCGTAAAGATGTATTCGCAAGAAAAAGATTCGTTTTGGATAAGTACGCTGGATATGCCAGTCGAGTTTGAACAGGTGGCTTTCGCTTTGCCGGAGGGACAAGTCTCCGCTCCTTTCTTTACGCCCCAGGGCATTCATATAATAAAGGTGTTGCTGCGTAAATCGTTCCCTTTGAAAAGTCATTCTGAGTGGCGGGGGCGTTCGGGCGGCGGACATGTCATGAAAAATGTGTTGGATAGCCTGAAACGCGAATATCACTTCTTACCGGATGAGGCGGGTGTCAGCGATTTCTTGGCGAATGGCTTTACGGAAAAAAACCTGTTTTCGCTGAATGGAAAGCTTTACTCAGGGGAAGATATAGCCTCTTTTGTACAGTCTTATCCGGCCTCTCCCAAACGTCAGTTAGATGGTTTTATCGCTAAAACGGTATTGTCTTATGCGGATTTGCAATTGGTGAAAACGTGTCCGGATTATAATCTGCGTTTGCGAGCCTATGCGGATAGCCTTCTTTGCCAGTCCATTACGGAGCGTGTGTTGGGAGCGCGATTGCAGACCGATACGGCAGGTGTGAAGGATTACTTCAATCGTAATCGGAAGGATTATCGCTGGCCGGAAACACGTTTTGAAGGCATAGTGCTGCATTGTACCTCCAAACGTGTAGGTCGGAAAGTGAAGAAATTCCTGAAAAAAATTCCTGCAGACGAATGGCAAGATGCCATTCGCTTGGGAGTCAATGCAGAGGAACAGGTCGTTGCACAGGTTGAGCAAGGGCTTTTTGTACCTGGTGAAAACCGATATGTGGATGACGTGGTGTTCAAAAAGTCAGAAGCCCTTCCGTTGACTGGCTTCCCTTATGTTTTGGTGTTGGGCGAGAAGAAGAAAGGACCGGAATGTTGGGACGAGGTAGGAAACAGGCTTTGGAATGATTACCGGAACTACCGGGAATTTTGCTGGATAGAAGATTTGCGGAGCAAGGCGAAGGTTGAAATAAACCAAGAGGCTTTAAAAACCGTTAATATTCACTGAGGCAATGTGTTAAATTGCTATCTTCGTACGTTAAAGAGTTGTTGGTAACTATACAGGTGTAGGATTTATGCGCATAGTTGGCTTTATTGGTTTATCGCTTATTTTGTGTATGTCGTGTGGACATCCCCAATACGATCACCGAGGAAGGACGCCTTTGGTAGAACTCGATGGCCATTTCCTTTATCGGGAGGATTTGCTGCGGGTATTGCCGCAGAATTTGTCTACGGACGACAGCCTGCTGTTTGCCCAACATTATATCCGGACGTGGGCCGAAGACATTTTATTGTATGAACGTGCTCAGCAGAATGTTCCTGATGATGCTGAAATTGAAAATTTGGTTTTTAATTACCGGAAGGCATTGATGATGCATGCCTATCAGCAGGCCTTAATTCAAGAACGGCTGGCAGAAGAATTGACAGAAGAAGATTTACGGGAGTATTACACAAACAATGTGGAGGCTTTTAAGGCGGAAAGTCCCTTGCTTAAAGGACTTTTTATTAAAGTCCCCTTGACGGCTCCTCAAGTGTCTCAGGTCAAGCAATGGTATAAAAGCGACCAGCAGAGTGCGGTGGAACATTTAGAGAAGTATAGCTTGCAACATGCCGTAAAGTATGAATATTTTTACGATCGTTGGATGTCGGCTTCGGAAATTATGAGTTGGTTACCCTTGAAAGAGGACAATTGGGATAATTTTTTTGAAAAGAATCGTCATGTAGCGTTAAAAGATACCGCTTTTTGGTATTTTTTGAATATAAGTGCGTACATTCGCACCGGTGAACAAGAACCTTACGAAGCGGCATGCCCGCGCGTAAAGGAAATGTTGCTGAATAGGAGGCAAGTAGATTTTATGAATCAGGTGAAAGCCGATTTGTTTCGGGAGGCATCTGAGAATGGTGATATAAAATATTTTGTGAACTAAGATAGACGGAATGAAAAAGTGTATAGACTTTAGATGGATGGTTTTGCCATTTCTGATGGCGTTGGTTCCTGTCCCTGCGGTGTCGCAAGACAATGTGATTGATGAAGTCGTTTGGGTTGTGGGCGATGAAGCCATTTTAAAATCTGATGTAGAAGATGTGCGTTTGGATGCTATCTACAACGGGCGTACTTTTGATGGTGATCCTTATTGTGTCATACCTGAGGAAATCGCCGTTCAGAAACTCTTTCTGCATCAAGCGGAATTGGATAGTATTGTGGTTTCAGAAAGTGAAGTGGTGACTCAGGTGGACCTGATGATTAATACGTACATCAATCGTATAGGTTCTTTGGAGAAAATGGAGGAGTATTTTAATAGGAGCGCGACCCAAATTCGTGAGACGCTTCGTGAAAATGCCCGCGAGGGATTGACCGTACAACGGATGCAGCAGGAATTGGTAGGAGACATAAAAATCACTCCGGCCGAAGTGCGCCGCTATTTCCAAAAACTGCCTCAGGATAGTATTCCTTATATCCCCACCCAAGTGGAAGTGGAAATCATTACCCAAAAGCCGAGAATCCCGGTAGAAGAGATTGAAGATGTAAAACGGCGTTTGCGTGAGTTTACTGAGCGCGTCAATAAGGGCGAAACCAGTTTCTCTACGCTGGCTCGTATGTATTCCGAGGATAGGGCTTCGGCAATCAATGGTGGAGAAATGCCTTTTTATGGCCGTGGACAATTGGATCCGGCTTTTGCCAATGTGGCTTTCAACTTGCAGGATCCGACCAAAGTTTCCAAGGTCGTAGAATCGGAGTATGGATTCCATATCATCCAGTTGATAGAGAAGCGTGGCGACCGTATCCGTGTGCGTCATATCCTGTTGCGTCCTCATATCCCGGAGAGCGCTTTGGAAGCAGGCATGGCTCGGTTGGATTCCATTGCCGACGACATTCGTAACGGCAAATTCACATTTGAAGAGGCTGCGACTGTTTTGTCGCACGATAAAGATACGCGCAATAATCACGGTTTATTGCCGAACCCCAATACGAATACATCAAAATTCGAGATGCAGGAACTTCCGCCCGAGATTGCTAAGGTCGTAGATAAGATGCAGGTGGGCGAGATTTCGGAGGCCTTTACCATGATTCCGCAGGCTACAGGAAAGGAAGAGTGTGTCATTGTGAAATTGAAAAGCCGTGTCAATGGTCATAAGGCAACCATAACTGACGATTATCAGAACTTGAAGAACCTGGTGTTGGAAAAACGGCGGGCAGAAGTCTTAGAGAAGTGGATCCGGGAAAAACAGAAGCATACGTATGTTCGCATCAAAGAGGGATGGAATACGTGCGAATTCAAGTATCCGGGGTGGATTAAAGAATAATAGGTTCAGGACTGAATGGAATTTATGCATAAGCGACATAAGAAATTGTACTTTCTAAGCAGGCATAGGTATCTTCTTACGGGTATCCTATGCCTGTTTGGCATCTGTTGGCTGAGTGCTCAGGACAAAAAGGCTGAACCTGAAAAGAAGAAAACCCGTGTCGACTTGTTGTATGCGGATGAAGCTCAGGCTGATGATGCCTTGAAGCCTGGGGCTCAGATTCTGACTGGCTCGGTAAAGTTGAGACATGACAGTATGTATATGTATTGCGATACGGCTTATCTTTACCAACAGAGCAATTCGGTGGAGGCGTATGGCAATGTTCGGATGGAACAGGGAGATACGCTGTTTATTTATGGCGATTATTTGTATTACGATGGCATGTCGCAGCTGGCCATGCTCCGCAATCATGTACGGATGATTAACCGCGGTACCGTGCTTACGACGGATAGTTTGAACTACGACCGTATATTCAACTTAGGTTATTACTTTGAGGGAGGTACCTTAATGGACTCTGTCAATGTGCTGACCTCAATATGGGGCGAATATAGCCCTTCAACCAAGTTGGCAGTGTTCAATCATGACGTGACACTGAATAATCCGCGTTTTGTACTGACTTCAGATACGTTGAAGTATAGCACACTGACTAAAATTGCGACAATTTTAGGTCCTTCGGACATCGTAAGCGATAACAATCATATTTATTCAGAGCGGGGCGTTTATAACACAGTGAGTGAACAAGCCGAGTTGTTAGATCGTTCGGTGCTGACCAATCAAGGACGAAAGCTGGTGGGAGATAGTCTTTTCTACGACCGGAAGTTGAGTTATGGAGAGGCGTTCGACAATGTGCGGATGAACGATACTGTCAATCGTAACATGCTGACGGGCGATTATTGTTATTACGATGAACTGACAGGAAATGCCTTGGCCACTCGACGGGCCGTGGCGGTGGACTATTCGCAAGGAGACAGCCTTTTCATGCATGGCGATACGTTACGCTTGTTTACGTTCAATCTTAATAGCGATTCCGTGTATCGGGAGATGCGTGTCTATCATAAAGTACGTGCTTACCGTTCGGATATTCAAGCAGTCTGCGATTCTTTGGTTTATAATTCCAAAGATTCATGCATGACGATGTACACCGACCCCGTGTTGTGGCATGGCAGCGAACAGTTGTTGGGCGAGCAAATCAAAATCTATATGAACGACAGTACCATTGATTGGGCGCACATTATCAACCAGGCGCTCACTATTGAGCAGAAAGATTCGATTCACTATAATCAGGTGTCCGGTAAGGAGATGATGGCTTATTTCCGTGACGGAGACATTCGCCAAGTAGATGTCAACGGTAGTGTGATGGTAATATTCTATCCGGTGGAGGAACGGGACAGTTCTTTGATTCTGATGAACTATTCCGAAGGCGGCTTCTTGCGCATGTTGTTGAAGAACAGACAGATGGAACGGGGGGCGTTTATCGGCAAGGCCAGCGGCACCGCCTATCCCATGAGCCAGATTCCTGCGGATAAATATCGGTTGGCATCGTTTGTGTGGTTAGATTATATGCGGCCGTTGAACAAGGAGGATATTTTTAACTGGCGTGGCAAGAAGGCGGGACAAGGCTTGAAGCAGAGTACGCGCAGGCCAACCATTTCGCCTCGTGACATGCATATTGGACGAACTAAAAAATAAGTGCGCTATGGGATTATTTACAATGAGAAAACCTCGCGGCTTCCATCATACTTATATATATGTGGATGAGCGCAAAGAGAAGTTGGCTAAGATTGAAGAAAACGCCAAGCGTGAGTTAGGTATGTTGCCTGAGAAGAAATTTTCGCCTGAAGATATCCGGGGAAAGTTCGTAGAACAGACTACACATCTGAAGCGTCGCAAGGAGAGTGGAAAGCAGCCGATGCATTTCGTGATTCTTCTGTTTTTTATTGGTTTGTTAATTTATCTTTGGCATGCCCTTAGCAATGGCATTATTTAAGAGAAGATAGAGAGGAGCGTTACGTATGAGTGACATTATTCATTTGTTGCCCGATTCGGTTGCCAATCAGATTGCGGCAGGCGAGGTGATACAGCGTCCTGCGTCCGTCATTAAAGAATTAGTAGAGAACGCGGTAGACGCTGATGCCAAAGAGATACACGTGCTGGTGACAGATGCTGGCAAGACCAGTATTCAGGTGATAGACGATGGCAAGGGTATGTCCGAAACGGATGCCCGTTTGGCTTTTGAACGTCATGCCACGTCCAAGATTCGGGAAGCTTCCGATTTGTTTGCTTTGCACACCATGGGATTCCGAGGAGAAGCTTTGGCTTCCATTGCCGCCGTAGCCGAGGTGGAATTGAAAACCCGTTTGGCAGGAGAGGAGTTGGGTACCCGTTTGCTCCTTTCCGGTTCGCGTGTGGAGAGCCAGGAAGTCGTGTCGTGTCCGCAGGGCAGCAACTTTACTGTGAAGAATCTCTTCTTCAATGTTCCTGCAAGGCGTAGGTTCTTGAAAACCAATTCTACAGAGTTGAGTAATGTTTTGACAGAGTTTGAACGTATCGCTTTGGTACATCCTGACATCGCGTTCTATTTGTATAGCAACGATTCGGAATTGTTCAACTTGCCCGTCATGCCGTTGAGGCAGCGCATCATGGCCATCTTCGGTAAGAAACTGAACCAGCAGTTGTTGTCAATAGAGGTCGATACGACGTTGGTCAAGATTTCGGGCTTCATCGCCAAACCGGAGACGGCGCGCAAGAAAGGAACACATCAATACTTCTTTGTCAACGGGCGTTACATGCGCCATCCTTATTTTCACAAGGCAGTGATGGGAGCTTATGAACATCTGATTCCCACCGGTGAGCAAATCTCTTATTTCATCTATTTTGAAGTTGATCCGGCAAATATCGATGTAAATATCCATCCGACAAAAACCGAAATAAAGTTTGAAAACGAACAGGCCATTTGGCAAATCTTGTCTGCAGCGGTGAAGGAAACGTTGGGTAAATTCAATGCGGTGCCCTCTATTGATTTCGATGCTGCTGACATGCCTGATATTCCGGTTTTCAATCAAGAGCGTCCCGCTGCTCCTCCCCAATTACATTACAGCTCAGATTTCAATCCTTTTAAGTCTTCATCGGGTGTGGGGCGAAACTATTCGCGTTCCCAGACGAATTGGGAAGGTTTGTATGCGGGGCTTGAGAAGTCCAGTCGGATGAACGAGGCTTTGGATTCGGAGATACCCGATTCATTGGGCAAGCAGGATGAAGAAATGGGGGAGGTTGCTTCACATGGCGAGGCATCGTTGCTTAACAATGACGCTGCTGCGGCTCCCAGTGTGCAATATTTGCAATTCAAAGGTCGTTTCATACTGACCTCGGTCAAATCGGGCTTGATGATTATTGACCAACACCGTGCGCATGTGCGTGTGCTTTTCGACCGTTACATCGAGCAGATACGTCGCGGGCAAGGAACTTCCCAAGGCGTGTTGTTTCCTGAGATAATTCAGTTCCCCCCTTCAGAGATGGCTATGCTTGAAAGCATTCAGGGCGATTTGTCTGCTATTGGTTTTGAATTGACTTCCTTGGGCGGAGGCAGTTATGCCATCAATGGCGTGCCGGCAGGCATTGAGGGCTTGGATCCCGTGGAACTCGTACAGAATATGGTGCATACGGCGATGGAAAAAGGAAATGATGTAAAGGAAGATGTGCAGACTCGGTTGGCGTTGACCTTGGCCCGTGCGGCGGCTATCGTTTATGGCCAAGTGTTGACTACGGATGAGATGTCCAACCTGATAGGTCAGTTGTTCGTATCTCCTTCCCCCAATTACACTCCTGACGGTCATCTGATTCTCTCTACCATTAAAGAAGAAGAAATTACAAAGTTGTTTGCCAAGTGATGATACGATACCTATGCCACAATCCGCCCAAAGTTTCACAGAAGCATAATTTCTTCTGGAGATAATCCGGTAATCTTAGCTATTGTTTCAGCCGGTATCCCTTCCTTTTTCATGCCACGGGCATTTTCCCGCTTTTCTTCCGCACGTCCTTCCGCACGTCCTTCCGCACGTCCTTCTTCTACGGCAAAGGCCCGCACAGCCAAATTATCCCGATATACTTTGATACTCTCGTCATACTTCATTCTATCCTCCTTGGAGAGCGAAGCTATATCAACAATCTCTTCCAGCTTCTGGAAAACAGCGCTACGCGCCTTGAAAGGTAATCTTTGTAAAGTTTCCATATTTTTCAGTACATAAATCCAACGTTCAAAATCATTCTCACACTCATCTTCCTCCTTGGTAAAGGCCGGAAGCTCCAAAAAGATATAACGCATTTTGTCAGTAAACAACTCGTGCGTATCGCGGTCTGCCAACACGATGTCGGTACGCAACTTATGTGCACTGCCTTTTAACTTAAAGTTCATGAAGAACACGCCGTAC
>CASGED010000051.1 GCA_949300425.1 uncultured Bacteroides sp.
TCATGTAAGACCTCCTCATGCGTTACGTGAGATGTCTCGACAAGCTCGACATGACAGATAACATCATAAAAATCTGTGTAAATCTGTCTAATCTGTGTCATCTGTGTGCCATAAAACACAACGCTAAATTATCATTTAATACCAATATATATGGACGAGAAAATAAGAATAACTTATCCCGATTCGGAGAAGGTCTATCTGAAGGGCGAGATTCACCCCGACGTGCGTGTGGGCATGCGCCGCGTGACGCTGACACCCACCGTGACCATCGAAGACGGAAAGCAAGTGAGGAGCGAGAACGCCCCTGTCTACATCTACGACACCAGCGGCCCCTATAGCGACCCGGATGTGGAGGTGGATCTGCGCAAGGGTCTGCCCCGCCTGCGCGAGAAGTGGATTCAGGCGCGGGACGTGGAGCGGCTGGAAGGCATCACCTCGGAGTACGGACGCATGCGCCTGGCCGACAAGACCTTGGACCACCTGCGCTTCGAGCACATCTGCCCGCCTTATCGGGCGAAAGCGGGATGCCAAGTGTCGCAGATGTACTACGCCAAGCAGGGAGTCATCACGCCCGAAATGGAGTATGTGGCCATCCGCGAGAACATGAACAACCGCGAGCTGGGCATCGAGTCGTACATCACTCCGGAGTTCGTGCGCCAGGAGATTGCCGCCGGACGTGCCGTCCTGCCCGCCAACATCAACCATCCGGAAGCCGAGCCGATGATTATCGGCACTAACTTCTTAGTGAAAATCAACACCAACATCGGAAACTCCGCCACCACGTCCACCATCGAGGAGGAAGTGGAGAAGGCCGTGTGGAGCTGCAAATGGGGAGGCGACACGCTGATGGACCTCTCTACGGGCGACAACATCCACGAGACGCGCGAATGGATCATACGCAACTGTCCCGTGCCCGTGGGCACCGTGCCCATGTATCAGGCCATGGAGAAGGTGCATGGCAAGGCCGAGGACCTGACGTGGGAACTCTTCCGCGACACCTTGGTGGAGCAATGCGAGCAGGGCGTGGATTACTTCACCATCCATTGCGGCATCCGCCTGAAGAACGTGCCCCTGGCCAACGGACGCCTCTGCGGCATGGTGAGCCGCGGCGGAAGCATCATTTCCCAGTGGTGCATGGCGCATCAGAAGGAAAGTTTCCTCTACGAGCACTTTGACGACATCTGCGACCTCTGCGCCCAATACGACGTGGCCCTGTCGCTGGGCGACGGCTTGCGTCCCGGTTCCATCTACGACGCCAACGACCGCGCCCAGTTTGCCGAGCTGGACACGATGGGTGAGTTGGTGCAACGCGCTTGGGCGAAGAATGTGCAGGCGTTCATCGAGGGGCCGGGTCACGTGCCCATGCACAAGATACGCGAGAACATGGACCGCCAGATAGAGAAATGCCACGGCGCGCCTTTCTATACCCTTGGGCCTATCGTGACGGACATCGCGCCGGGCTACGACCACATCACGTCGGCCATCGGCGCCGCCCAGATAGGTTGGTACGGCACGGCCATGCTCTGCTACGTCACTCCCAAAGAGCACCTTGCCCTGCCTCAGAAGGAAGACGTGCGCGTGGGTGTCGTAAGTTACAAGATTGCCGCCCATTCCGCCGACCTGGCCAAGGGACATCCCGGCGCCCAGGTGCGTGACAATGCCTTGAGCAAAGCCCGCTACGAGTTCCGTTGGAAGGACCAGTTCAACCTGAGTCTCGACCCCGAACGCGCGTTGCAATACTATAAGGAGGCCAACCACCTGAACGGGAAGTACTGCACCATGTGCGGCCCGCACTTCTGCGCCATGCGTATCAGCCAGCAACTGAAGGATTGCGACTATACGGAGGAGTAAAATGGGAATTTAGATGGCACACAGATGACACAGATTTCACGAGATAACCACAGATGTATCTGTCACCCTGAGCGTAGTCGAAGGGTCTCATGTAATACTTTTCACATGTGTTACGTGAGATGTCTCGACAAGCTCGACATGACAAATCACATCATAAAAATCTGTGTAAATCTGTCTCATCAGTGTCATCTGTGTGCCATTAAACACAATGCTAATTACTATATTAATTCATAATAACAATGATTGAAACAAAAGTATCAAAAGGAATCGTAAGCACTTATTTCGATAAGTTGCAACGGAATCTGGAGTTGGACGTAGCCATCGTAGGCGGTGGCCCGTCCGGTATCGTAGCCGCCTACTACCTGGCCAAAGCCGGGCTGAAAGTCGCCCAGTTCGACCGCAAGCTGGCTCCCGGCGGAGGCATGTGGGGCGGCGCCATGATGTTCAACCAAATCGTTATCCAGGAGGAGGCGATGGACATCGTGCGCGACTTCGAGATTAACTATCAGCCCTTGGAGGACGGCCTTTATACGATGGACTCCGTGGAGAGTACGTCGTCTTTGCTCTACCACGCCGTACACGCCGGGGCTACCATCTTCAACTGCTACTCGGTGGAGGACGTCATCTTCAAGGCCGACCGTGTGAGCGGTGTTGTCGTAAACTGGACGCCTGTGCTTCGCGAAGGCCTGCACGTCGACCCGCTGAACATTCTGGCAAAGGTTGTGGTAGACGGTACGGGACACGACAGCGAGATAGCCGCCACGGTAGCCCGCAAGAACGGCATCCGCCTGGCCACGGAGACGGGAGGCGTCATCGGCGAGCGTTCGCTGGACGTAGTGGCAGGCGAGGAAGAAGTGGTGAACGGCACCAAGGAAATTTATCCGGGCCTGTACGTGTGCGGCATGGCCGCGTCTGCCGTGTCGGGTACGCCCCGCATGGGTCCCATCTTCGGCGGCATGCTGATGTCCGGCAAGAAGGTGGCCGATGAAATCATCCGGAAGCTGAAGTAAGAATCCGGTAGGGATAAAAAACACGGGCGATAGAAAACTACATTCTACCGCCCGTTCTTTTTAGCAAGTGTGTATCAAATCTTTTCCTCTTCCGCCTGGAACTTGCGGCTCACCTTCAGCAAGTTGTTGGCATACGTCACTACGTTCTGGGCTTCCTGCACCATGGTCAGGTAAACCATGCTGACCTTGATGCTGCCCGTATGGCTCTGGATGCGTTGCAGCTCCTGACGTTTCAGGTGCGAGAGTTGTCCGTTCAGTTCGTTGGCTTTTCGGATGTCCAGTTCCATGTCGGTGTAGTTGTTGCCTTCAATGCGGTCGCGGGTGGCGCGCAGCAGGGTGGTGATGTCCTTCGTGATGTCGGCAAACTCACCTTTCTGGATTGTGTCCAAGGGCTTGAAGTTGTTGTCCACATGTTCCAAGCAAGGCTCGCAGAAGCGTCCGATGCTGTACACCAGTTCGCTGGCGAAATCGTTCCCTTGATAGTAGTACAAACCTTTCTCTAAGATGGTGTTGTTGTCCAAGTGGCTCATGGCCAGGGTGCCGGTGCGCTTCATCTGCTTGATGAGCTGCTTTTCAAACTTCACCGAGCCCATGGAGCGGCGCAGGCCGCGCAGGTTCTCATGCAGGAAGGAGGTGGAGATGCGCTCGAAGTTCTCTTCCGTGAAGGCGAGTACCTTGCTCAGTTCTTCGCGCGTGTGCGTCTGGAGCAGGCGGAGCACTTCGGCGTTGTCCGAGCTGCTGAGGAGTTTCTTTAACGTCTCGCTGCTTTGTTCTTTGGCTTTGCGCTTCTTGAACATCACTTGGCTTCTGACAAGCAGGAATACGGCCACGCCAATCAGCAGGAGGATGGCAATCGTGCCTCCGTAGTGGATGAACAAGGCCACGAAGAAGCAGAAGGTGAAGGCGGCTCCGGCGGTGATGAACCATCCGCCGATGACGCTCAGCACGCCCGTGATGCGGAACACGGCAGAGTCGCGTCCCCAGGCGCGGTCGGCCAGCGAGCTACCCATGGCCACCATGAAGGTGACGTAGGTGGTGGACAACGGTAACTTCAGCGAAGTACCCAAGGCAATCAGCAAGCCCGCCAATACCAGGTTGACCGACGCGCGCACCATGTCGAAAGCGGCGCCGTCGGCTATGATGGCCTCGTCCTTGCGGAAACGGGTGTCTATCCATCGTTTGGTGCTTTCGGGCGTTATTTTAGAGATACCGTTGGCCATCGTCATGCTGAAGCGTACCAGCGTGCGGGCTATCGGGGTGCTGCCGAAGTTTTCCTCACCTTCGTCCTGGCGGGAGAGGTCAACGGACGTCTTGATGACGTTGTGCGCCTTTTTCGAAGTAGCCAGGGCGATGACCATCACGGCTCCGGAGCCTAACAGGAAATACCACGGTGTCTGTGCGGAGCCTAACAGAGAGGTCATCAGGAAACCATCCGGTCCGGCTGCCTGTCCGTTGGCGGTGTAGTCCAAGAAAGAAGAGTAACCTGCCAGAGGCACACCGATGAAGTTCACCAGGTCGTTGCCGGCAAAGGCCAACGCCAGGGCAAACGTACCCATCAGCACAATGACCTTGAACACGTTTACCTTGCAGATGTGCAGTATCTGCATCAGCAGGGTGAAGAATACGAAGAAGCCTCCCACCAGCATCAGCGTATTGTCGTGTATCCATTGCTTGTATTCGGGTGTCATGAACGAGCTGTCCTTCAGGCCCTGTATCAGCATGAAGTAGATGATGCTCGTGGCGGCTATGCCTCCGAAGATGCCGATGCTGTACTTCATGCGCTTCTTGTAGTTGAACGTGAAGACGATGCGCGCCAGCCACTGCACCAGCATACCGAAGAAGAACGCGATAGCCACCGACACGAAGATGGCCATGATGACCGACAGTGCCTTGTCTGTGTTGATAAGGTCGCCAAGGCCCAAGTCGCCGTTGCTGCCGTACACTTTAATCAACGCCAGGGCGAACGTTCCTCCCAACAGCTCGAACACCATGGAGACGGTGGTGGAGGTGGGCATACCCATGGTGTTGAACACGTCGAGCAAGACAACGTCCGTCAGCATGACAGCCAGCAGGATGGTCATGATTTCCGCGAAGTAGAAATGCTGCGGCTGGTAGATGCCGTGACGCGCGATGTCCATCATGCCGTTACTGAGCGCCGCACCGATAAAGACGCCGATGCCCGCAATGAAGATAATGGTTTTAAAGGATGCCGCCTTGGCTCCGATGGCGGAGTTGAGGAAGTTTACGGCATCGTTGCTTACGCCCACCACAAGGTCGAATATGGCAAGGACGAACAGGAAGATTACGATTCCTAAATAGATGGTTTCCATATAATAATTTTTGTGAATTTTATTCGGGTGCAAAGGACGGAAGATTGTGTTACATACACTTGTCATACATGTTACAATCGTGTTACAAACGCTCTTTCAGGTAGTCGTAAAAGGCATATTGCGAGCGTGTTTCCTCATTTAGCGGATGGGGCGATTTCCACACGTTGCGCAGCTGCCCGTCCACGAAACAGGCCTTCCGCTTGTCCGCCAGTTGGATGTGGAGCATGTCTGTCAGTTCTTGCTTTAATGTCTTGTCCAATACGGGGGTGACGGCCTCGATGCGCCGGTAGAGGTTGCGTCGCATCCAGTCGGGCGAGCCGAGGAAGAGCTTCGGATGCTTGTTGTTGCCGAAGTACCACACGCGGGCATGCTCCAGGAAGGTGTCCACGATGCGTGTCACCCGTATGTTGCGGCTATACGCCTGGCCGGGTATCAGGCAGCAGATGCCGCGCACGATGAGGTCAATCTGCACGCCGGCCTGCGAAGCCTCGTACAGGCGGGTTATCATGTAGGGGTCTTGCAAGGCGTTCATCTTCAGGATGATTCTACCTTCTTTCCCCTCCTTGGCCAGGGCTATCTCGTGGTCGATGAGGCGGTTGAGTTCGGGCATCAGGTTGAAGCGCGCCACCAGTAAACGCTTGAATACGGGGGCTTCGCATCGTCCTTGCAGGGTGCGGAAGAGTTGCTTCAGGTCGTTCACCAGTATCGGATTGCTGGTAAACAAACCGCAATCCGCATAGAGGGTGGCCGTTTTCTCGTTGAAGTTTCCCGTGCTGATGTAGGCGTAGCTCGTGAGTTTATGGTTTTGGGCGTCCTTGCGCAGCACTAAAGCCACCTTGGCGTGCACCTTCAGCTTGGGGAGGCTGTAGAGGATGTTGATGCCCGCGGCTTCCATCATCTGGGCGGTGGCCAGGTTATGCTCTTCGTCAAAGCGCGCTTTCAGCTCCACGAAGACGGTGACTTTCTTCCCGTTCTGCGCCGCGGCTATCAGTGTGTTGATGACGGCCGAGTTGTCCGCCACGCGGTATTGCGTCACCATGATTTCCTTCACCGCGGGGTCGTGTACGGCTTCGTAGAGGAAGTGGATGAAGTGGTCGAACGAGTGATAGGGGTAGTATAGCAAGAGGTCCCGTCGGGCCACATAGTTGAAGATGGATTCGTTCTCGTCCAGGCAGGTCAGCCTGAGCGGCTGGGGCTTGCGGAGCGGAAGGACGTTGGGGTTCGGATTGGGCAGGTTCTTCAGGTCCTCCAGGTTCAGGTGCTTGTCGCCCGGCACCAGCTCGTTGCGGTCGATGCGGTAAGCGTCCACCAGGAAGTCGAGGAAGTCTCCGGGCATGGCGCGGTCGTACACAAAGCGGCATACGGCGCCTGTCTTGCGCTTCTTCACCTTCGTCTTCACTTGCTCGATGAGTTCGTTGTTGGTGGCTGTGTCGTCTATCAGGATGTCCGCGTCCCGTGAAATCTTGATGCAATAGCTGCTGTCCACCTCGTAGCCGGGGAAGATGGTGCCGATGTTGGCCTTGATGATGTCCTCGATGAACATCAGGTAGTAGTTCTTCCCTATCTGGGGCAGCTCGATGAAGCGGGGCACCTTGCTGTAGGGCAGCTTCATCACGAAGTATTCCGTGCGCTTTGGGTCTTCTTCGGGCAGGTCTTTGCGAAACAGGCGCGCGGCCAGGTACAGGCGGTTGTCGCGCAGGAAGGAGATGACCCGGTCCTTGCTCACCGGCACCGGGGCGAGGTAGGGGAATATCTCTTCGCGGAAGAAGTCGCGGATGAATGTCTGATGAAGGGCTTCCGTGGGATAGCCCTGATAGAATATAATATGGTGTCTGGCCAGTGCGGGAAGAATCTTCTCCTCGTAGATGGAGATGCGCGCGTCCAGCTGGCGGTTCACTTCGCGGTTGATTTCGTCCACCAGTTCGATGGCCGACTGCACGCTCTCTTCGTCTTCGGGCGTCTTTCCGGTGGCGATGGCCTTGTGGTCGGCCACCCGTATCTTGTAGAATTCTTCGAGGTTGGACGAGTAGATGGAGATGAAGTTGACGCGCTCGTAGATGGGCAGGGTGGGGTCGGCGGCTTCCAGCAGCACCCGGTAGTTGAACGACAGCCAGCTGATGTCTCGGTTGAAGAATCGGTATTCCATATCCATGTTCTTTTTTTACGAGGTTTTTCCCCGGCAGGAGAAAATGAATCCCAAGGTTTCCACAAAGGTAGCGATTTATTTGAGATAATGTATCGGTCGCGTCCCTAAAAAAGAAAAAAGTCCGGACATGCATCCCTGCATGTCCGGACTCCCCATTTGAAACAACTTAACGCTTTATATACGTTCAATGAAGATTCTTATTTCTTCTGGTGGTTGCCGTAGCGGCTCATGAACTTATCTACACGTCCAGCCGTGTCTACCAGTTTGGACTTGCCGGTGTAGAACGGATGTGACGAACTGGAGATTTCCAGCTTGATTAACGGATAAGTTTCGCCTTCGAACTCGATGGTTTCTTTCGTAGCCGCCGTAGAGCGTGACAAGAACATGTCACCGTTAGACATATCTTTGAATACTACCGGACGGTAATTTTCGGGATGAATACCTTTTTTCATTTCGCTATTGTTTTTTTTAATTCTTATATTCGGTTTACTATTGCTTGGTAACAAATAGTTGTGTAATGGTCATTTCTCTTTTTTCAGGCTGCAAAGATAGGTTATTTATTTGAAATAGAAAAAAGTTCGGTAAAAAAATAGGTTTATCGCGTTTTATTTCTGACTTTTGCAGGGAATTTTTAAGGATTTGAATATGAAGAAAAGGACTTTTCTCTTGTTTGCGTTCGGTTTGTGCGTCGTTCTTGGGGCGATGGCGCAACGTCAGCCGGAGCAACGTTTGTACAGCGTAGCTTTCTACAACCTGGAAAATCTCTTCGACACCATCCATGACGAGGGGAAGAATGATTACGACTTCCTGCCCGACGGGCGTTACCGGTGGGGCGCGAAGAAGTATGAGGCCAAGCTGAAGAACCTGGCGCGGGTGCTGTCTTCGCTTTCGCGCGGGCGGGTGTCGCGGGGACCTGCCTTTATCGGCGTGGCCGAAGTGGAAAACAGCCGGGTGCTGGACGACCTGGTGGGGCAGCCTTCCATCGCCAACTACAGATACGTCCACGAGGAAGGCCCGGACAAGCGGGGCATAGACTGCGCTTTGCTCTACGACCCTGCCCAGTTTGAGGTGAGGACTTCCCGGCTGGTGCCCTCGCTGCCTTTCCAAGGCGACACGCTTCATCCCACCCGCGGGTTCCTGATTGTGGACGGACGCATGGCGGGCGAGCGCGTGTGCGTCATCGTCAACCACTGGCCGTCACGCGGGGCCGAGTCGCCGGTGCGCGTGCATGCCGCCCGCCAGGTAAAGGCGTTGGCCGACTCCCTGCGCCGGACCGACCGTAAGTTGAAGCTGATTGTCATGGGCGACATGAACGACGACCCCATGGACGAGAGCCTGCGCGCGCTGGGCGCCCGCAAGTGGCGGAAGGAGGTGGCGAAGGACGAGTTCTACAATCCGTGGTGGGAAGTGCTGGAGGACGAAGAGACGGGCACGTTGCTCTACCGGGGCAAGTGGAACTTGTTCGACCAGATTGTCTTGTCCAAACCGTTGCTGAAGAAGCGCCGCGGGCTTCGCTATGCCGGCCACGAAGTGTTCAGTCCCGATTACCTTTTCCAGAAAGACGGCCGTTACGAGGGCTACCCCTTGCGTACCCACGGCGGACGCACGTGGCTCAACGGGTATAGCGACCACCTGCCCACCATTATTTATCTGAAGAAATAAGGGCTTGTGCCCGGAGGAGCGTACGGGGGCGGACGAATCCCGGGCTTGTCCTTCGGAATAACGTTTAATCTCCCTGCCGTTTAGATTAAATCTAATCGCCCTTCCCATTAAATCTAAAGGGACGGCAGATTAAACGTTATTCGCGCGGGAGGAAGCGACAGCAAATCATACGGCAAATCTTACGGGACGGAGCGTAATTTATTGCCTGACTTTTTGTCGTATTTGAAAGAGATTTCGTATTTTTGCACGGAATTTAGAGATTCACTAACAATTAAACTTTTAAACAAAATGGTTAATTACAAAGATTTAGGCCTTGTGAACACCAGAGATATGTTCGCTCGTGCCATCAAAGGCGGTTATGCTATTCCTGCTTTCAACTTCAACAATATGGAGCAGTTGCAGGCTATCGTTAAAGCTGCGGTTGAAACCAAGTCTCCGGTTATCCTGCAGGTTTCTAAAGGCGCGCGCAACTATGCCAACCAGACTTTGTTGCGCTACATGGCCGAAGGCGCTGTAGAGTACGCCAAGGAATTGGGCTGCGCTCATCCCGAAATCGTTCTTCACCTCGACCACGGCGACAGCTTCGAACTGTGCAAGAGCTGTGTAGACATGGGCTTCTCTTCTGTAATGATTGACGGCTCTCACCTGCCTTACGAAGAAAACGTCGCTTTGACGAAGAAGGTGGTTGAGTACGCTCATCAGTTCGATGTGACCGTAGAGGGCGAGCTGGGCGTATTGGCCGGCGTTGAGGACGAAGTTTCCGCCGAGCACCACACTTATACGAACCCTGAGGAAGTCATCGATTTCGCTACCCGCACAGGTTGCGACTCTTTGGCCATCTCTATCGGTACGTCTCACGGCGCTTACAAGTTCAAACCCGAACAGTGCCACGTTGACCCCGCTACCGGCCGTCTGGTTCCTCCTCCTCTGGCATTCGAAGTACTGGATGCGGTTATGGAGAAACTGCCCGGATTCCCCATCGTGCTCCACGGTTCTTCTTCCGTACCCCAGGAGTATGTGGACATGATCAACCAATATGGCGGCAAGCTGGAAGCTGCCATCGGTATCCCCGAAGACGAGTTGCGTAAAGCCGCCAAGTCTGCCGTTTGCAAGATTAACATCGACTCCGACTCTCGTCTGGCCATGACGGCTGCCGTCCGCAAGGTATTTGCCGAGAAGCCCGCCGAGTTCGACCCGCGCAAGTATCTGGGTCCGGCCCGCGACGAAATGGAGAAGCTGTACAAGCACAAAATTCTCAACGTATTAGGTTCAAACGACAAGTTGGCCTAAACTTTCATTCTCATAGTGATTATATTTTCGAAAACAGAAAAGCCGCTCCATGCCGGGGCGGCTTTTTGCGTGACGGGGGAGTTCTTCTCGTCTATCTCTTTTCTCCTAAGTTCTCAAAATTGTAGGTTTCGACCAGCTTGTCCGCTCCCGTTTCTTCTCCATAATATTCGCCGGCCAGTTGCAGATACTTCCGGTAGAGGCGCGAGGCTGTTTCCACTTCGTCGCCTTCCGTGATGGGCGTCCGGGCCTTTCCGTAGGTTTGGGTGTATTGCAGCTCCCAGTCGCCCAATCCGTTGTAGAAGTCGTTGGCGCGGAAAGCCTCTCTGCCGTGTGTCAGCTTCAGCCCGTCTTCCCGGTAGGGCGTGTCCGTGTCTAAGCAATGTTGCAGCATGGCGTAGAATTTCTCCCAACGCGGCAGGTAATAGCCGCCTATCAGTCCGGCCCATTCGCGCCATGAATAGTCGAATATCAGCGGGTCGCCGTCGCCTCCCCAAATGGTGACTAACGTCGTGGCGTCGTGTTCGAAGAGGTTCTTTTCCTCCTCGTTGTCGCCCCAGCTGCGGGCTTGCGTCAGCCAGCGGTCGTAGTTGAACTCCGGACGGGTGCGGAGCAGCGTGTCCGCGTCGCGGAGCAGCTCCAGGAAACGGCCACTATGGAGCGCGAACGCTTTTTTGTCTTTGTCGCGGAAAGCCTGTGCGGCCCGTTTGTGGATGGCCTGTCCTAAGTTGGTCATCATCTGGCGTTGCACGTCCATGATGTCGAAGCGGTAAGCCTCCGACGCTTTCAGCTTGTCGGCGTCCTCCAGCAACAGTCCGGCGGCTTTTACCACCAGCAGGGGCGAGTAGGGGATGCCCAGTCCGGCGTTAGGTCCCGACTTCTTTACGTCCAGCGCCGGGCGCGCGGCCATGATGGAGCTACGTTCTGTCCCGTTGGTCCCCGGGCGGTAAGGTCCTTCCAACAGGCAAGCCCATGCGGCGTTGGCATTTTCCGACGGGCTTCCGTAGCGGCGTTCCGCATAGCGTGCCAGCCATTTTTCTATCTCAATGGAATCGCGGTGGAGCGGCATTTCGAAGGCCAGGTCGTAGTACACGGGGTTCTGTTCGATGCCTTCCATGAAGAGTCCGGACCCGCACACGTTGGGGTGCTGTTCCTGCACGCGCCGGTACTGGTTGGCGGCGAGCAGGCGCAAGTCGCCGTGCTGGTT
Organism: uncultured Bacteroides sp.; assembly: GCA_949300425.1. Lineage (GTDB taxonomy): Bacteria > Bacteroidota > Bacteroidia > Bacteroidales > Bacteroidaceae > Bacteroides. The sequence goes on from CASGED010000051.1 coordinate 11,494, forward strand.
GATTCGTCCGCCGAAGTTATGCAGGTTGCCCGCTACGAACGGATAGCCCCAGAAGCCTTCGTTCTGTTTGTACTTGCTGCCGTTCAAGTCCAAGATGAGCAGCTTGTCTTGCGGGACGGCGGTGGCGATGTCCTTGCGGATGCTCCAGGCCTGCATGACCCATGTGGCGTCCGGGTCGAAGTCTTGGAAAAGGTTGTGGATGGAACGTCCCACCGCTTGCAGGTATTCCGGCGTGTCAACAGGAGGCGCGCTCTCGTGGAAGGGGTCGGCGGCATAAAAGCCGTGAGCGCCGAAGAGCTTTTTCTCCTCCTCCAGGAAGTCCCGTCCGATGACGCTGAACAGCGAGTCCGTAGGGTCGAGTTGGGCGGCGCCGGTGAATCCGCACCAACGTCCTTGCAACTTGATGTTCACGTCCGGGTATTTGTCTTTCAACTCTCTGGGCACGTAGCCTGAGAATCCTTGCTGGATGGGCGTCATGCCCAGTTCCAGTTCGCGGTCGATGATTCGTTTGCCTAATGCGGCATGCTTGTCTATCCACGACTTGGGCAGCGGTCCTCCGTAGCTTTGCAGGTTCTGCATCCATTGCCAGGCGGCGTGTCCGGGTCCCGCCAGGAAGCTCCGGGCCTCTTCGTCGGTGAACCGGTGTTTCAGCAACGTGTTGTACCACACGGCTTCCAGTCCCACCACCGATAGCGGCATGTTGATGCTGTTCATCGCCATGAAGTCTATTTCGCGTTGCCAGCGTTCCCAGTCCCACCAGGCAGCCGAGTAACTCACGGTGCAATAGTTCATGTACACCCGGTACTTGCCGTTGATGGTGTTCCTTGCCGGTTGGGGCATGGGCAGTTGTTCCGGCAGGTCCAGTTGGTCGCCCAGCCAGGAGACGTGCGCGTTGCACGTGTACTTCAGGTATTGGTTGTAAGCCGTGGCGATGGCTACGGTGTTGTTTCCCCGCAGCACGACTTTGCCGTCCTCCGCGTCAATCTCGTACACGTCCTGCCCGTCCTCCGGTTCTATCAGTTCCAGCTTGAACTGTTCCCCGTATCCGGGCGTCACTCGTTCTATCAGGTCGTAGGCGGCGGTAATCCGGGCGTCTTCCCGGCATGCGCAGCACAGTGTGGCGAGCGCGCACACAACTAAGCACTTCAGGCTTAAAAGAAAATAGTTTCTCATGATGTTTTTTTGTAATTTAGTATGAATACCCATGTTTATGGGCGGCAAATATAATCTTATATTTGTTATCCGGACAACATTCTTTTGAAAACTTTGCTTGCTTTTACCCTTGGAAAGCAATTATTTCGTAATTTTGCGCCCGTATTCGCATTTACGTTTAATTATATATAGACTTATTAGAAACAATGGAATTAGCAAGTAAGTACAATCCCGCCGATGTGGAGGGGAAGTGGTACCAATATTGGCTGGACCACAAACTGTTCAGTTCGAAACCCGATGGACGCGTGCCGTACACCATCGTCATCCCGCCCCCCAACGTCACCGGCGTGCTCCACATGGGACACATGCTTAATAATACCATCCAAGATATCCTGGTGCGCCGTGCCCGCATGGAAGGCAAGAACGCCTGCTGGGTGCCGGGCACTGACCACGCTTCCATCGCCACCGAGGCAAAGGTGGTGAACAAGCTGGCGCAGGAAGGCGTCAAGAAGACCGACCTGACCCGCGAAGAGTTCCTGAAACATGCCTGGGCATGGACCGAGGAACACGGAGGCATCATCCTGAAGCAGCTCCGCCGCCTGGGCGCTTCGTGCGACTGGGACCGCACCGCCTTCACCATGGACGAGGCGCGCAGCAAGAGCGTCATCAAGGTGTTCGTAGACTTGTATAACAAAGGCCTTATCTACCGCGGTGTGCGCATGGTCAACTGGGATCCCAAGGCGCTGACCGCCCTGAGCGACGAGGAAGTGATTTATAAGGAAGAGCATGGCAAGTTCTATTACCTGAGATATTATATTGCCCCCTCAACTCCCCCCAAGGGGGAGCTTCAAGCTGTGTTGGATCGTTATCGGACAGCTAATCCTCTGGCTTATTCTGTATTGAAAGAGAATGCTAAAGAAATGCGACAGCATCCTACCGAAGCGGAAAGCGCTTTATGGGAAATGCTTAGGGGGAAGAAGTTAGGTGATAAATTCCGCCGTCAACATGTCATAGGAGATTTTATCGTTGATTTTGTTTGCTTGCAGAAGCAACTTGTGATAGAAGTTGATGGGGGTTATCACAATGATGAAGCTCAAAAAGAAGCAGATGACCTACGTGAGAAAATTCTTCAGGATTTAGGATATGAAGTCCTACGTTTCACTAATGAAGAAGTTTTGGGTGATACAGAAAGGGTGGTAGAAAAAATAAAGGTTGTACTTCAGAGCTCCCCCTCGGGGGGAGTTGAGGGGGCTCCTTACGCCGTCGTAGCCACCACCCGCCCCGAAACCATCATGGGCGACACGGCCATGTGTATCAATCCCAACGACCCCAAGACGCAGTGGCTGAAGGGCAAGAAAGTCATCGTGCCGTTGGTGAACCGTGTCATCCCCGTCATCGAGGACGAATACGTGGACATGGAGTTCGGTACGGGCTGCCTGAAGGTGACGCCCGCCCACGACGTGAACGACTACATGCTGGGCGAGAAGCATAACCTGCCGAGCATCGACATCTTCAACGACAACGGTACGCTCTCCGAGGCCGCCGGACTCTACGTAGGCATGGACCGCTTCGACGTGCGCCGTCAGATAGAAAAAGACTTGGACGAGGCCGGACTGCTGGAGAAGGTGGAGGCCTATACTAATAAGGTAGGCTTCTCCGAGCGTACCAACGTGCCCATCGAGCCGAAGCTCTCCATGCAGTGGTTCCTCAAGATGAAGCACTTTGCCGACATGGCCCTGCCTCCGGTGATGAATGACGAACTGAAGTTCTATCCCGCCAAGTATAAGAACACCTACCGCAACTGGCTGGAGAACATCAAGGACTGGTGCATCAGCCGCCAATTGTGGTGGGGACACCGCATCCCGGCTTGGTATGTGACATCCGAACAGCCCCTCCAAACCTCCCCCGAAGGGGAGGCTTATACCCTGCCCAAAGTCATTGTGGCCGAGAATGAAGAAGAGGCTTGGAAACAACTCTATGCACAATGCCCCTCGCTGGCTCAAAGCTCCCCCTCGGGGGGAGTTGAGGGGGCTCCTGGTGTAACCCTTCGCCAGGATGAAGATTGCCTCGACACGTGGTTCTCTTCGTGGCTGTGGCCCATCTCCCTCTTCGACGGCATCAACAATCCTGGCAACGAGGAAATCAAGTACTACTATCCCACGAGCGACCTGGTGACCGGTCCGGACATCATCTTCTTCTGGGTGGCACGCATGATTATGGCCGGCTACGAATACATGGGCGACATGCCTTTCCGCAACGTCTACTTCACCGGAATCGTGCGTGACAAGCTGGGACGCAAGATGTCCAAGTCACTGGGCAACTCGCCCGACCCGTTGGAACTGATTGACAAGTTCGGCGCCGACGGCGTGCGCATGGGCATGATGCTCTCCGCTCCCGCGGGCAACGACATCCTCTTCGATGAGGCCCTGTGCGAGCAAGGACGTAACTTCAATAATAAGATATGGAATGCCTTCCGCTTAGTGAGAGGCTGGACGGTGAGCGACGAAGCCGAAGTGCCCGAAGCGTCGGCCTTGGCCATGAAGTGGTTCGAGTCGAAGCAGAACGCCGTGGCGCTTGAAGTGGCCGACCTCTTCTCGAAGTACCGCCTGAGCGAAGCCTTGATGGCCGTCTACAAGCTCTTCTGGGACGAATTCTCTTCGTGGTATTTAGAGATGATAAAGCCCGCTTACGGACAGCCCATCAGCCGGGAAGTGTATGCCCGCACCATCGGTTTCTTCGACAACCTGCTGCACCTGCTTCATCCCTTCATGCCTTTCATTACGGAAGAATTGTGGCAGCACATCGTGGAACGCAAGGACGGCGAGAGCCTGATGGTCAGCCCGATGGCCGTTCCGGGCGAGGTAGACGAACCGTTTTTGCGCCAGTTCGAGGCGGTAAAAGAAGTCATCAGTAACATCCGTGCTATCCGTCTGCAAAAGAACATCGCGCAGAAGGAAACATTGGAGTTGCAGGTGGTAGGCGAGAATCCGGTTGCGGCGTTCAATGCCGTCATCAGCAAGATGTGTAACCTGTCCGCCATTCCCGTGGTAGAAGCCAAGGCCGACGGCGCGTCCGCCTTCATGGTAGGTACTACGGAATATGCCGTTCCGTTGGGCAATCTGATTGACGTGGAAGCTGAGATAGCCCGTATGGAAGCCGAGCTGAAGCATAAGGAAGGTTTCCTGCAAGGCGTATTGAAGAAACTCTCCAACGAGAAGTTTGTCAACAACGCCCCGGCGGCCGTTATCGAAATGGAACGCAAGAAACAGGCGGATGCCGAAAGCATCATCAAGTCGCTGAAGGAAAGCATCGCGGCGTTGAAGAAAGCATAAAGGACGCAGACAAAACAGCGGATAATATATCTTAGATGCGGATTTAGTGGACGGTTTATGAGTCCACTGAATCCGCATTTTTTTATGTCTGGACAATAACAAATGGTTAGAGCCTTTTCCAGTCCTCGGAAACTAATTGATAAGATTTTTCGTAAATAAAACGACAGAAATATGTTCGACAAGACCCGCCGCTGTATAGTATGAAGCGGCGAAACATGCCGCAAAAGTAACAAAAAGATTTAATACTAAGGAAATTACGGCAAAATATTTTCTCAAGATTAATGATTTTATCCTCACAAAAGCTGCATTTGTTCGACTAATCCCAAGAAATGCAATTTGCTGCGTATTGATTATCAGCGTCTTGCAAAAGATTGCCGCTTCATACTATAAAACGATGATAAAGCGGCGAATCTGAAAAGACTTAATTGGTTGAAAACTAAGTTTTTGTGATATGGAAGCAACAACACGAAAGCGCCTTGCGCTTTGCTCTTCTCGTCACATAACAACGGCAGGCCATTGTTGCTGAGTTTTTACTCCGGAATGCTGCCGTTAAACCTGAAGAATGCTGTAGACAACGCCTGTAAACGTCCTGAAAAGTTTGCAAAGCGTGGTGATTCAAATTCGGAGAGGTATCTGTTAGCCGTCATGCGACTGTCATGAGGGTAACGTAAGGAACGCCTTTTTCATTTACAATTTAGCCATTTACAATTTACGATTTTGTTAAATGGGAATTTATTTGTTGAACACAGAGACACGGAGACACAGAGATTTTAGTTTTTTCTCTGTGTTCCTGTCACCCCGAGCGTAGTCGAGGGGTCTCACATAATACTCTCTCA